>CAZBQO010000200.1:0-2512 GCA_964494125.1 uncultured Nitrospira sp. | reverse complement strand
ACCGTACTTAGCCTTTAACTCGCTGTCGGCAAAAGCTTCTTTAACTAATTTTTGACAATCATCAAAAGTTCCGTCTATCTCTAATGCGTGAATGTTCTTTCCCCATGTTGTAAGCTGTTTTTCCTGTGTCATACTTATTTTACCGGAAGGGTAGAGTATGACGACATTGATTCCTTCAACATCATAAAAGCCACTGGCAACTGCCCCACCCGTATCACCAGAAGTGGCAACAAGGATGGTTGCTGGATTTGATTTCTTCTCTAAAAAAAAACGGAGGACTCTGGCCATAAACCTCGCACCTACATCTTTAAATGCTAATGTCGGACCATGAAAAAGTTCCAGTGAAAGGACATCTTTTTCAACTTCAATTAATGGGACAGGAAAATTTAATGTCTCTTTTACAATTTGTTTGAGCTTATCTGCTGGAATTTCATCTCCTACATATTGTTTGGCAATATGAAACGCGATTTCATGAGGAGTTAGGTCTTCAATTATTTCGAAAAATGAGGAGGGAAGTTTTGGGATGGATGCCGGAAAATATAAACCACTGTCTGCTGCTAATCCTTGCAATACAGCTTCCTCAAAACCGACTTTTGGTGATTTTCCATTGGTACTATAATACAACATCAGTCAATGATTTCAATTGTTCCTTTTTTGTTAATAGGGGAAATGTAAGTGTCAAATGGTATGTTAAAATTTTTATAACTGCGTTTCATTTCCTCAAGTACTTTTTGTGCCGAAGCCTCACCCTTACAAAGAGCAAAAACTGACGGGCCTGATCCGGAGATGCCACCTCCCAGTGCGCCAGCTTCCAAGGCAGCTTGTTTAAGTTCTTTAAATCCTGGAATGGTGGCAGCTCTTGCGGGTTCTACGATTATATCAATCATGGATCGGCCAATCAGATCATAATCGTGTTGTAACAAACCCGCTACAAGTCCTGCCAAATTCCCCGTCTGCGTCACTAAACTTTTAAGAGACACTTGAGCAGGGAGTAGTTTTCTTGATTCGGAAGTTTTGATTTGTACATCGGGGTGGATAACTACCGTATACAGGTCTGGCGGAGCTCCCAATTGTACTACATCCAGCGGGTCGTTACTTCGTACTATAATAAAACCACCCAACAGGGCAGGGGCAACGTTGTCAGCATGGAAGGTACCACTAGCGATTTGCTCACCCTGCATGGCAAACGGAATTAGGTCAAAAATATTTTTGATGGGAACTCCAAGTAATTGGTTGGCAGCAAAAGTTGCCGCCACTGCACTTGAGGCGCTTGATCCGATTCCACTACCTGGTTTTATGTTTTTGTATATAGTAAGATCAATGCCAAAGTCAGAACCAACGTGATTTACCAAAGCCTGAGCCGCAACGGAGGCTACATTTTCTAATGGGTTAAAGGGGATGGAGTCGCTTCCAACTATTTCTTTAATCCGTACACCTGGTTTTTCGCTTTGCTCTGCAAGTATAATGTCCCCAGGTTTTTCAATTGCAAAACCAAGCACATCAAACCCGCATGTTACATTGGAAACTGATGCAGGACTATAAACCCTTATTGATTTACTCATGATTAATTAAAACACATTTATTTCTTCACTCCTGCAAAGATAAACGCATTTCTGTATAGGAATAATCAGATTAATGTTAACACACTGCCTACTTTGAACTTCTAAGCCTTGCCAGCTCGGCTTCTGACGCGATAAATCCAAACGAAGCGAAACTGTTTCCGGAAACTACCTTTTCGAATATCTCAACGGCCTTGGTGGTATCTCCATTATAAAAATACCAGTTGCCGACTCCATAACCCTGTGTAGCAAGAGATAAATCATAATCTTCGGCATTTGGATCTACTGTCAGCACATCTTCGGGCTGCAGTTTACCCTGATACATTTTTAAACGCTTGTAGTAAGAATCGTTTTCAATGATTGTCATCGAATCAGCTATATTTCCCAGCAACCCTTCGGCCAGTTCACCTTTTCCCTGGCGTTTATACGTCATGTAAAACCAATCGATTGTGGCCACCAGTAGGTCATCATTATAACTTGCTTTCAGGCATTCGATGTAGGCTTGCTCAGCTTTCTCGAAGTCGCCCTTAAGGTAATGCGCCAATCCAAGGTGATACCATATATTAAACTGTGTGGAGGATAGCGGTTGGTTAAGTTGATTGGGGGCACCATCTGGTTCAATTTCAGGCGGGTGGGGGGACATCAATTGAGATGCTTTTGTTAAATCGTCAATGGCCCTGTCAAACAGGCGCATGGATATAAACCGATGTCCGCGATGTCGCAATAGCTTGTACGATTGGGGGTATTTGTCAATTCCCTCGCTCAATACATCTATTGATTCATTAAACCTGGATAGATATCCAAGTCTTCGTCCATACCAAATGTAGTTATCTTCGGATGGATCATTATTGAAGTTGTTTTTGGCAACTGACAGATTGCTATCCAATTTTTGTTGTAATTCAGGACTTCTCTCTGGTTCAAAATATGTTGTTCCGAGCAATGAAACGACCTCT
>CAZBQO010000199.1:0-2651 GCA_964494125.1 uncultured Nitrospira sp. | reverse complement strand
GGGTTCGGGGTGCCTGGCGTTTCTCTCTGGCTGTGCTCATGGGGATGCTGCTGCTAAGCGGAGTGGTGGTGAGTGGGATGATGTATGGGACGTGGATCCCGTTTATCCCGCCGGTCATTGGATTGGTCGTCAATGCCATGGTGGTGACAGCCTGGCTTTCGAACCGGGAAAAGCAGGACCGGGCGCTCCTGATGTCGCTTTTTTCCCGGCATGTCTCTTCAGAAGTGGCTCAGGCTGTGTGGGAGAAGCGGGAACAATTTTTGGAAAAGGGCCGGTTACGCCCACAAAAATTGGTGGTGACGACGTTGTTTACGGATCTAGAAGGGTTCACGACCGTGGCAGAAAACATGGAACCCGACACGGTACTGGACTGGCTCAACACGTATATGGAACGAATGGTGAAAATCATCAACAACCATGATGGGATGGTTGATGATTATCATGGAGACATGATCAAAGCGGATTTCGGAGTATTCCGGCTGGGACAAACTGAAGAAAATACGAGGCAGGATGTCAACAATGCAGTCAGTTGTGCTGTGGCTCTGGAACAGGAAATGCGACAGCTCAATACTCAATGGCAACAGCAGGGGTTGCCCGAGGTGCGGATGCGGATAGGCATTCAAACGGGGCCGGTGGTCGTCGGAAGTCTGGGCAGTGAACAACGGTTGAAATTTACGACCATTGGAGACTCCGTGAACATTGCCTCTCGATTAGAAAGTTTCCAAAAAGACTCGTTGGAGACCTGGCCCAAAGATGAAGTCTGCCGGATCCTTATTGGAGAGACGACCAAACAATACCTCGGAGATCATCCATGGAGACTCAAAGAAGTCGGCGTGATCACGCTAAGGGGGAAAGCCAACCGCATTTCCGTTTACCGGTTGTTCACGAAACCGGGCAGTCTGGTGCCACATTCGGTGACTTCCATAGAACAAGCCAGGGGCTAGCTCATGGGCTTGGGATTTTGGATGGTAAGAGGAGAGCCTCCTCAGGTGAACGGAGAAGGGGGGGCTGGTCGGGTAGTTGCCTTCTCCATTCACACCTGGTCATAATGTGTACAGTTGATGCTCCCTGCTGTCCAGCGGTGTGGGCTCAACGGAATTTTCAGGAACACCGCCATGGCGAGTCGATCCGGAAAACAGGAAATTCCTCACAAGAGAATAGACCTTCCTGAAACATTTCTGCTTCAGATCAACCAGGAGCAGGAATTACTAACATTGTTACAACTCATTGAAAAAGAATCACGCCGGGTACTGCAGGCGGAGGGGATCAGTGTGTTTCTGCTGGATCGGAAGGAATGTGAGCTGTGGTTTCCCCTCCCTGTGAGTGGACGGCTACTTCGTCTGGATGCGCGCTTAGGAATTGCGGGCGCCTGTGTGGCGACCGGAGAGTTGATCAATGTCAAAGATGTGCAATCGGACTCAAGATTTTTTACCGGCATCGACGCACAAATGAAGCGGCAAACGCAGACCCTGTTGGCGCTACCGGTTCGGGACAGAACCGGAGACATCATCGGCGTCCTTGAAGCCGTGAATAAAAAGGGCAAGGACTTTACCGCTCAGGATGAAATGGTGGCTCAGGCGTTAGTTGATAGCATCGCTATCCCTCTTCAGAAATTCCATGTCATGGAACAATTGCGGCGGGAACGCGAACGGTTGCAACAGGAAAACGCGCATTTGTGGAAAGAGGTTGAAGGACAGTACTCCACGAAAAAGCTTATGGGAAACAGTCTACCCATGCAGCGACTAATCAGAATCATCGATCAGGTCCGGGATAGTTCAGTGGATGTGCTTATTACCGGAGAAAACGGAACGGGAAAGGAATTGGTGGCCAAAGCCATTCATTACAATAGCCCGCGAGCCCGTCAACCGTTTGTCGCGATCAATTGTGCCGCCCTCCCCGAAACGTTAATCGAAAGTGAATTATTCGGCATCAGCAAAGGCACTGCGACGGACGTAGAGGCCAGAATAGGCAAATTTGAACAGGCGAATAAGGGCACGCTGTTTTTGGATGAAATTGGAGATCTGGGCGTAAGCGCCCAGGCCAAAGTATTACGGGTGCTGCAGGAGCGAGCCGTCGAGCCGGTGGGAAAGCGAGAGTCCGTTCCCCTCGATATCAGGATCATTGCGGCCACCAATAAAAATTTAGAAGCCGCCATTAAGGCCGGCACGTTTCGAGATGATCTCTACTACCGTCTCAAAGTCGTGCATGTGCATACGCCGGCCTTACGGGAAATCCCGGCAGATATCCCCCTGCTCGTCAATTATTTTCTGGACCTCTACAGCTCGCAGATGGATCGACCCAGGAAAAAACTGTCCGCCAAGGCCATGCAGCGATTCATGGAATATTCCTGGCCCGGAAATATCCGGCAGTTAGAGAATGAAATCAAACGATTAATGGTCATGGTCCGTGGAACGACGATACACGAGGAAGCGCTCGAAGAAGGCATCCGATGCCCTGTTCAAACGACCGGAGGCACCATAGATCTGAAAGGCCGGAGTCTCCATCAAGCCGTCGATGAATTGGAGCAACGCATGATCAAGGAGACCTTGTTGGCCTGCCGGTTCAATCAGGTCCAAACGGCCAAACGGTTAGGGTTAAGCCGGCAAGGACTCATCAAAAAAATCAAACGTCATAACATTCAGGTCAACCAC
>CAZBQO010000198.1:0-2671 GCA_964494125.1 uncultured Nitrospira sp. | reverse complement strand
AAGACCTTCGTCAAGGCATTGTCCTCATGACGGTCCTGGGCCCTTGCCGGGCTCTTGAACCACCCTCTTCCTAGCATCCGTCTGTGGACGATCATGCAGGAATGCCTTGGAATGTTCAGCCATGGAATCAGGTAAGAGGCTAATCGCATCCTGAGGGATTTCCGCTCCCCATAAGTTTCCTCTCCCGAGCCCGTTATCTTGTTGTTATCCGGCTCGTGAAGAAATCTATTGAACATGTATCCGGACAACATCCATATTGGTACATCGGGCTGGCATTATCCTGACTGGGTCGGCCCATTCTATCCAAGAGGTATGAAGGAGGCAGAGTTTCTTCCCTACTATGCCCGCCATTTATCCACGGTTGAAATCAATAACACGTTTTACCACCTTCCCACGCAGGAAACCTTGACACACTGGCGTGATGAAATCCCCGAGGACTTTCTCTTTACCTGCAAGGCCAGCCGGTATATCACCCACATGAAAAAACTCAAAGATCCGAAAGAAAGCATTGAACGGTTTTTTGAGAGTGTCACCGTTCTTCAACACAAACTGGGACCGATCCTCTTTCAGTTGCCACCCCGCTGGAGGAAGAACGTTTCCCGACTGGAAGCATTCCTGATCGCCTTACCCACAGGGTTCCGCTATGCCTTTGAGTTTCGGGACGCCAGTTGGTTCGATGAGGAAATCTACCAATTGCTCATGGCCCATCATGCCGCATTCTGTTTGTATCATCTGGCAGGCCAATGGTCACCGGAAGTCGTGACGGGAAATTTTATCTACATCCGTCTGCATGGCCCTCAGGATTCCTATGAAGGGAAATATCATCAACATCAACCTCGAACCTGGACAACCAAGTGTCGGAAGTGGAGCCACTCAGGAAAGGACGTCTACTGCTATTTCGACAATGATGAGGAGGGCTTCGCTCCCATCAACGCACTCGACTTACTCAGATACGTCAACGCCGATTAAGAATGTGACGCGATGGCTATTCACAATTCCCAAATTGCCGAAGCATTCAGCCGCCTGGCCGAGCTCCTGGAAATTCAAGGGGCCAATCCATTCCGGATTCGAGCCTACCGGAAGGCCGCGCAAACCATCGAAGGTCTCCCACACAGCGTGGCCTCCATGGTGGCAGAAGAAGCGGACCTATCCACGCTCACGGGCATTGGCAAAGATTTAGCTGCCAAAATTCAAGAAATGGTCGAGACAGGACATTTGTCCATCCTTGACCAAGTCAGCTCGCAAATGCCCGGTCAACTGGCGGAACTGACCAAGATTCCCGGGCTTGGGCCCAAACGGGTCAAAACCCTTTATGACAAACTCGGCATTCAAGATCTGAAGGGACTGGCATCGGCCGCCCGAACCAGCGCCATTCGGGAACTCCCCGGGTTCGGAAAAAAAATTGAAGAAAAAATCCTTGCCGAGACGGATCGACACTCAATCGAGGAAAAACGTATCAAACTACAGACCGCCGAGGAATTCGGTGAACCACTCCTGGCTTATTTAAAAGACATCAAAGGTGTAAAGGACGCGATTATTGCCGGAAGTTACCGCCGCAGAAAAGACACGATTGGGGACTTGGATATCCTGGTGACGTGTCAGGATGGCAAAACCATCATGGATCGTTTTGTGGATTACGATGAAGCGGAAACGGTCGTCTCAAAGGGAAAAACCCGGGCAACCGTCCTGCTGCGCTCCGGACTTCAAGTTGATCTCCGTGTCGTCCCGAAGGCAAGCTATGGAGCCGCCCTTATATATTTTACCGGCTCCAAAGCCCACAATATTACAGTCCGTTCGCTCGCAATCAAAAAAGGGTTGAAGATTAATGAGTATGGGGTCTTTCGAGGAGACAAGACCGTGGCAGGACGGACCGAAGAAGATGTCTATGGCCAGGTCGGCCTGCCCTATATTGTTCCCGAACTCCGGGAAAATTGGGGCGAGGTAGAAGCGGGTCTCCGGGATGACCTCCCTCGTTTAATCACGCTCGAGGATATTCGTGGCGACCTTCACGCCCATTCCAAAGCCAGCGATGGCCAGTTCTCCATCAAAGATATGGCCCTCGCTGCACAACAGAAAGGCTATCAATATCTGGCGATTTGCGACCACTCGCAACGGGTTACTATTGCGCATGGTCTTAATGCCAAACGCCTGGCTGCGCAGATTAAAGAAATCGACCGGCTCAACGAACAATTCACACGCTTCACCATTCTTAAAGGAACTGAAGTCGACATTTTAGAAAACGGGTCCCTGGATTTCCCCAAAGAGATTCTTGCGCAATTAGATGTGACGGTCTGCGCGGTTCATCACCAATTCAACCTTCCCCGACAGAAACAGACAGAACGGATCATTCGAGCGATGGACAATCCTTTCTTCAATATCCTGGCTCATCCCACCGGTCGACTCCTGAATGAGCGTGCCCCCTACGACCTTGACATGGAACAGATCATGGCCGCGGCGTTGGAGCGAGGCTGTTTTTTAGAGGTCAATGCCCAGCCGGTTCGACTCGACCTGAATGACCTCCACTGTAAGATGGCCAAAGACATGAGAGTCAAGATTGCCATTTCCACGGATGCCCACCGGACCACAGACCTGGACTTCATGCGATTTGGCCTGGGACAGGCCCGCCGGGGATGGATGGAGCCTCGAAACATTTTGAATACAGCCAACTTGC
>CAZBQO010000197.1:0-2715 GCA_964494125.1 uncultured Nitrospira sp. | reverse complement strand
CCGGGCTCATACCGACTCCTGAATCCCCAATCCGGACATCCACGCTTTCCGCATGAGGACAGACTTCCACGGACACCCGTCCTTGCAAGGTGAACTTTAAGGCATTTGAAAGCATATTCAGCATGATCTTTTCCCAGCAGGTCCGATCCACATAGACCGGTTGAGACAGCGTGGAACAGGACACGACAAATTCCAAACCGGCTTTTTTCATGGCGGATTCAAACGATGATGCCAGGTCAATGGTTAACTCACAGAGATCCACCGGTTCAAACACGACCTGCATGCGGCCCGCTTCCAGGCTGGAAAAATCCAATAGCGTGTTCACCAGCTTCAGCATCCGCACGGCATTTCGGTGAGCCACCTCCACACCCGGAGCCGTGGTGAACGTGGTGGTCTGCATCGCTTCTTCCAGAGATCCGAGAATAAGTGTGAGAGGTGTGCGGAACTCGTGGCTCACATTGCTGAAAAATTCGGTTTTTGCCCGGTTCAGTTCGGCTAACGCTTCAATCCGTTTCCGCTCTTCGGTCCGGACCTGCGCACGATTGATGGCTCCCGAAATCCCCTTCGCAAGCAGATTCAGAAATTCACGGTACCGGTCATCAATGACCAGCCTCGAACTGAGCCCCACGATCAGGTAGCCGGATCGTCTTTGTGTTTCCCAAAACTCTACAGGCAGCACCATCCCCTGATGAGGCGGCTCCGGCCACGGCCCTCCCGGAAGATTCAACTGCCTGTTAATAGTGAAGACAGTCTCATCCCGGTTGGGGAAAAGTGACAGGGGCCACCATGGAGGAGGATGGAACATGTCTCCATCCATCGCGAGTCGAAGTGGCGTCAGGAGTGAATCAGGCTGAAAACCTGATTGTGCGGCCAGACACAGAGCGCGTTCGTCCCTATCCCACAAATATATGAGACTGAAGGGGATATCAAAGGGATTGTCCTTGAGAATTTCAGCCGAAAGCCGGCAAACCTCTCCCACAGAATCGGCTTTTCCCGTCACTTCGGACATTCGTCTGAGAGTATGAAGCCTCCGCCCTTTTAATACCTGGCTGGTTTCTTCGGTACAGGCACAAAAGAGTCCAAGCTTATCTCCTTGTTCATTCTTAATTGGGCTGTAGGAATATGTAAAAAAGGATTCCTCTAAGAATCCATGTCTACGCGTAAAGAGAGGAAGGTCCTCATTCCATGTGGAACGACCTTCTTGAAAAACGATGTCGGCCTGCGGACCAATCACATCCCAGATATCAGACCAAATATCCGACGCACAGGCACCCAACGCCTGCGGATGTCGGTTTCCCAATATCGGGATATAGGCATCGTTATAAATATTGATGAGATGTTCCCCCCACCAGACAAACATGGGATATCTCGAATCCAGAATAATTTGGACGGAGGTTTTGAGCTGAGAGGGCCATCCGGCCATATCCCCCAGCGGGGTTTCCATCCAGTTTTTATTCCGAATATTTTCTGCCATCTGGTTTGAAGACAACATGAACTAAGCCCTTTCGCCTAAATGAACCCGCTGGACTGCCAATGGAGAAAACGGGTGGCAGCCTGATTTTCCAGGTGTGGCATGTTCAACCCTATCAGACCTATCCCGCCCTTTCAGTTGACAAATCAGGGTTTTTCTCCCTCTTTTAGGAGGCTGGCCTCTGGATCCCACGTTTCTTCCTCTGGAACTTCCACGGTGCTGCCATGACTTCCCTAGGGTCGGTAGCGGGAGAATCAAGGGATTTTAACAGTACAGAAGTGGGGGGCGTCTCGATAAATTTGTACAACAAGACAGCCTGATGGACTTATGAGAATTTTCCATTATTTTTTCATTTATTTTCATTCCCCCAGCAAGGAGGACGACCTTGAAGACGTTATCCCCATCAACCAACGGTGTGATTAATAACCCTGAAGAATTCAAACAGTTCATTCCGGCAAACTTTTCCTATTTCCTGGAACGTTCATCGGGCCTAATTCGGCGTATTCTGCAAGACATGGGGCAATGGGCGGACAACTCGGCCCATGAAAAATTATTGTTGCGACTTTCGTTTGATCTGGTTGAACGGTTTATCGAATACTGTCCCTCACAACTTCCCTGTCGGCCTGCTCTACTGTTGGATGGGTTCATATCAGATTATTTTGGAAGGCCCCAGGAATCTGTAGCATCATCAACCACTAATCCCGTTTTGTACCGGTTTCTGGATGGCCTACTCAATCGAGCCGTTCTCAGCCGGGATGCCTTGATCTGTCTGTTCTACCACTTTTACGGCATGAAGCCGGTCGAGGTCGGATTCCTTCTTGGTTTGGAAGAAGGGCAGACCCAGCGCATCTATAAAAACTTTGCACGTTGGCGGCAAAAGGGATGGTTCCAGGCGACAGAAGAAGTTGGATTAACCACCCAAGAGGTCCAATCCTTGGTTGAAAATCAAGCGTCCAATCCTGAATCTTTTCATCTTCAGGTGAGGGAAAATCTGGAAACCTTATTGCCATTTTATCGAAAAAGCGATCCCCCTTACTACCCATGCCTTGAGGATACGAAATGGCAGGAGATGTTCAGGGAGGGATATGGATTTGATTACCGGATGTGGCATTTACCTCTCTGCTTGTCCTGCATGGAGGTCATTACGGAAGTTGGCGACTCATTTCTCCTCAACCCCGACGTGACGCTGAATTTTCATGTCTCTCCTCATTCATTGAGGGAGGAAGAAGTGTTTTGGCCGGTCC
>CAZBQO010000196.1:0-2760 GCA_964494125.1 uncultured Nitrospira sp. | reverse complement strand
GCTACATTAAGTTGGATGACTTTACACCGGGAGCAGGCAAAGAGGTGGAGGCAGCTGTTCTCGATTTAAAAAAACAGGGTGCTGAAAAATTAATTCTTGACTTGAGAGATAATCCTGGCGGCCTGTTGTATGAAGCGGTTAACATCGTGAGCTTGTTTATCCCCAAAGGATTGGAAGTAGTATCCACTAAAGGAAAGGTCAAAGATTGGAATAAAACGTATGTGTCACTCAATAACCCCATCGACACTACTACTCCCTTAGCCGTGCTTACCAGTGGAGGAAGTGCCTCTGCATCAGAAATTGTGGCGGGTGCATTACAGGACTATGATAGGGCAATACTGGTGGGACAAAAGACATTTGGAAAGGGATTGGTGCAAACCACGCGTCAACTCTCTTACAACGCCCAGCTAAAAGTGACTACTGCAAAATATTATACTCCAAGTGGCCGTTGCATTCAGGCGCTGGATTATGCGCATCGCAATAAAGATGGGTCAGTGGATAAATTTGCTGACTCTTTAAAAACTGAGTTTTTAACAAAAGGGGGTCGCAAAGTATATGACGGTGGCGGCCTCGACCCGGATGTGAAAGTGGACAGTGAATATTTAAGTCCTGCAGCGATCCAACTTATTACTTCAGGCCATATATTCGACTATGCAACAATTTATGTTGCCGAGCACCCGCAATTGAATTCAGTCCATAACTTCAAATTATCAGATGAGGATTATAAAAAATTTGGAGATTGGTTGGCGGGGAAAAAATTCACATTCAGTTCTGAATTGGAAGAACAAATGGAGCAGTTAGTGGAGGTGGCAAAGAAGGAACGCACCTATGGAGAAATTCAAGGGCAACTAACCACATTAAAAAAACAATTGGAACAAAGCCGATCCAGGGACTTGGTGCGGTATAAAGATGAGATCGGAAGAATTCTGGAAGAAGAAATTGCTTTTCATTTTGGATTGGTCAAGGCACAGGTAGAGTTATCACTGCAACACGACACTGAATTGAAAGAAGCTGTAAAATATCTTCAGCAGGAAGGGCAATACAAAAATCTACTCTCCTCAAAATAATGTCACTCATCCTTAGCCTGGAGACAGCTTCAGCCGTATGTTCTGTTGCTTTGCATGATGATGGAATAATTAAAGCATCATCTCACCTGTTCATAAGCCAATCTGCATCATCTCAATTGGCCGTCATGGTAGATGAGTTGCTCAAACGATGCGATCTTAAACCAAACCAACTCAACGCAGTGGCTGTTTCGGAAGGCCCCGGGTCGTACACAGGTTTGCGAATTGGTGTTGCCAGTGCAAAGGGTTTATGTTATGCATTGGATATTCCATTAATAGCTGTGAACACATTGGAGTCCATGGTTCAGAAAATAGCCACTCAGTTTTCGGATGAAATAATTTTGTGTCCTATGTTGGACGCCAGGCGTATGGAGGTTTATTGCTTACTGGCAAACAACAAAGGTGATGTGTTGGAACCCACTCAGGCAAAGGTGATGGATGAAACAAGTTTTGAAGAAGTACTGTCAAAAAATAAAGTGGTCTTCTTTGGCAACGGAGCAGCTAAGTGCAAAGAAGTAATCACAAACGCCAATGCTATTTTCCTTTCAGACATTGTCCCCTCTGCTGAACAAATAGGAGAGTTGGCCTTCAAAAAATTTCAGACACAACAATTCGAAGACCTGGCCAACTTCGAGCCCTTCTATTTAAAAGATTTCCTCATCAAAAAACCAAAATCAGCTTTTTGATGTTGGGGAGAAGGATAACAAGAGATGAGGAGGAATAACAAGAAATGAGCGAAGAAATTATCAATAAAGTAGC
This sequence comes from uncultured Nitrospira sp., assembly GCA_964494125.1. GTDB lineage: Bacteria > Nitrospirota > Nitrospiria > Nitrospirales > UBA8639 > Nitrospira_E. The sequence continues at coordinate 937 of CAZBQO010000196.1, read as the reverse complement.
CAGAAGCCCCCTGCAAACCATCGACCTGGAAGAATTCTATGTGGAGGGTGAACGCATTAGCCTGGACGTTAAAGACCAGCTATTTCAAGGTATGGTTTTGCGCGAAAAAGACTTTAGAGAATTTATCAAAACCAACCAGTGGTCCAGCTTCGAAGGAAAGCACGTAGCCGTTCAATGTTCTGCCGATGCCATCGTTCCCACCTGGGCTTACATGTTGCTGTCGGTAGCACTAAAACCTTTTGCAAAAACGATTTTGTTTGGAAGCCTGGAAGAATTGGAGACACAACTTTTCAAATCCGGACTTGACGCTATCGATTGGAACAAATACGAAAACGGCAAAGTGGTAATTAAAGGTTGTAGCAAAGTACAGGTTCCCATCGCTACCTACGTAGACGTCACCAGTAGGCTGCAACCCATTGCGTCCAGTATCATGTTTGGCGAACCTTGCAGTACGGTTCCTATTTTTAAAAGGTTAAAAAAATAAAACTTTTTGGGCGTGCCCCCGGCTTACCTGCCGGGGTCGGGCTATCCGCTGCTACTCCTCGCCCCACCCTCAATGCAGCCCGGCTGCGGGGTATCCGCTGCTATCCCTCACGCAAGCTATTGATAGTCAGTTAATTTACACTTGTATATTTTTTTTGTTACCTCTTTAATTCAAATCAGCATTGATCATCAACACCACTTTATATGCACGATTCTCACCCCTCAATTTTATCTTATAATATATTTTAAAACTTTTTGCTCCATCTTTGCTTAGATGTCATTAAAGATTACCTTTGCGCTCCCGTTTAGGGGAACGTGTGTCATTCAGACGGTTTGACCACTCCAATAAAGACTAAAAGTCAGCAATGAATACTCCGAAAATCACTTGATCGAGGAGATTCAAACGTTCTTTGAATAGATGGAATTTTGATAGCGGACCCGTGTAAAATCGATA
>CAZBQO010000195.1:0-2819 GCA_964494125.1 uncultured Nitrospira sp. | reverse complement strand
CACCTGGTGTCCGGTGGGCATTGACCTCACCGAGGAAGTCCACGCCCTCTGCCAGCCACCCGAATAAGCCAAACGGCAGTGAATCCTGGCAGAGGTCCGTGCAATCGACATCCCCCGGCTACTTATGCGCGATGGGTTTCTCTGTAAACAGATAGTCCTTCAAATGTTTCGAAAACGTAGGATCCTTGCGTCGAATCCATTCAAGCACCATCGAGGCATGTTCCTTCTCCTCGTCGCGATTGTGCGCAAGAATGGCTTTGAGGTCCGCGTCTTTGCACGCATTCGCGCGCTGATTGTACCAATCAACAGCCTCCAGTTCCTCCATCAACGAAACGATGGCTCGATGCATGTCGCGCGTTTCATCGGACAATTCCTCAATGGGTTCGTGATAACCAACACTCGCCATATTCTTCTCCTATGTTGTGTGAAGTGAATGAATACTGCATACGAAACCTCTAACCGGAAAAAGCCATCGGAATTGGGATTTGAACCTTTGTCCAATGGGGCGGATTCCAGGCACCAGAATTTTTGAGGTGGCCATGATCTCTCAATTATCACAGCCCGCTCATGCAGCCTTTAGAATGGCTACGTTGTCCTTTCAACGTCATCAACACCAATTCAGAAGGAATCCCCAATTCGAAATACGATATCCCACTACGCGCTTCTCCATCCACATATACATTTCCTCGGTACCCTAACAAATTGTTGATCGACCCTTCAGGCCTTTGCGGACTTGCCGATTTGCACTTCGAGTGAACACACTCCACCGGGACACCCGGATGCCGGTTTGCCTCGCAGCGTGACATCAAGATTAGGAGGAACACTGAAGGTCCTGACGACTTCCTGAAATGTCAGAGGCGAATCCCGGTTCCATGGGAGCAAGGAAAGACCGCGTGCCAGCAGACAGTAGCCGGTGAAACACAGGATCAATGTGCCAATAGCCGGAACCCAATAGAGAAACCGAAGTGGCGGCAGATACAGCACGACCAGGAGAAGCAGATACGCCAGACGAAGCTGCGCAGGAAAAGACGAGGAATTTTCCTCGCGAGCAAAAAAAACCATGGCTTGGATGGTGGAAATGAGGATAGCCAGAAAGAAGTAAATCGGATCAACCAGCAGGCCTGCCAATAAGCAGCAGGCGAGGCTCAACCAGATCCACCATGTGTAGTCGGAGAGACGGATAAATCGCATCATGCGATCGTAAATCTTTCGTAACGGATTGTTTGCAAAATCTTCGATATCACCATTTAGAAATTGAACGAACACATTCTGATTCGGTTAGGCATTAATCACATTGTCATCCTGAGCTAACGGCGAAGGATCTGTGCCCAGCAGGACGACTTCGCCGCCCAGGACGTATGCTTTTCATCTATCGTTCACCATTCAGCAGACGGAATCTGACCGACGACACTCAAGCTTTATGCTTTCAATCATACCCATACAGCCATGTGGTCGTCGCGTGATGAATATTTTTTACCGAATGACAGGCTTCTTTCGGAATAAATACCTCATCTCCGGGTTCCGCGATAATCTCTTCGCCCTCAATGGTCATTCGCAATTTCCCTTCAACAACGGTGACCAGCTCGTTGGTCGAATGAACGAAATCATTCCACTCCCGTCCAGGAGGATCGACAAACACATCGCACGAATACCCCCGCTGACTCCATGACTGAAAAACCTCTTGGCGAATCAGAGGAACAGCAAATTTCTTAGGGGTGCAATATTTCATTGGGATTTCTTCTGAGCAAAACGTCAAGCCAGGGACGCAATTTGAGTGACTATCCTGGCCAACAAAAAATTAACTGCTGACCCAAAGCACTTCACCCCTCTTTGCCATTGGCAATAATTCTAATAGCTTGGGTACCAAAGGACGCAAGTCCATTAAGCGGTTACTCTGTGCCCGCAAGATCATGACGGCCAGATTAAAACGGGGAAGATTCTGTTGAAAGGAAAGGTTGCGATCTACGGTAAGGAAGACGTCGAATTCTTCTTCGGCAAGAGTCAGCAATTCACCGTTTTTGATAGTCGCCCATCCCATTTGCGGGACCGTCTTAACTTCATACCCTTTAATATCTTTTGCCAATCGCCGGTCAATACATTCATCAAGGAGTATCCTCACAATACAGCCGCAACCATTCGATCTTTGGCCTCCTCAAGAAAGGCCACGACCTGTACTCGGCTAACTGTTGGAAATCCTTCAAGAAAGTTATTGATAGTTTCGCCAGCTTCAAGATAGTCCAGCAAAGTTTGAACGGGTACACGTGTCCCAGCAAATACCGGGGTACCCCCCATCACATCAGGCGAACAGCTAATAAGTGATTGAGTCATTGAAAAACTCTATCTCAGAATTGGTCAGAGATCAACAATTCAACGACCAGCTTACTGCATTGCCTTCCTTCCCAATCAGTTGCATCTGCCTGCGCCAGCCTGTGTGGGTCAATAGGCGTAAGCTTCCTTTAGGACTATCATAATCCACCGCATAGCCAAACTCTGCGCCTTTTTTGACAAAGTGCGCAACTCTCCAAGCCACAACCCGATTGCCTAGTTCAGATTAGGAGATTTTTCGACACTCGTCAGAACGACTAGTATTTTCTTGGGCATGAAGTTATCTGTATGTTATGTGCTGGACAGGGTCTGCTCCAAATGACTTGTTCATTCGGACCTGCACCGCTTTGAATCGAAAATTGCCAATGAACATAACGCTCACCCTGTTCATTCTTTCCTTGACTTCAGGAGGCATTATCAGTGTTCGGTCGCTTGTTAGGATGGCGGGACTCTTCGCTTCCAGTATCCCGGCTCGCGGCTACAATGCATGACAG
>CAZBQO010000194.1:0-2888 GCA_964494125.1 uncultured Nitrospira sp. | reverse complement strand
TTGTCTTAACGTCAGATTTTCGAAATCAATTGAAAGGCCTATCGGATGAATATCCACCGCTTCCAATTGAACCGTATATCCCTTGAGATTTTCATTGAGGTTCGATTCCATGTATTCTCGCAATGGTTGCTCAATAAAATATGACCCCAGTCCCAGCAAGAGGAGGATGAAAACAATAACTCCGGACGTGAGGGCAAAGGCGCGGATGAACCATGATTTTCTTTGCTGAGACACCATTTTATATTGCCACCGTGCCGTGCCTTTTTCATCGTGGAAAATGCTAGGGTGAAATCATATTCTGCAGCTTACAATGAGTGAACGTTCACCTAATGTTTTGATGATATTCTTCAAATATTCCTTGCATTGAATGAAAAAAATAGAATCCCGAAATATCCCGCCCCTGAGGCAAGGTGTTTGGAATCAAGATAACTTTGTCTTAATGAGATTGGACGGTCAGATCATTATCCACTCTCTTCACGCCTTTTACTTGCTTGGCCAAACGAGCCGCTTCGGCTTTATCAGCATCGGTTTTGGCTACTCCCATAAGATGAACGACCCCCTTTACAGTTTCAACCTCGACTCTAGACAATGAAGAAGGCTGTTGATTAGCAAGTTTGGTTTTCACGGCGGCAGTCACGCTGACATCATCTACATATTCTCCGGTTGTTTGACCCGTCATTGACTGGCACCCCATCAACAATCCCATCACCACCGCAATACAAAAAAAAGTTTGAATGGCCTTCAACATGGTCTGCCTCCTCTAATAATTGTTACCCGAAAAAAAACATTTTAAGGTGTTCTCACATGATGATTTTCACTCATCCTACTAGATAGAAGCAGATACGCCTCAAGAGACAAAACAGCCTCCTATCGTAATTTTTTGTCTTAGATTTCCATTTTGCTGAGCTGTATCATAAACAATATCGCCAATTAGAACTTGATAGCCTTCAGGTGTTTACATCCGGGTTGTTGTGCAGGGACTCACCCGATTCTGGGGCGAAGGCACTCTGGCAACACAAACGAATCGGTCCAATCTCAACAAGCAAAATAATTAGCCAATATTTCTCAACGAGTTTAAAGAAATGGTTGGTAGCCAAATATTCATGGACTCCGCAGATGAATCTCCAATCTTGAGCAACAACATTCCAGGACTTCCGATTCCATGGATCTTGTAAAAAAAGCCAAACAATCCGTTAAAAGCCGACCCATTGAAAAAATTCTTTCCCCGTTAGAGAATTTTTCAAAACAAAATGCCTCGGGTGGAATCGTGTTGCTGGCATGTACAGTATTGGCCTTGGTCCTCGCTAATTCACCCTACGGTCAACTCTATTCTGAGCTTTGGAATCTTCCTCTTTCGATTGGAATCGGCCCTAACGTAATGGAAAAACCCTTACTGCTGTGGATTAACGATGGTTTGATGGCCATTTTCTTTTTTGTCATTGGCTTAGAAATCAAGCGAGAAATTTTAGTTGGAGAATTATCTGAGCCTCGTCAAGCCCTCCTTCCCATCGTTGCCGCATTCGGGGGAATGATTGTTCCAGCTTTGCTCTTTTTCTTCGTGACGATGGACACGTCCTACCTTTCCGGATGGGGAGTGCCGATGGCCACCGATATTGCCTTTGCCATCGGCCTTTTGGGGTTACTGGGTACGAAAATTCCCTTCACTGCAAAGATTTTCCTCACAACGCTCGCGATTGTCGATGACCTCGGAGCTGTTTTAGTGATTGCCATGTTCTATACATCAGACATTTCATGGATCAGTCTTGGAGTGGGGCTCGGATTTTTAGCCATTTTGATTGGAGCCAACTGGTTGGGAATTCGTTCACCCATTTTTTACGGCCTATTCGGCATTGGCGGTGTATGGCTGGCCTTTCTCTTTTCCGGGATTCATCCAACGGTTGCCGGAGTTCTCAATGCGTTCACGATTCCAACGACTGCAGCCTTGACTAAAAAGGAATTTACACACAAAAGCGATATATTTAAAAGAGAGTTTCAAAAATCGGAAGTCCCTGGAACTTCTATTTTAGAAAATGAAAATCAGGTTCAAGCGGTCCAAGCATTAAAAACCACCACTGATCTGATGCAGCCTCCACTCCAGAAACTCGAACATACCTTATATCCATGGATCACTTTTGGCGTGATGCCTATTTTTGCGCTAGCCAATGCTGGCGTGGAATTTAACTCAAATATCTCTTCTCTCTTCACCAGCTCACTCGCTCTTGGAATTGGCTTGGGTTTATTAATGGGTAAACCATTGGGAGTTTGCCTGGGGGTCTGGGCAGCTATCAAATTTGGAGGTTCATCAATTCCCTCTCTACTGACCTGGCCGCAGATTGTGGGTCTGGGATTTATGGGAGGAATTGGATTTACCATGGCCATCTTTATTGCCACCCTGGCATTTCCAGATCCCGCTACTTTATCAAACGCAAAATTAGCCATTTTAATCGCCTCCTGCCTATCTGCCTGTATTGGCTTACTCCTGTTATCAAGATCACCCAAGAGGCCGCCTGAGAAACGGACCTCATAGCAACGCACAGAGTCCTCGCCTTGAGTTTTATTAGGCTATTTTCTCTCACTTTCAAAAATCGTGAGTTTCAAACCCAGGGTTTCCCTCAGGTCTCCCAGGAGGAAAAAATCGGTATATTTCAAATATCCGAACTTCCTCAACATATAAAAATTAAACAAAGGAGCGTTTCATGCCTTTCACGGACGTGTTCCAAAAACCGTTAGCGACGCCACCGGCACAAGGCTCCATGAGACGCTTAGGTCTGTTTGGATTGTGCTTTTTGACTGGATGTCTGGTGATTCCCAGTGTGGTGATTGCCCATGAAGAAAATAATACGAAACGTGGTGAATCCCTGTCCGGGGAGCGTGTCTTAAATGGAACT
>CAZBQO010000193.1:654-2950 GCA_964494125.1 uncultured Nitrospira sp. | reverse complement strand
TTTATTCTTGTGTACGCTGAATTGTAAGAAACATGGCAATACTCTCCTATTCAGGCTCCTGCGCCAAATCGGTAAGATTGACCTCACCCGGGATCCTATGCAGACGCAAACTGATCCAGCACCAATCTGTTTCAGACGTCAACGACAAGAGCCTGCATTCTTTAAGCTAATTCATTCAGACTCCGCGAGCGAAGAAGCCGTCCGAGAAGGTTCGAATGACACCAGGTGCACCGTCCTCTTGTGTGATCCCTTTAAGGCCCAATAAGCTTTTTTATTTAAATTTTGCTACCCTTTCCGAATAACTCTCCGAATGTGAATCGGCTATGGTGAAAATTGGGTCAACCTTGACATCATTGCGGAGCCGGATGTGAATCCCTCGAACCAATTGGATCGCAAAGAGCGGGAACTGGATGCCGCCCGGAGAATAAGCCAGGCGCTTTTTCAGCATCTCAGCGTGGAAGATGTGGTGGAACAAGGATTAAAGATAGCCTTGGAGGTTGTGAACTGCCAGGCCGGTTCCGTGTTGTTGGCTAATCCGGAAACGAAGGAATTGGTGTTTTACCATTCAATTGGTGACCAACCACTCAAGCCCGGAACGGCATTTCCATGGGCGCAAGGCATTGCGGGGTCGGTTTTTGCCACGGGAAAACCCGTGGTGATTAAGGATGTGAAGGAGGACCAGCGTCACTTTGAGAAAATCGATCACCTAAGCGGATTCCACACCAGGGACCTGATTGCCATTCCTCTGAACCGATGGGAAGGACATCCGATTGGAGTTCTGGAGGTGATGAACAAGCGGGAGGACAGGTTAAATCAGGACGACGTGGCCATCTTAATGATCATCGGAGCTTTCACGGCACTGGCCATCGAGCAGGCGCGATTATTTCAGGAAGCCAAATTAGCGGAAGTGGCCCGAATCCTGGGAGACATTGGGCATGACGTAAAAAATATGCTGATGCCGGTCATGGGTGGGACGTCACTCCTGAGGGATGAGATGAATGACGTTTTCGCCGATCTTCCAGCGTTTGACCCTGACAAAGGCCGGGCGAGCCATGAATTATGCCTGGAAGTCATTGAGATGGTGGCCAATAACGCCAAACGGATTCAAGAGCGCGTGAAAGAAATTGCCGATTGCGTGAAGGGTTTGACGAGCCCCCCACGCTTTGCCCCTTGTAAACTTCACCATGTGATTGCTTCGGTGTTTGATACCTTGAAGCTGGCGGCTCAAGAAAAAGGGATTACCCTGGCTCATGAAGGAATTTTGGAATTGCCGGTGATGCAAGCCGATGAATCCAGGCTGTTTAATGCCTTTTATAACCTTGTCAATAACGCCATCTCCGAAGTACCCAAGGGCGGGTCTATCACGATAACGGGACAAATGGAGGCTATGGGAAAGACGGTTCACGTGTCCGTGATTGATACCGGGCGTGGCATGCCCGCCGAAATTCGAGATACGTTATTCACGGCCAGGGCGATAAGTCGGAAGCAGGGTGGAACCGGGTTGGGAACAAAAATTGTCAAGGATGTCATCGAAGCGCATTCCGGAGTCATTGCGGTTGAGAGTGAAGTGGATAGAGGCACCGTTTTTCATATTCATTTGCCTATGGAAGTGTCGACGACGTTTATTTCGGACCACGTGTCTTCTTAAACCTTTTGGAAAACGGGTACGAAGCGTGAACAATGTTCTTCCCGTTCATGGCATCATCCTCAGTATGTACTTGCTTGTGATGACAAACAAAACCTAGCAGATATCTTCCCGTTTTCCGGTTCATTCATATCGTGCCTGAGCTGTTAAGGGGATCTCTGTGGGCCATTCACCTCTTCGTTCTCCCGCCTTTCAAATCGGGGTCATGACTCTCCTGGTTTTTCTGGGTGTCATGGGGCTTCGGTGGGAAGGCTTTCTGGAAAGCGCGGAACTGGATGCCTACGATTGGTCAATGCGTCTTCGTCCGACCGACACACGGCCGATCCCCCCGATTGCACTGGTGTCGGTTACGGACCAGGATATTCGAACATTAGGGCATTGGCCGGTAACGGATGAAGTCCTTGCCCGAGCCCTGGACGTCATGATGGCACATCACCCTCGAGCGATCGGAGTGGATATCTATCGGGACTTGGAAGTGCCGCCCGGTCGGCAGGAATTGGACCGGGTACTCGGGGCGCATCCGGAAATTCTGATGGTCATGAAATTTGGGAAAATTGAAAAGGGGGGTATTCCCGGTCCGGCCATGTTGCAAGGCACGGATCGTGTCGGGTTTAACGATGTGGTCGTCGATTCCGGGGGGATTATTCGGCG
>CAZBQO010000193.1:0-644 GCA_964494125.1 uncultured Nitrospira sp. | reverse complement strand
CGTTCGCCGTGGTCTCTTATTCCTGGATGACGGGACCAATTTCTATCGGTCCTTTTCTTTGCTGCTGGCCCTTCAATATTTACAGCAGGAGAAGATCGTCCCCAAGCCGTCCGTTGAGAATTCTAATTGGTTGCAACTTGGGAAAACGGTCATTCGCCCTTTCGAAGCGCACGATGGGGGATATGTGGAAGCCGATGCCCAGGGGTATCAATATCTGTTGAATCTTGAACGGGGGAAGAACGTCTTTCCGACCATTTCCTTTGGAGCCATACTGGAAGGAAATTTCAATCCGGAACTGATTCAGGACCACATCGTGCTTGTCGGGGTTATCGCCCAAGGCGTCAAAGATTATTTTTATACCTCACAATGCGGAACACTCACGGTGTGTCCCCCAATTCCCGGACTTGAACTGCATGGGTATATGGTGCACCAACTGCTCCGCTTAGCGAAGGGAGAGGGCCAGGCCCCCATTGCGACATTTCCAGATTCCCTGGAAACAGCCTGGATCGGGCTATGGGTGCTCGGGGGCGGATTCATCGGCGTGTGGGTTCGGGGTGCCTGGCGTTTCTCTCTGGCTGTGCTCATGGGGATGCTGCTGCAAATCGGAGTGGTGGTGCGTGGGATGATGTAAGGGACCTGGATAC
>CAZBQO010000192.1:1502-2976 GCA_964494125.1 uncultured Nitrospira sp. | reverse complement strand
CCCGTTCCTTTCCGGCAACACTCACCGCCCTGAGTCCGGATTATGTCGCGGCCGCACTAGGACAACTCACCACGAACCCTAATGGATTTCTCCGGTATTACTTCGTGCAACCCAATATCAGTGGATTCACCAACGCCACAGGTCTCCCCACGACGGCCCTGGCCGACGCACGATTTTTGGTCATTACCCATCTATCCCAAAATGTGAATCCCTCCATTACCACGGATGCCGACTTTGAAACCTGGTGGAGCACCGATGAAACAGGAACACCGGATCTTAAAATTCATCGCGGGCACGTTGGCCATTTATTTCATCTCCTCAGCCTCTCGGCCAATGGGGCCGGAGGCAGTTACGCGGTCGATGGAAGCCCGACTGATTCCGGTGGCGGCACACTTGTGCCGCATAGTCGCTATCACTTCTCGGGAACTACGGTTAGTTTGGACGAAGCGAATACCTTTAGTGTTCCAGAAACACAATTCACCCTGAGCACCGAAGCCGGATTTCACTTCGACCCCGACTGCGCGGCAGGATCCAAATGGCGAATCAACAGTAGCGGTTGCTATAGCCCCTAATACGATGATCGACGCTCCGCAATCACCCACATCATTTGCCGACGCTCAGACACCTACGCTGGAGATCCCACTAAACCTTCAGAAAACCCCGGTGAAGAAAAAACAGACGATTTTAAGCGTCAGCCTTTCAAATGGTCGATTGAAAGCCTTATCAATTGTGAAAAATACCATTGGACGAAGTTGGGAACATCCAGGCCGGCACGTGTCCCTAGACACGCTTCGCGAGGCATTGGAAGAAGCGATTCACCACACCCAATTTCCCGGCACGCACCTCGCCATGCTCGTTGACCATCCGCGGCTTGCCTCCCGGACCATTCAAATCCCTCCGATGCTCCTCACTGACCTCCTTCCCTTTCTTGAACGAAAGGTCCAACAGGAAAAACCGTGGGAGGGACCAGCCGCTTGGCGATATCAGATTGGCCTGGAAGCGCGAGGAAAATTACATATTCACCTTGATATATGGCCACAAGACTATATCGATACGATCGTGCACATCTGCCAGGAATTGGGCTTATCTCTCCGTCAATTGGCTCCTCTTTCTACTCTTGCTGAGAGTCAACTCAGCACGTTGCCCGTCGAACCGGGAAAAGGTTCGATCCTGATAACCATGCTCGAAGGCAAAATCATGATCGTCGCAGGAAATGATGATGGAACCCCCATCTGGACTCGACATCTGTTCCCCGCTCAAGACTGGGTTCCACTTGGAGAGCGGGTCGGAACCGAGGCCAATCGAACGATAATGTTTATCACACAACAAACAAATTTAACGTTTCCCTGCATCTGGTTTTGGGACGATGAAGAACGATTAACGGCGGGTGAAATACAGCCACACGTGAACACTCCCCTCATACCATACCCCATCAAGCCGGACTGGAATTACTGGCTGTGGGTCGGTGCGATGC
>CAZBQO010000192.1:0-1492 GCA_964494125.1 uncultured Nitrospira sp. | reverse complement strand
CGCAGGTTCTCCAAGCCCCGCTACGAAATACCCTCACCAAGGCTTTCGTCGCCATGCTTGTGATTTTTATTCTTTTCGGAGTTGGAACAACCAGCGTCATCGAAGGGTATTTGGCCAGACATCGCACTGCAATACAGACCATGACCGACCAGGTCACCGCCCTCCAGCAGGATCACGCGCAATGGGAAAGTCGCCTCATGTCGTTAGACACGAAACGGCAATGGGCGCAATCCGTCAGCGAAACCACCACGCCGGAATTAGAAGGCCCGTTTCTCAGCTATCTGGGATCCATTATCCCCACCCAGGTCATCTTGCGCAAAGCCTTTGTGGAGCGAACCCAGGACGGATGGAACGTGGAGCTGGACGGCAGCACTTCTACCAATCTTGCCGCCACATTGCTTGTAGTGGATCAATTTGTGCAGCAGCTGGCGAATGGACCATATCATGTGTCCCTGCATGAGGATTGGCGTGATCAACTCCTGACCCAAACCGCCACCCCAACCAATGAACGCCCGCTCTATCGATTCACCTTGAAGGGAACCATGTCATGAAGTGGCTTCGCCGCGTTGAGTGGCCCAATCCCCAACAGCTCAAAAGCACGGCCCTCGTAGTGCTACTGATTGGCACGTTATCCCTGGTGGGCTGGGTGAGTCTGGATAAACTTTTCACCATTCAGAAGCGCCAATCGTTGACTCAAGATGCGATCGGCTTGGAACAACAGGTGTCGGAGCTTCGCTCTCAATACCTGCAGGCTCGTCCGGATGCGCTTGACACACACCTTCAACTGGCTGAGGAGCGCTTACTCCACAACTTCACCCATTTGGCGCAATGGGCACAAACGCTTCAAACCGACGGCAAACAGCGGAATCTCCTCATCCAGTATCGGATTCTGAGCACAGACCGTACCACCGCTCCCATCCAGGGAGTGACATTGGTCCCGTTGGAAATTCAGGTCAACTCGCAGGGAAACCCCCATGCGTATCGTTCCTATCTTCAGTTCCTAAAAGCCCTCACCCGATCCGGACCAAGAGTCGACATTCAGAATGTGACGGTCATGGGTGATGGTCAACAAGCCACTCATTTAACCATTGGATTGTCGGTATGGATGAAAACCAACGATTCCGTCGAGCTTTAAAAAATCCCTTTGTCGCGATGGGTCTGTGCCTTCTGGCAGGCTTCGCGATTTATACCAATATCGTGGATACGGCATCCGATGCACCCGGCATCATCTCGGTGGGACTGAATCGCCTGCTTTCTGCTCCGACTCTCCCTCCCTTTACTCCTAGAGGGCGACCCCATAACGATGAGGCTGGCCAATGGATCGAACAATCCAGTCGGGATCCTTTTGCCCCCATCGTGGCCGCATCTCACTCCCATTCCGATTTACCTTCGATGGAAGTAGACCAAACAGGGGAGCTCCCGCAGATGAGGAATGCGTTGACCCTTAAAGCCATTGCCATCGAAGCTGAGCAACGGAGTGCGGTGATCAACC
>CAZBQO010000191.1:0-3052 GCA_964494125.1 uncultured Nitrospira sp. | reverse complement strand
CGGCCCTGGAAGAACTGGAGACTTCCAACCAGGATTTGAAATCTTCCAATCAGGAATTGATGTCGGTCAATGAAGAATTGCAATCCGCCAATGAAGAACTGCAAACCTCCACGGAAGAATTGCAGTCGATCAATGAAGAATTAGAAACGGTCAATGCTCAATTGTCAGGGAAAGTGGAGGAACTGAATCACACCAATAGTGATATGGAAAACCTCTTTCGCACGACGGACATTGCCACGTTATTTCTGGATGCTGATTTGTGTATTCAGAAATACACGCCCGCCGCGCAAAAAATGTTTCAGTTTTTGGATGTTGATCTCGGACGGCCCATCACCCAATTGTCCTCATTTTCTGGGGATGAAACCTTATTGGCGGAAATTCGGGACGTGCTGCGTACCTTAACGCCCAAAGAACACACTCGCCGATTTTCCCATGATCCTCACACCTACTTTTCACGAATTACTCCCTACCAAACCAGTGACGATCAGATCCAGGGAGTCGTGCTGACCTTTGTGGACATCACGCCGCTTCGCAAGGTGGAAGATCAAGTGCTCCGTTTCTCTCAACAACTGAAGGTGATGGTCGACTTCGCACAGTTGGCGCTTCAGGAAAGAGATGTGCTCAAGGTCATGGACGAATGTGTCAGATTTGTGAGTCAGACGTTACGGATCGAAATGGTCAAAGTGCTGGAATTATTGCCGGGAGAACAGTCTCTCGTCCTTCGCGCCGGGGTCGGGTGGAAAGAGGGATTGGTCGGGCATGCCGTGGTGAGCGGCGATATCAATTCCCAGGCGGGCTATACGTTGATAAGCCAAAAACCCGTTATCGTCACGGATCTCTCGCGGGAAAACCGCTTTTCCGGTCCCTCCTTACTGATTGATCATCAGGTGGTCAGTGGCATGAGTTGCATCATCCGGGATCAGGATGGCAAGCCGCATGGGGTGCTCGGTGTGCATACGGCATCCCCTCGGGAGTTCCGCGAAAAGGAGGTGGAGTTCCTCCAAGCCATGGCGAATATTCTGGCTTCTGCCATACACCGCAAAAATATTGAAACCCAATTGCAATCCATGACGGAATTGTTGGAATGCCGCGTGGATGAACGGACACATGACCTCGTGCAGCACAAGAACCGACTGCGTCAGCTGTCGTTAGACCTTATTCTCACCGAAGAACGGGAACGGCGTCGCATTGCCACCGAATTACATGATTATATGGGACAGTTGCTGGTTGTCGGGAAGATAAAAATCAGTCAGTTGCAACAAGCCGGTCTTTCGAATCGGCAGGCTCCTCTTGTGCGCGACATGGAAGAATCTGTGGATGAGGCGTTGCAATACACGCGGGATCTCATTCCTCAAATCAGTCCGCCCATCTTGTATGAATTCGGGTTTCTGGCAGCCGTCCGATGGTTGGCCGAAAAAATGGGCCGGTACGATTTGCACGTCACGGTGACATCTCATGTTGATGATAAAGTATTGGATCTTTCTGAATCCGTCTCCATTATTCTGTATCAGGTCATCAGGGAATTATTGCTGAATGTGATGAAGCATGCCCAAACTCAGGAAGCCTCCATCCTGATCCAACAAGTCTCATCAGAGTCTTTTAGCATAGAGGTGGCGGATCGCGGATGTGGTTTTGATCTGACCTCAACTAGTGAAACCCATTCCCACTATGAAAAATTCGGACTGTTAAATGTGCAAGAACGCGTGGAAGGTCTTGGAGGGGAATATGAGATCGTTTCGACCGTCGGCGAGGGCACTCGAGTGCTGATCACAATGCCATTTTCCCTTCAAGATGCTGAGTTGGAGGTCATTCAGCCCTCCTCTCCTGCCAAGGCTGTGGAGGTTCCGAAATCCGCGAAAATGGAGGAAACCATTCGGGTCGTGCTTGCGGATGACCATCCCATATTCCGTGAAGGATTGGGCACCATGTTGAATGCCTGCCCCGATATTCAAGTGGTCGGAGAAGCCGAAAACGGTCAACAAGCGGTTGAGCTTGTTCAGACGCTCCACCCTGATGTGGTGGTGATGGATATCAATATGCCGGTGATGAACGGCATAGAAGCCACTCGTCTCATCAAAGCCAGCCAGCCGTCAGTCTATATCATCGGGTTGTCCATGCATGGGGATCAGATCGTGACAAAGAACTTTGCTGAGGCTGGAGGAGACGAATATGTGTCCAAAGGGGATTCCTTCGGTTCCTTCGCCGAGGTCATTCGATCCAGCCAAAAAAATCGATGATGTCTCCTGAACACCTCACATAAAGACTTAAGTTCCCAGAGCGAAGAAGTTAGGCAAAAGAATCTCGCAATACCTCCCGCACGATTGACGATCCCCTTCGACCTCCCGGTTCTACGGTTGTCATGCGGAGCGGCAGGCGAAGCATCTGGCCAAACCATGGCCCGGTTGAGCTGAGCCCAGATCCTTCGTCCGACTCAGGATGACCAAGCCGAGGGACGGGATAATGACCGACTCACAATATTGTTGTCATGCTGAGCTACAGGCGAAGCATCTGGCCAAGCCACGGCGCAGTTGGTCCGGACACAGATCCTTCGTCCGACTCAGGATGACCAAGCCGAGGGGCGGGATAATGATCGACCCACAATATTGTTGTCATGCGGAGCTCCGCGAAGCATCTCGCCAAGGCCTGGGCCAGATGAGCTGGGCACAGATCCTTCGCTTCACTCAGGATGACAATGCGGGGGGCGGGATGAACGGCCGAGTAACATTCTGCATTGTTCATTTTTTTGGTTGTCATGCTGAGCAGCGCGAAGCATCTGGCTGAGCCGTGGCCCCGTCAAGCCGGGCACAGATCCTTTGCTTTTCTCAAGTTGACTCCGCCCGCTCGGTTGATGCCTCCCGTTCCCTTCAGCGTTTCAGCTTCACGGTTGTCATGCTGAGCTACAGGCGAAGCATCTGGCCAAGCCACGGCGCAGTTGGGCCGGACACAGATCCTTCGTCCGACTCAGGATGACAAAGCCGAGGGACTGGATAAAGGCCCTCCATTCACTTGAACTAGGGAAGAAGAATGATATTTTTCATTTGAGTCTTCCCGC
>CAZBQO010000190.1:0-3095 GCA_964494125.1 uncultured Nitrospira sp. | reverse complement strand
CGGCCCATAGGTGTTAAGCTAAGCCAAAGATGTTTCTTGTCCCTGCGCTTGCCGAGCGCTTTTTTTGTGCTATATTACCGATAGCCTTTTAAAGGCTATCGGTTTCAACAGGAGGAACTTATGACGCGAGAAGAGCAGACCCTGCAACGGATTCAGCAGCAGTTGGCGACCCTGGGCCCGGTCTTGCCGGGGAGCCTGAGTGAGCAGTGGAATGTGTGCGGCACACCGGGCTGTCGGTGCAAAGCCCCCTCCCATCCCAAGAAGCATGGCCCCTACTATCAGCTCAGTTTTACCGTGGCGGGCAAGAGCTCCACGCTCTTCGTCCAGAAGGAGGACTTGGGTGAGGTACGGCGGCGGCTCAAGCGCTATCAGCGATTCAAGGCGTTAACCACGGACTGGGTCCAGGCGTGTCTGGCCCTGGCTCGTCGCCAGGGCTTCAGGGGGGCATCCGCATGAAAGGGCTGCCGCCGTTCTTTCAGGGGTTAAAAAAAACGGGATTACGCGACTGGCTAAACAGACGGGGTTTCAGCAACGGAAAGGACCGCTCACGCCCTCTGACTTTCTCGTGCTCCTGACCGTAGGCCAACTGGGGCTGCCGCATCCGTCGTTGGGGGGGATGGTGGCGGCGCTCTCCTCGCGCATCAGTCGCGAAGCCTTACATCAACGCTTTACGGCCTCAGCGGCCGCCTTTCTCCGCCACTGTCTGCACACGGTGCTCCGGCACAAACTGCGGACGGTGCCGATCCGCACGAAACTCCTCCAGCCCTTTGCCCGCGTCCTGCTCGTGGACAGCTCGAGTTGGGGTGTCAGCGAGAAACTGGGCGCCGTCCTCCCCGGTTCGGGAGGCAACGCCTCTACCGCCAATTGTAAGCTCCAAACGGTGTATGACTACAAGCAGGGCGAACTGACCTTTCTCGCGGAGACCGCCGGCACCGTGCCAGATAATCGTTACACGGACCACCTGCCCGCTCTGATCAACACGACCGACCTGCTGCTCTTCGATCAGGGCTATTTCAAGCTCACGACGCTCAACGCCCTCATGGCTAAAGGAGCCTTCTTTCTGACGCGTTTGCTCCTCGACACCACGCTGCACGATGGCCAGACAGGCGAGCCGCTTGACCTCGGCCAGATCTTACGGGCCGCACCGGGGCCGACGGATGAACGCCTGGTGCGCCTGGGGCTCGGCCCGAATCAAACGGGCGCCTGTCGGTTGGTGTGCCTGCGCATGCCCGCCCCCGTGGCCCAGGCCCGCCGCCGACGGTTCAAGGCTCACGCCCGCCGTCAAGGCCGGACGGGCAGTCCCCGGCATGTGGCCATGTGCGAGTGGACACTCTTGATTACTAATGTGCCGGAGGCCTGGCTGCCCCTGGACATGGTCCGGGCCCTGTATACGCTCCGCTGGCAAATCGAATTGCTATTCAAGCAATTCAAATCTATTCTCCGCGTGCATCAGTCCACGACCGGCAATATCCATCGCTTGCGCTGTGAGCTCTACGGCAAATTGATTGCCGCCGTGTGGGTGCAGCGTCTCCACGCCGTCGCCAATACGACGCTGTGGAATACCGCACGCCAAGAGATCAGTCTGGCCAAGTTATACAAACGGCTCCAGGAACGCGCGTTCCTGCTCGCGCAATTGGTGATGGGGTCGGAGGCTCAAGCCATGGCCTATCTGTCCCAAGAGCTTGAGATACTGCTCAGGCACTGTCGCAAGCATCGACAACGCTCACGGATGACCACGCTGGAAATGCTCGAAGCCGGGTTTGACCCTCAACTCCACAGGGAAAAAACCGTAGCTTAGCTTAACAGCTATGGGGTTCGGCCCGGCAGCCGATCTACTTTTCTTTCGGGAAAAGTAGACAAAACCATTGACGCCCAGTCAGGCCAAATCAGATGGGACGGACACCAGAGGGAAAGCGGACCAACTCGCTCCGCTCAAACAAGGCCCGCAAGATGATCAAGAGCGTCCGTCCCCAAGGCCTGACTGCAGGCGTCGAACCTTTTGAAGAGGGAGTAATTTAAGGCCATATGACACTGATGCGTCTGTTTGATGAAAAAGAAAGACAAAAGTCATTAGCTTGGAGACCAGGTGGCAAACAAGAAACGCAGCAGATGGCCAATCATCATTTAAAGCTTACCCTGCACTATAGCATTAAAATTTGGCCATCCTTACTCAAAATGACTTCCCTTTAGGAACAATATCCGCAGGTTTTTCTATTGGGTCTGAACTACCTTTATTTTATCCCTCTAAAATGTGAATATTTTGAATTGGGTTTAAGGACTAACCTAGTCTATTTTTTTAAGGCCATAGCAATGATTGTATGCAGATATTTCTCAGATAATTTCTGTGGCGAAACAGTCCAGAATCTTTCATTTAAAGTTACCAATCCAAACGAATTAAATGATCCTTTCGAAAATTCTCCATATTTCAGAAAATCTGAAGAGCAAGAATGGGATTGTTATCTTAAGCAAGATTCAACTATCGAGGACCTTTACAATCGTATGCATCACAGACTTGGAATAAAGGACATAGAGGAATTTCGAAAGAAATGGGAAGCTGGTGCTAAACAAAAAGTTCAGACTGCTCTTATGCAAACTGATGTTATGCAATCCCTAGATAAGGTTAAAAATGAATTTTCGAAAGAAAATAAAATTTTATGTGTCTCTGACGCAACAGCTATCGAGCCTTATGGAGATATTTTAATGTGGGCGCACTATTCAAACGGGCATAAAGGAATAAAGATTTCTTTTGATACTGAAAAAATTGGTTGGAGTGATCTGAAAATTGACCAAGTAGAATATTCAGAAGACAGAGTGATGCTTGACCCCATAAAAATTCACAAAGGGGATCCTACGATCAAAGACGATATTAAAAGGGCATTAATAGTAAAGAGCCTAGGATGGAAATATGAGCAGGAGTATAGATGGTTTATTCCGGTCCAAAAATGTGAGTTAGATACGGAAAAAAATATTCATTTTGTAAAAATTCCAGCAGAGGCCATCATTAGTGTTGATATAGGGGTGAAAGCTAAATCGGAAATTAAAGAAAGAATCATGGACTTGATCAAAGAAATTGATTTTGCCCACATTAAAATTCG
>CAZBQO010000189.1:0-3099 GCA_964494125.1 uncultured Nitrospira sp. | reverse complement strand
CATCAACAGGGTTATAACCGTTTTCTCTAATAAAATTTTGAACGGCTGACCAGGTAGTGATATAACCCTGCAAATCCTGTAGTGACCAGTCTAGCCTTATTTTGAATTCCGGTGCTTCCATTTCTTCAAATGGAAATGAAATAGATCGGTATTGATCCTCAACCACTTTTCGCTCCTTATCCCAATAGGGATAAATTACATCATAATAAAAACGGTTAAGTGCCTCATCAAAAGAGGGCGAAAAACGAACTGGATTATAACCAAAAGCTGCAATTATTCCACGCTGCTTACCTACCCTATTTACTTCTTTGTAAAATTTATCTCTATCAAACCAGTGAATGGCCTGCCCAATTGTGATGAGATCAAAACTATCGTTACTAAAATCAGTTTGCTCTACTTCTGCAAGATGATATTGAATATTGGGAGCTGTAAAAGCATTTTCAATTTGTTGTATACTGATATCCGTAGCATGCACTTTCGTGAAGGACTCTGCCAGTACTCGAGCTACTTGCCCGTTTCCCGTTCCGCCATCCCAGGCTTTATCAAATTGCTCAACGAATTGGTAAATAAAATCATAAAGTGTTTTGGGATACACAGGGCGGAATGCTGCGTAGTCTTTTGCGTGACCAGAAAAAAGGTCTTTAGACATAAAAGCCTAACTAATTTTTCAAAAGCAAATGAAGTAACTCCTTATACAATTTAGCCGCCAACATGGCCGTGATACCCGATTGGTCACGTGTTGGGTTCAACTCCACCAAATCCGCACCAACCACATTTCCCTTAATATTTTGAATAATGGACAAAACTTCACGCGAGGTCATCCCCCCTGGCTCATGATGTGATATTCCAGGCGCAAAAGCGGGGTCAATGACATCCATATCTAAAGATATATAAACAGGTCCTTCCAACTGAAATCTGATAGCTGAGTTCCAATCTTTCATTTCAATCACCTCCACTCCGAAACGCTTTACCTGTTCGGCCTGGTGTGTATTCATGGTGCGGATTCCAACCTGTACTAATCTGCTGGCCAGTCCTTCTTCCATAATGCGTGCAAACGGGCAGGCATGAGAATACTTGTTGCCTCCAAAATTATCATAGAGATCGCCATGAGCATCAAGGTGCAGTATAGTGAGTTTACCAAACTTCTCTGCAAAAGCTTTTACAATTGGATATGTAACAGAATGATCTCCCCCTAATGATAAAACCTTGTCTGATTTTTTAAGAAGTGTAGAGATAGATTCTTTAATTACTGTAATTGCTTCTGTTCCTTCCGGTAGTGTGAGGTCACCCTCATCCTTCCATCCCGGATGATTTTTTAAATCAACAAGTCCCTCAGTAAAATAATTAGCTGAATCAGAATGGTATGCTTCTCTGATCTTTGGTGGCGCCTGAGCTGGCCCACGCATGAAAGAGGAAAACTCATCGAAAGGAATGCCTACAACAGAAATCATATTTTAATTTTTCTTGCAAAATCGGTTATCATGTCCCAGCTCTTTTTTACTTCTTCCAATGAGGTATTTGAGTTTCCGGACACATAACGCAATGTATACTTATTATCGAGCTTCGTCTGCGTAAGAAGTATCATACCGGTTTGGTTAAGACCTTCCAGCAGCGTGGTATTTAGGTTGTTAAGTACGTCTTCATCAGTAATTCCAATGGGGCGGTACCTAAAGCAGATTAAGTTTAACGGTACTGGTGCCAGTATTTCAAAATCCTTTTCCTCTTCAATCTCTTTCCTCAGCCATTGTCCGATGCCAATATGCTCTTCAATTATTTTTCTCAACCCTTCTACTCCATAGCTTCTTATCACAAACCATAGTTTCAGCGCCCTAAAACGTCTTCCCAATGGAATACTCCAATCGCGATAGTTGTTTACCAAATGATCATGGGGTGTTTTGAGGTACTCGGGTAGAATACTGAACGTATTGATCAATGCTTTTTTGTCTTTTACAAAATAAGCAGAGCAATCAAAATTGGTCAGCATCCATTTATGTGGATTAAACACAAAGCTGTCGGCCAATTCTACTCCATCACTCATCCACCGCATAGAAGGAATAAGAAGAGCCGCACCAGAATAGGAGGCATCAATATGGTGCCAGCATTTGTACTTTTTACAGATCTCACCAATAGACCTTATCGGATCCACGGCTGTCGAACTGGTGGTGCCAAGGGTCGACACGACACACAAAGGTATATACCCAGCCTCCAAATCTTTATTAATTGCCGCTTCCAAGGCCTCGGCCTTTAAAGCAAAATTTTCATCTACCGCTATCTTTACCAAATTCTCAATACCAAACCCCGCAATCTTCACTCCTTTATCTACAGAAGAATGAGCCTGCTCCGATGTATAAATTCTGAATTTGCCTCTACCCTCAAACCCATTCTTATTAATTGAATAGTTATTAAGCGCTTCGCGTGCAGTGAGTAATGCCACCAGTGTAGACGATGAACTGCTGTCTTGAATTACACCTGTAAACTCTTTTGGCAAGCCAAGCATATCCCTTAGCCACTCCATCATTCTTTCCTCCAATTCTTCCGCGGAAGGAGAAGTAAGCCAAATCATACACTGGGCTCCTATCGTTGACGATAACATTTCAGCCAGCACAGAAGGTCCGCTTGTGCCGGAGGGAAAGTAAGCGGCAAATTGTGGATGCTGCCAGTGCGTAATCCCCGGAAGAATGATATTATTAAAATCCGAAAAAATAGATTGAAATCCTTCACCCTGTTCCGGTGCTGAGGTGGGCAGTTGAACTTTTATATCACCTGGTTTGATGTTTGGTTTCACTGGGTAGTCCCCGACATTATCCATGTAGTCGGCCATCCAGTCTACCAATTCATGTGCTGCTTTACGAAATTCCGTTGAAGTCATGATCCAAATAGAATGTAATATGCTAAAAGTACAATCACGCGAGTGTTACACCAAACCATATAGGCAGCTACTTAATATGATTAGAAACTAAAATCAAAAGAAGGTGATTGAACCCTGCTGATCAATGGAATCAGGGCAAACACAAATTAAGTAGTGACCCCGGCAGGAATCGAACCTGCATCTTCAGAATCGGAATCTGAAATTCTATCCATTGAAATACGGAGCCATTT
>CAZBQO010000188.1:0-3134 GCA_964494125.1 uncultured Nitrospira sp. | reverse complement strand
TGGCCGGGTTGTGGATCGGCTTAGCGCTTTGCTAGAACCTTCGTTTCACTCAGCATGACCACCGGGGGGGCGGGTTGGGCGAGGAGGGATGGCCAGGATGACGGAGAAATTAGGATGAAGCGTCTGTGGCCGTGTTGAGGGGGAGGGCGGATTGAGGTTAGCGGAGGCCGTATTCTTTGAGTTTGCGCTGGAGGGTTTTCCGGTGGATGCCTAGGAGTTCCGAGGTGCGGTTTTCGTCGCCTTGCTGGGCATCGAGGACTTTGAGGATATGTTCCCGTTCGAGCTGTCCGAGTGTTTTCCAGTCCGGGTGGGATGGCGATTGGTCGGGTAGCGCGGGAGGCGCGACAAGCGCTAACGGGAGATCGTGGGACATGATAAGCGAATGTGGAGTCATGACCACGGCTCGTTCGATGGTATGTTCGAGTTCACGCACATTTCCCGGCCACGAATAGTTGGTGAGCAGGGCTAACGCCTGCGGGTGCACTCCGGTGATGACCTTGTTGTTGAGTTGGGTATATTTGGTGAGAAAATAGTCGATGAGTGTGGGGATGTCTTCGACCCGTTCTCTCAGCGAGGGCAGATGCAGTGTGACCACGTTGAGCCGATAATACAGGTCTTCCCGGAACTTGCCGGATTCCACCAGTTTTTTGAGGTGTTTGTTGGTGGCGGCAATGATGCGGACATCGACTTTGATCGATTCCATGCCGCCCACACGGCGAATTTCATGCTCTTGCAGGACCCGGAGAAGTTTGCTCTGCAGGTTCGGGGAGATATCGCCGATTTCATCCAGGAAACAGGTGCCTCGATTGGCCGATTCCAGGAGTCCTTTTTTGAGGGTGATGGCTCCCGTGAAGGCCCCGCGTTCGTGACCGAATAATTCACTTTCCAAAAGATTTTCTGTGAGGGTGCCGCAATCCACGGCGATGAACGGCCCGTCGCTTCGGAGACTGTTGGCATGGATGGCCCTGGCAATGAGTTCCTTTCCTGTTCCCGTTTCACCATGGATGAGGACGGTGGATTCCGTCGGGGCGACCCGGGCGATGAGTTTGTACACGGCCACCATCGGCGGACTGTTGCCTTGTATCTGGTTGATGCCGTTTCCTTTTGGCAGAAGTGGCTGGATCGATACGCGGGCCTGCTCCAGGGTGTGTTTATGGTCACAGGCCCGTCGGACGACGGAACGAATTTCTTCCAATGCGAACGGCTTGGAGAGGTAATCGAAGGCCCCGGCTTTGATCCCTTCCACCGCGGTCGACAACGACCCATAGGCGGTGAGGAGAATGACCTGGGTGAGGGGACTGCGTTTCCGTGTTTCAGCCAGGAGGGCCAGCCCGTCCATGTGTGGCATTTGAATATCCGATAACACCACATCCGGCGTTTGATCGACGAAGGTGGCTAAGGCGGCTTGACTACTTGTGGCGGTGTAGACCTGATAGCCTTCTTTTTCCATGATTTCCCGAAGCAGGATCAGTGTGTCCGGTTCATCATCGACGATGAGGATGGTGGCTTTATGCATGATCGGAATTCCTCCAGGCCGGCAGCCGAATGAGAAAGCGGGTGCCATGGCCCTCTTCGCTGTGCACGGTGATGTGGCCCTTATGCAATTGAATAATTTCGGTGGTGATGGCCAACCCTAGGCCTGTTCCTGACCCCACGCTTTTGGTGGTAAAGAAGGGGTCAAAGATTTTTTCTATGTGTTCCCGTGGAATCCCTGGTCCTGAATCGTGAATATCAATGATGACCTCCGGTCCCGCTTGAGAAGTATCTTCGGCGTTTCGGGCCTGAATGGTCAATTGTCCGCCGTCCGGCATGGCATCGATGGCGTTATCGATGAGGTTGTTGATGGCCTCCTGAAGATGAAAGGCATCTCCCTGGACCGGCCACAGATCGGGTGCAAAGTGGGTCAGGCCTTGAATGCCGTGCTCTTGAAGCAGCGGGCGGAATAATAGCAACGACTGGTCGATCAGGGTCGGAACCGAGACCTGTTCGACGGAAATGGTGGGTGTTCGCGTAAAGGTGAGTAAGTCCTGGATGCTGTGGGTGAGGCGATCGGTTTGTTTGAGCATGGTTCGCACCCGCTCCAGGACTTCCTGGGGAAGATGCGGATCTTCCTGGAGCAGTTGCAGGTGTCCGAAGATGGCCGTTAAGGGTGTGCCGATCTTGTGGGCGATGGTGGCGACCAATTGGCCCAAGACCGCCAACCGTTGTTGCCGGAGGATGTCACGTTGCGCAATGGAGAGTCGCTCGTTGACGGCGGCCAGTTCTTCATTCCGTTGCCGGAGTTCTGCCGTCGCATC
The DNA here is from genome assembly GCA_964494125.1 of uncultured Nitrospira sp. Taxonomy (GTDB): domain Bacteria; phylum Nitrospirota; class Nitrospiria; order Nitrospirales; family UBA8639; genus Nitrospira_E. The sequence goes on along the minus strand of CAZBQO010000188.1, from coordinate 837 downwards.
CTCCACTCTGGTCTGTAGGGCATCCCGGGCCTGAGCTAACGCCTGATTCAATGTTGCATTTTCCCTCATGACCTCTTGGATCTGTTGTGCCATGGAATTGAATTGGCGGCCTAATTCGCCTATTTCGTCTGTTTTTTCGATCGGGACCAGGGTGGCCCATTGGCCCTTTTCGACTTCAGCCAGCCCGGCTTTTAGCCGTCCAAGCGGACGGATCACATGCCGGTAGAGAAAGAAGTTTAACGCCGCCACGATGCCGAATCCCATGATCAGGCTGATGATGAGCGACCAATTGAGAAAGAATCGGGTGATGGTGGTGAGTTGTCCCGTCCAGTATTCGGCGTAGATGACCCCGGTGGTTTTTCCCTGTATGGCAAGAGGCGTGGAGAGTTTGAGCCGATCATCACCGGGTTGATTGTGAAAGCGGCCTTGGGGTTCTTCGAATTGGAAGGTGTGGGTGACCATCAACGGGATTTCACTTGAAGCGTCTTTGGTGTCTCCCACTTGTGTCAGCAGGATAGGGGGTTCATCGGGTTTGGCGCCTTTCCCGTACACACGGAGGAAGATGAGGTCCGGGTTCCGGCTCATCAAATCTTTTAAATATTTCTCCCGCAATATCGCATTGTGAAAATGCTTTTCTGATTGAAAGCGCGCGCCGATTTGCCGCAGAAGGACAAGAGATTTTGAATGAATGGCATCTTTGGCCAATTCCGCCACATAATATTGATGCAAGAGTTCGGTGACCAGAATGGCCCCGCCCACAATGAGGATGATGATGAGGGAAGCCTTGGCTTGGAGCTTCCAGGGATGGTGCCAGGACAGCATTGTGTGAAATTTCAA
>CAZBQO010000187.1:0-3152 GCA_964494125.1 uncultured Nitrospira sp. | reverse complement strand
CGCTGGGCAAAAATTACAAGAATGGATAAAGTCGTCCGGTTGTGGAATAACCGGACGACTGGTTGCTTATTGAGCTTAACGCTTTAATCCTGGAATACCCTCTGGTTTGGCTTGTTCATTGCCAAAAGAAGGTGCCTTGCGTACGTTGGGGTATACTTCGTCCAAAGTATTGCCATCGTACAACCTGCCATTTTTCATCACCTGATAGATGGTATTGGTATTGCGGATGTTCTCCAGGGGGTTTTTATCGAGTATGACCAAATCCGCAAGTTTGCCAGACTCAATGCTTCCCAAATCGCCATCTAACCCCAGCGCAGTGGCGCCTAAGATGGTGGCTACTTTTAGTGCGTCATGATTGTTCATCCCCCCTGATGCAATACTCCAAACTTCCCAGTGATAACCAAGACCCTGCAACTGGCCGTGTGAACCTACCCCCGCCAGTCCGCCTGCCTTTACAACATCATTCACAAACTTTGCGTGGTCTTCAAATACATGCTCTTCATCCATAAACCATCCTGGTCTTCTTCTTGATTTCTGATCCAACTCACTTTTGGCAGTGAAGTGGTTAAGCTTGGGATCACTATTCACTTTTTCATTTGAGTAATAATAGTTTTCTGCCCAGGGACCTCCATAAGATACCAGTAGTGTGGGAGTGTAGGCCATTTTTGATTTGGCCACTGCCTGTGCAAAATCTTTATACAGTGGATAGATAGGGAAGGAGTGTTCATGTCCTGGATAACCATCTATGAGATTGGTCATATTTAGTTTAAAATCTAATCCTCCTTCTGTTGTCGGCATCAGTTTTTCCTCTTTGGCCGCTTGTATAATCCACTGGCGGTGCTGGCGGTTGCCAGTGAGGTACATCTTGATGGTTTTAGTGTTGTAATATTCTGAATATTGCTTCAGAATATCTCTGGCCTGTTCGTAGCTCTTTAAGTTATACGCCCAGAAACCAACACCAGGGCCCGTGCTGTAGATACGGGGCCCAATCATTTCCCCGGCTTCTACCATATCGCCATAGGTGATTACATCGGAAGAAGCTGTCTGTGGATCACGAGTGGTAGTAACACCATATGCAAGATTGGCGGCATACATCCATACCTGCGACTTGTGAATTCCCCATGTAGGCCACATGTGAGCATGGGTATCTACAAAACCGGGGACAACTGTTTTTCCATTCAGGTCTATTTTTTTTGTTGATCCGTCAACGGAAATGGATCCAGCAGTACCTACTTGCCTGATCCGGGCGTTTTCAATTAACACATCACCTTTTTCTATTATCTCATTCCCTTTCATTGTTACAATTCGGGCATTCTGAAGAAGCACTTTTCCAGAGGGAATATCTCTTTGTGCTTTTACTTTGATGCGAAGCTCAGCCGGTTTATAACTTTCATCTTTGCCTTTTTCTTTATCCCCATCTGTTTTTTCGTTCTCTTTCTTACCCTCTTCCTCTTTCTTTTTCTTCTCCTCCTCTGCTTTCTTCTTCTTTATTTCCAATTCTTTGGCTTCTGCTGAATCGATATCGTAAGTGAACAATGCATTTCCGAGTGTGAAGTAAACTACTTTACCGTTGGGATTCCAGCTTGCAAACTCACCACCAAGGCTTGTTAGTTTGCGGGAAGGGAATTGCGCTTTGTCAGCATCAGCAACTGAAATTTTAGGAGTCTCACCTCCTGTTTTAGGTATCTCCACCACGTATATTTCATTATTGATTTGCGCGAGTGCCTTGTCTCCCATTGGAGCCATTCTAATCAGTGCTGCATTGGATGGTTCTTTCTTGGGTTCCTGTGCTGTCTCTTTTAGCATACAACTGTTTTCTTCCAACATCGAACCGTAGGTAGTGATACCTGTTATCTTAACGTGTTCTTTTTGATCAGATCCATCCCAACGAATGGAGACCAAACCTTCTTTACCACTGTAGAGATATATTCTGTCATTATTTTTTGCAAAGTGAGGCGTACTTCTATTGCGTGCATGATCAATAAAATTAGCGGCTCCACCATCACCAGAAATCCACATGATTTTATCCTGACCATTGATGAAAAACGGATCGGAATTATCTTTAAGTACCTGTGCAGAACCTCTCATAAAAACAATCCTGTTTGAATTCAATGACCAGGTGGGTTCTGTATATAGGCCAGCTTCTGTTGTAAGCCGAACAGGTCTTACAGCCTTCGATTTGTAGTTGAGTTTATAAATATGTCCAGCTTCGTTGTTCTCCCAGGTTACCCAGGCGAGTTGTGACCCATCAGCATTCCAAGCCGGTTGTGCTTCAGTAAAATTAAAATTAGAAACCCGCTTGGGTGTTCCATCGGGCAGTACCATTGTGTACAAACGATTCAGTGCAGTAAAGGCAATTTGCTTTCCATCCGGAGAGATTGCAGCATCCCTTATTTGTGTGACAATCATTTCTTTTTCGTCACTTATCGGATATTTAAATTCAACTGTAGGGCCTAGTAAAAACTCAGTCTCAACCTCGAAAGGGATGTTGGTGCCATTACCTCCTGCCACAGGGATACTATAAAACTTACCACCATAGGAAGCAATGACGCTTTTACTGTCGGGAGTAAAAGACATGGCAGGCAGAACGCCCAGGGCAGCAATTGATTCTTGCTCATCGTGCTGAACGGGGTAAGCAAGCCACTTCTCCGCACCCGATTCTAAATTTCTCAACATCAAACCCGTTTGATCGTTGTAGCGAGAGCCATACACCAGCCATTTTCCGTCAGGGGAAAGTGTTGGACTGAAAGCTGATCCGTATTGTTGCGTTTTGGTGTCAAACTCACCATTATCGCGGTCATAAACAGCCAACTGATATTGTGGAAATTGTGCATTGTAATTCCATGCATTCGTTCTTCGGGCAAACCAGATGTAACGGCCATCAGGCCCGAATGCAGGCTCTACCATTTTTAAGTTGTCGGGCTTGTCAACAAGTTGTGCCCCACTTCCACCATCTTTATGGAACAACCAGAGTTTTAGATTTCGTGTGCCTCGGGAACCGACTACATAGTTTCCGTCTGGTGTCCATTCTGCGGACTGATAATGATCCGTATTGCCTGTGGTTACTTGCAAGGAATCTTTTTTGTCCAGTGAGAACCACCAGATGTTTTCTCCACCACTTCTGTCGGAGATGAACAAAATTTTCTTTCCAT
>CAZBQO010000186.1:0-3174 GCA_964494125.1 uncultured Nitrospira sp. | reverse complement strand
CAAGAATGGAAGGCAGAGAGGTGAGGTCCATCTGCAGGTGCGCTGTCCACTCCTGAAAAACTCCCGTCTGCCAGACACTCGCCATTAAGACGAACATGGCGGCAAAAAAGAGCAGCGTGGACCAATCCACCTGCCGCAATAATTCCAGACGCCGTCGACTACACACCAGCAGCGGCAACGCGGCAGCCATGGCCAGATAGCTCAGCGGAAACTCCAACGGCACAGCCAGAGACACACACGCGATCTTCACCGCAATCAGGCCGATTATCAGGAACAGTGCCAGCCGGGACAAGCGAGCCAGGGCAGGATCGCTTATGGCCACCACGTTATGTACGAGAGTGGTAGAGTGAAACGCCGTGGGCCACATGACCCGTAAGACCACATATGCCAACACCAAATTGAGAAGAGTGGGAAGCGCCAGAGCCTGAAGAAAAGTCAGAAAGGGAGAGGGAACCGGCCCGTCAATCGCAATCAAGAGATTTTGAGGGTTTCCGATCGGGCTCAACACGCTCCCGGTCGTCACGGCCACGGCTAACGTCATGAGGAGCAAGCGGGGTTCGAGGCGATGTTCACGGGCTAAACGCAGTACCAAAGGCGTCCCGACGATAGCCAACGTATCGTTCATCAACACCGCAGAAGTGAGCCCTGCCCCGAATAGGATCATCAGGACCAACCCATCAGCTGATTTCACCCGATGCAAGATCCCATAGGCGAGCGAGGACAGATAGCCGCTAAGAATCAAGGCCTCCCCAACCACAAACATCCCGAGCAAAAACACCATCACATCCAGATTGATGGCCTGTATGGCCGCAAGAGGGGAAATCTGGCCGGTCATCAGAACCAATACGGCGCCGGCAGTCATGGCCTGCCAAATCTTCACAGGGATGCCACCGATTTTCCGGAATGCAATGACCAGATACACACCCAGCAGAATGAGCAGGGAAAGATTCATGCGGAAGAGGTCGTCAAGAGAAATTAATGTAACCTGCGGTGAGAAAAGAGGTGACCAGGATAGCCCATGGTGTACTACCGTCTATCGAGAAATCTTATGATATCGTCTTGGATATCCGGGGTCGTGACCAATTCGGTATGTCCAACCTCAAAGTCCCGTAAGGTGGGGTGAAAGCTCTGACGAAAGGCTTCCGGAAGCCAGGCGGATGACACCGTCACCGTTCCATCTCCATCCGCATAGACAGTGGGATGATTCCCTGCAGGACCTGCGGCTAACGGATCTGGATCCTCAAACAACAAGGAATCAGGGCCCCTTCCAGGGTTTCCCGTCCACACCCCTTTGGCCAAGGTCGATGTGCCTTTTGCATACAGGTATAGAAGGGAGGGTTGATGGTGGCTTGGCATAGAGAGAGGTGCATGAAGCCGTTTCAAAAACTGTTCCGATCGACGAAGCCAAAAGGACAGGTAGGCGGCACGCCCATCAACGATTTCTTTGGATAAGGTTTGTGTATTCTTGAGCAGTCCCCATTCGGACTGTCGCCACTGTCCGGCATTTCTGATCACTCCGTGTAAGGGTTTCAGTTCCGGTGTGAGCAGTTCATCAAAATCGGCAACCGGTAAGAGATAGTAACTGGCCGGGAAAGACGCGTACGCCTCGTAGCTGAGCAGAGAGGAATTCCAACCCAAGGTCGCCCCATAGTTCATGTTTCGAAACGAGTTCATGGCTCCAAGGAATGGCACCCCGGCCATCACCACGCGGCTGATCTCCCCTGCTCCCTCCCAGGTCTCCACGGCAGTATCGATATCCTGGGTGCCATATCGTAAATAGTAGCTGACAATCAGGCCACCCATACTGTGCGCAACAACAGAAATATGTTTTTTCCCTTGGGTCCGAAGCCTCCGGATAAGAGCGTCCAAACTGTGAATAGCCTCCATGAGATCCCCCCGCCAATCATAGGTAAACGGAATCACGTCCCAACTTGTATTGTTGGAGCTCCGTAGCCGTTCCAGCAATGAACCATAGACATCGATGGAGTAGAGGAGCGGGACGACCCGGACCGCATCAAGAATGCCGTCGGGTTGCAAATTAATTGTCCCCTCAAATCCCAAATCAGGGACGGGAAGAGTTAACGATTGACGACCGAACAGTGCTTGGGTGAGGGAAATGAACACCAGACTGCCATCCGTTTTGCGGACTAAACGCGTGCCGTAATACCCCGGCACCACGATAATCGCCGATTCACCGTTGGACGCATGACCCGCCGCGGTGACAGGCTGCCGACTACATCCTGCCAACGACATGATCAGCAGTAGTACAAATAGAAATTTCATGAGGGATGGTGATTTTCAAAGGGCAATTGTGGTAGTCGGAATACCACTCCGGGGACGTAATGCATCAGAAATACCCATAGATTTTCTGCCCGGCGTTGCCGTTAACCCTGCAGATTACGATACATGGCTATAGGCAATACATTTGGCAAAGGTTACCAAAGTCCTACCCTACTCACTCTCCATAAGGTGTCAGAGAAGAACAGGCCGAATCGGAGAAGAGCGTCCTCATGCCCGCTTAGTTTAAAAAATATGAAGGAGGCGTGGAAAGATGTTTGACGTCAGGGGTGAGATGAACGTTCGTGATTTCCATGTGATAGATACCACGCATCTGCGCACCAGTCAGTCCGGGTGATGACCTATCCTGAGCAGCACACTGATGCGCGCTTCATTGGCCTGGTTATCGTTCGGATTGAACCAGACGGTCACTCTCAGTTCCTGCTTGGCCCGGTCTAATGCTCCTTCCTTGAGAAGGGACAGACCACAACCGTTGGTGAGCCGGTCTAGGTTTCCTCATCGCCCTCAAGACAATTAGTACATTCATCCATTTTAGGATCCCCATGACGACTACAATAGTGTCGTGCACATTGCCGGCACGTCATAAAACTCATGCGAATTAAATCCGCATTCTCACACACATAACAATTCTTTTCTCTTTTTGCTTTTGGCATCCCTCTTCTCCTTAAATGGCAATCTTCTCAATTCATCACAAGACATAGGGCGCACAAGGTAAACCCCGAAGACACAGATACGGCGCCAACGATTTCAGTGTGTCATGGCCAAAAGTGGCCTTAGACCATCTTCAGGAATTTGGCATGAATGTCAGGAAGGGCGTGCATCTCGAAATGACGAGGGGAGCGGACGCGGATCCGTAACAGGGAGGGGGAGCGTACC
>CAZBQO010000185.1:1717-3178 GCA_964494125.1 uncultured Nitrospira sp. | reverse complement strand
CCGACGGGAATGCCATAGGCGATACGGGAAACCTTGACCCCCATGGGTTTGAGGCGTTTGGTTAAGTAAATGGCTGTCGCCTCCCCTTCAATGGTCGGGTTGGTTGCCACGATCACTTCCTTGATGGCTCCTTGTTTGACACGCTCTTCTAAATCCTGCGTGCGAATGTCTGATGGGCCGATTCCATCCAAGGGAGAAAGTGCCCCATACAGGACATGGTACAACCCTCGAAATGCCCGGCTCTGCTCGATCGCATGCAGGGTACTGGGTTCTTCCACGACCAGGATTGTGGTGACGTCCCGTTTGGGATCCAGGCACACCTCACAAAGCGGGCCTTCAGCAATATTCCGGCATTGTGTACAGAAGGAGACTTTTTCTTTGACATCACGAATGGCCTCGGAGAGCCGAAGGGCTTCTTCCGTATCGACTTTCATGAGGTGAAAGGCTAATCGTTGAGCGGTTTTTTGGCCAATGCCCGGCAAACGGACCAATTCCTTGCTCAATCGAGCCAGGAATCCTTGGGATTGGCCGTTTACGCTCGTGTGTCGTTTGGATGTCTGTTCGGACACGGATATTCCTGACTGCAAGTCTTCCGGTGTTTCAGGTATTGATGAGATTCTTTTTCACCCTACCCTCTGTTTATTCGCGGATAACGAGTGACAAGAGAATGCACGCACTGATTCTTACGGCATTCCGGGTAAACCCGGTATGCCTAATCCTCCCGTCAGAGATTTCATTTCATCGGCCATGAGTTCTTTGGCTTTTCGCAAGGCTTCGTTGGTGGCCGCGACGAGCAGATCCTGCAACATGTCCTGATCGCCGGATTTCATGACTTCGGGATCGATGGTGACTTTCGTGACTTGCATCGCTCCGTTGGCTTGCACGGTCACCATGCCGCCTCCGGCTGAGGCCTCTACCACTTTAGTGGCCGCCTCTTCTTGAATTTTCCCCATCTTTTCCTGCATGGCTTGGGCTTGTTTCAAAATATTGCCCATATTCGCAAACGGATTTTTCGACATTACGATACCTCCTCTTGTTCGTGCTGAATCCGTTGAACGGATACCACATTTCCTCCGAAGAGCTCAGTGGCCTGTTTAATGAGGGGATGGGCTTTGACGTTTTCCAACAGGTCCTGATCATCTTCCAGTTTTTTTTTTGTCCGGATTTCCGCCAGGGAAGGCGGATGTTCCTGCCCATCCTTGAATTCGACGACTTGGATATGAATAGGTCGGCCGGTGAGCGACTCGCACACCTGGGCAATGAGTGCCCGTGTTTCAGGCTTGTCCGTGCGCCAGCGGGCGATGGAGTCCTTTTTGGGGTACCCCAAGATGACTTTTTCCGCTGTCATGGTCACGATACTCCCCTTTTCCAGAAAGCTTCCGACGTTGGGATGCTCGTTGACCATTCGTTCGACCACGGTCTCCCAGTTTAACGGGATGGAAGAAGTTGTGACGGATGGCG
>CAZBQO010000185.1:0-1617 GCA_964494125.1 uncultured Nitrospira sp. | reverse complement strand
GACGTGGGTGTGGCCGCAGTGGTCCCCACCGGTTTCCTGAGCTTCTGTGCCGGTTCTGTCGTGGGAGTCAATTCCTGATCAAGCAGTGCGGCTTTCACGGCGGCAGCTTCCAGGACAAACCGTGGGTGAGAACTTCCTCGAAGGCTGTCTTCCGTGCGGGAAAAAACGCCAAATAACGCTTGGAGATAGGGTTCGCTCAAGGGTTTTCCCTGGGCGATGGTATGATCCACCTCCTCATCGCCCAATTCAATGAGATTTTGGACCTGAGGTCGGGACGTCACCACTTTGGCGACCAGAAGGTTTCGAAATCGTTCGACCAGTTCCCGGCAGAAAACCCGGACATCAAATCCTTGATCGACCAATTGCCCCATCAATGTCATGGCTTCCGAAGCCCGATGTGCAAGGATGGCTTCGATCATCTGGCGAACCAACTCCTCGGGGACCGAGCCGATCAATATTTCCAGGTCTTCGTGAGTAATCCGCTCTCCGCCGAACGAAACCGCTTGATCCAGAAGGCTCAAGGCATCACGCATGCTGCCGTCGCTGGCCCTGGCCAGAGCCGATAGGCTTCGATCTTCGATGGCGACTCCCGTTTGTGTGGCCACATGCCGCAGTTGTTTGATGATTTCCAAACGGGATATGCGCCGGAACGTGAAGTGCTGACAGCGTGAAAGAATGGTCGCCGGAATTTTATGCACTTCGGTCGTGGCAAAGATAAATACCGAATGGCTTGGGGGTTCCTCCAGCGTTTTCAACAGGGCATTGAACGCTGAATTGGACAGCATGTGCACTTCGTCAATGATGTATACCCGATAGGAACCATGGAAGGGGGAAAACTTGACGTTTTCACGCAGTTCACGCACATCGTCCACGCCGGTGTTGGATGCCCCGTCGATTTCAATGACATCCACCGAGTTTCCTCTGGTAATTTCCACGCAGCTGGGACAAGTTCCGCAGGGGTGACTGGTAGGCCCCTTTTCGCAATTCAAAGATTTCGCGAGAATCCGGGCGACAGTGGTTTTTCCGACCCCTCGCATTCCTGAAAATACGTATGCATGGGCGACCCGTTGCCGTTCAATGGCATTGGTCAGGGTCTGGACCACATGAGACTGTCCCAGCACTTCGTCGAAGGTCGTGGGGCGGTATTTTCGAGCTGAAACCTGAAATTCCATGGATATGGACTAACCTATTTTTATAAATACGCTATTCAAGCAAATAGTAAGAAGTGGAAGTGTCAGGGCAAAACCTCCGACCTGCTTCACGCTCCTTCGCATCTCTTTTTTTAACTTACACGTTTCTTCAACAAAGTAGTCGGGGCCAGGTGATCCTGCGGCACACAGACTCGCCCACTTACCGTTGCTTCCTTCCGGACCTGGCGGGGTTCGCAGGATTCTGTCGCACAGGGCCCAGCCCCTAATCGGATAATACCTGTTGTGACTGACGGAGACAAAGGAGAATGAGGCCTCTCAATGGTCTCAGGGTTCTGCAAATCTTTCTGTGCCTGGCGGAGAGGGTGGGATTCGAAGTCGCGCTTCGAACCTTGCGCTCTCGCTAGGGGGCCATGCCCCCTCGCGCTTTCGCGTGGCTCAAGTCACCCCATGAAGGGGACGAATCCCC
>CAZBQO010000184.1:0-3197 GCA_964494125.1 uncultured Nitrospira sp. | reverse complement strand
AGAAGGAACCCACCGCCGGCAGGCTCGAAGATCACGGCGTCTTCAGACCGAATGCCTGAGCGCGGTACCAAGGCATAAGGGATGACTGAGCCGTCACTCTCCGGCGGTCCTCTTGATTCGTCGTTCGAAGAGCCAAGGACCACCACCGACAGGGAGAGGAACCACGAAACCAGCACCATTGTTGGATGGGAGAAAACTCTCAGAAGAGAAAGCGGAGGGGCGCATGGACAACGAAGAGCCGTTGCCCACCCCGCACCCACGAAGCGAGAAGACGCTGTGGAGGTGTGGACACGCGAGGCCGCGTGACGCACGACGCCCCACGAGCGCGACAATCTTTTGTCTTTATTCGTTCAGAGAAGAGGCAGGCGGGGAAGGCGTGGATGAACCAAGCTTGTCCAGGCGATTGGTCTGTTCGATAGCTTTTGCCACAGACAGGCATCCGACGACCACGACCAACGCCAATCCATAGAGAAAGAATTTAAAATGAAGGGGCATGTTTTTGAAACTCGCGAGACGTAGCCCATCATTGATGACAAACATCCCGACAAGGACCAAGAGAAGGGTGGCATGAACATAGGAGAGGGAATGATGCCGTACGGACCCGACTGCAAGGATGAGAGCGGCAAGTGAAATGAAGCACCCAATTATGGACATGGCTCCTGGGATCAGGCTTGGAACCAAGGCGAAGACCGCCAAGAGAACAGCCTGACCATCCCACTACGACTTGTCCCATTGCATGAGTCGACCAGAATGAACGAAAAAAGTCTGCACTCAGAGAGACCCGCGCGACACATGTTTTGATATTCCTCAGGAACTGATTAGAGCGGAGGGAAAGAAACACAAAAGCCCCCGACCCGTGAAGGCCGAGGGCTTGGGACCAGGGCGGCTACTCGCCCGGCTGATTCATGATCCAGTCTTGCGCTTTTCTCACAGCCATTTCGACTTTCGTCAGATCGTACAACCCAAAAGAATTAGTATCTTTGAGATGGTCCTTCTCATCCTTAAAGGTCCGTGAGAGCGTGACGTTGTAAAAATCGCCCTTCTCGCCATGGTTGAGCCAGATCGTGGCTTTGACATCGGCTTCGCGGATGCTGTGAGCGGGTTTGGTTTTCGTGTTGGTGTCCATGTGAACCTCCTGAGTGAATGTGGTTAAACCCTCTTTCACCAAGGCTGAAGAGGGAGAAGACCACCGCACAGGAGGTAAAAGCGGGAAGGGAAGAGCCGACCCCAGGCACGTTCCTCAGCGGCCATGACTGACGCAGGAAGGCGTGGGCGATGAACGTGACGCCTGGCAGCAGGCGCTTACCGATCGCGCGGCAGGACACAACCCACCCACCCAACCAGACCGCCCACACGGGAAAAACGGACGATCAGGCATCCACCGAGCAGGACAGGGCCAACGTGAACACCGATCATCACAGCCAAGGATGACGGATTGCCACCGACACGTTCACAGGGATGGGATGAGGAACCTCGAGAGGGAGAAAGGAAGGGGCTGGGGAAGAACCGGTCGGTCCCCACCCGTCTAGTTCAAGGGTGAGTGCTTTTTGATGTCCGCGACTGTCTTGATATAGGCAGCCAGGTCTTGGGAAACGTTCAATGCCTGGACCTTCCCATCGTCCGGCGGCAATGTGTCCATGTCCTCCATGGCATTCAGATAGAAGTAATACCACGGCTCTTTCACTTCCACCATGAGATAGTCCGTTTCGGCACCCTCGCATGCATGGCGAAAGTACGCAAACCAATACGGATACTCCCGATCTGTATTTAAGGCACGCACCCGATCCCCGCCCATCGTCCGTAGATCCTCTCCCACCCATTTGCTGGCAAGATTCATATATTGTTCCAGGGCGTACCGCTCCCGAAGCGGACCTTGGCTCCCCAAGCCTCCACCGCGCAACGCCTCATTGAGTTGATAGAGATAGGTATGGTCGCTCATGGGTATTGAAAGGAACAGTACCGCAAACCACGACGCCATTCCAATACCCCCATTCTCGTAACGCGAGAATGGACCAGATCACCGGCAAAGAGAAAGGGCCCACCGAAAGGCGGCTTCGGTGGGAGCTACGGCAGGATTAAAACAAATTGGCGAGGGACCGAGTGAGTCCACTGGCTAAGAGGGTTTTGGCTTCCTCATAGTCCAGGTTCGCGTGATTGGCGGTACTGACGACCCGTGTGCGGAACTTTTTGCGGTTTGTCACTTCTTGGAACTGTTGCGACAGACGGCCATCTTTTCCCTGCGTCAGGCTGTGTTGGCTTTGGGAATGAATCTCGACGCCTGGCTTGGCCTTTTCGACCACCTGCACATCTGTCACGGCCACATACAAGACATCATCCACCATAGCGTTCCCCACGGTCTCGCCGATCAATCCGATGGTGGCCCCGACCAAGGCGGTGAGGGCAATGGTTTCCCCACTGCCCCCTGTGGCGGCTCCAACCGCCGCGCCGGCCACGGCCCCACCCAAGGCCCCGCCGTACCCATTGAGCAAGGATTGCTGGGCGTCATCTTTGGTGCTTTTCTCCACCATCAAGACGTTGGCTTGTAGCCAATAATGGGCATGCTCTGGATCGTCGACGATCCGATAGCCTCCCCGCCCAATGGCCGCGATGATCGGTTGTTCAATATCAAAATTCTCCCGATCAGACGTATTGCGGACCTCCACAAAAATGGTTCGGCTCTCCGGGCCGACCGGATCGAGAAAAATGGTCTCGCTCATTTGTGTGCGAACGTCTAAGTCCTGCTTCTTCATCGACGTGCTCACCGCCCCACACCCGACAACCATCAGGCAGGCCACAAGACCGAGGCACACCGGCACACATGAGTAACAACGCACATGAATCATCAGAGGCTACTCCTTCTTGGGTCTGGGGGAAGAGGTGGTCGCCTGAATGGAGGTGGGCGCCAAGGTGCCGGCTTCCTTCTGGCTTATGGATTGGGCCACGGTCGCCAATCCCGCGGATACCTCTTGAATCTGCTGTTCCAGGGCGGCGACCGTGGCGGCATGGCGTTGCTCTGAGTCCTGATAGCGTTGGTCCAGTGCGGTCACTACGTCTTGGAGATGATCAGTGGCCCCACTCTGTAAGGACACCCGAAGGGCGGTCGTCTCCGACGCCACGCTATCCCTGACCGAGTTCATATAGATATGGAGTTGGTTGAGACGCTTGTGGAGAGCGAGAATGTCGGTGGCATGCCCCCC
>CAZBQO010000183.1:0-3220 GCA_964494125.1 uncultured Nitrospira sp. | reverse complement strand
AACGCAAACACAGTCTTACTAATAAAGACAATTCTAAAACGTATGAATTTGACGATAAATACAATTCTATTGAAGAGTATTTAGAACTTGTTGAAAATGTTTTACTAGAATCAAAAAGAGCATTAAAGAATACAGGAAGTGTATTTCTTCATTGCGACAAAACGGCATCGCACAATATTAGAGTTGTGATGGACAAGGTTTTTGGTCGTGAGAACTTCCAAAGTGAAATTATTTGGTCATATAAAAGATGGTCCAATGCAAAAAAAGGATTATTAAACGCTCATCAAGTCATTTTTTTTTATTCTAAAACAAAGAATTTTAAATTCAATACGCTTTATACAGATTATTCAGCAACAACAAATCTTGACCAAATTTTACAAGACAGAGAGCGTGATGAAAACGGGAAATCTGTTTATAAAAAAGATGAAAACGGTAATGTAGTTTTAGGTAAAGAGAAAAAAGGTGTTCCTCTTTCTGACGTTTGGGAAATTCCATACTTAAATCCAAAAGCAAAAGAAAGAACTGGATACCCAACTCAAAAACCAGTTTTATTACTCAATCAAATTTTAAATATCGTTACACACGAAGGCGACTTGGTTGTTGATCCATTTTGTGGAAGCGGAACAACTTGTATTTCTGCGAAATCTTTGAAAAGACAATTTATTGGAATTGATATTTCAAAGGATGCGGTTGAACTTGCAAATTCACGATTAGAAGAAATGGTAATTTCAGAATCCAATCTTTTAAATAAAGGAACAAACGAGTATCAAGAAAAAACTGAAAAAGAACTAGCCATTTTACAAAACATAAATGCTTTTCCTGTTCAAAGAAATAGTGGAATAGACGGATTTTTGAAAGACCACTTTGAAGGTTTGCCAGTTCCAGTAAAAATTCAAGGAGAATATGAAACAATCGAAGATGCAATTGAAAAACTAGAAAAGGCATCTTATGGTAAGGACTATAAAATGAAAATCTTAATCCAAACAAGAGACACGGGAATAAGCCGACTTTTTGGTTTTGAATCGGATGTTACCATAGTAAAATCACTTGAATTACAGACAAAAGACCTAATGAAAAAGAACAGTAAACGCATAGCAACTCCTACCCAAAAGGTAGATTTTCTTGTTCCAAAGACAGTTTGATTATTTATTATTAAACATTCGTTTGTTAAATTACGCTTTGTGATAAAATTTAACATTTTCCTAAAACTACAAACCTTCAAAAAAAAACAAAAAAAAAGCGCGCATTTCCCAAAAATCGCGAAAAAAAATAATCATTCCACAACCCACAATTTACAACGCATTGTTTGATTGCTAACGCCAATATTTTATCTTTACACCCTCAAAACAGAAATGATTTATGACGATTTCATACAACTGGTTAAAACAATTCATCAAAATTGATTGGACACCCGAACAAACCAGCGAACTACTTACCGATTTAGGCTTAGAAGTTGAAGGCATAGAAACCTACCAATCGGTTAAGGGCGGACTCGAAGGCGTTGTTATTGGCGAAGTATTAACCTGCATACAGCACCCAAACGCCGATAAATTAAAAATAACCACGGTAAACATTGGTGAAGGTACGCCCTTACAAATTGTGTGTGGCGCACCCAATGTGGCTCTTGGTCAAAAAGTTCCTGTGGCCACCATCGGCACCACCCTATATACCGAAACTGGTGAGCCATGGACTATAAAAAAAGGAAAAATTAGAGGCGAGGAAAGCCATGGTATGATTTGCGCCGAAGACGAACTAGGTCTAGGTACATCGCACGACGGCATCATGGTATTGGACGCAAACTTAAAAGTAGGAACACCCGTTGCCAACATTTTTGAAGTTGAAAACGATTTTGTATTCGAAATTGGCCTAACACCCAACCGTGCCGATGCCATGAGCCATCTGGGTACTGCCCGCGATTTAAGGGCGGGTTTAGTACAAAAGGACATTCATTTGGAGTTTATTACGCCATCGGTGAGTGCCTTTCACGTGGACAACCGTACCCTAAAAATAGATGTGGAGGTTAAAAACAAAGAATTGGCACCGCGCTATTGCGGACTTACCATTTCGGGAATAACGGTAAAAGAATCGCCCAAGTGGCTGCAAAATCGCCTTAAAGCCATTGGTTTAAAACCCATTAACAATATTGTAGATGCTACCAATTATGTGCTTCACGATATGGGGCAACCGCTTCATGCGTTTGATGCCGCTAAAATTTCGGGGAATAAAATAGAGGTTAAAACGGTGCCTTCGGGCACTAAATTCATCACCTTAGATGGTATTGAACGTAACTTACATGAAGATGACCTAATGATTTGCGATACCGAAAAACCCATGTGCATCGCAGGGGTTTTTGGTGGCATCCATTCGGGGGTTTCAGAAAAAACCACCAGTATTTTCTTGGAAAGTGCTTATTTTAATCCCGTTTCGGTTCGTAAATCGGCTAAAAGACATGGGTTAAATACCGATGCTTCCTTTCGTTTTGAACGTGGAATCGACCCCAACATCACAGAATATGCTTTAAAACGGGCCGCCATCTTGATTAAGGACATTGCAGGCGGTGAAATAAGCAGTGAGCTTATCGACATTTATCCGAAAAAAATTGAAGATTTTCAAGTGCGTTTAAGTTTTGAAAATGCGTCCAAATTGATTGGTGAGGAAATTCCGAAAGAAACCATCAAACGCATTTTAACTTCCTTGGATATTAAAATCAATAACGTTACCGAAACGGGGTTGGGATTAACCATACCATCCTACAGAAACGACGTGTTGCGGGAAGCCGATGTAATTGAGGAAATTTTGCGCGTTTATGGCTATAACAACATACAAACCACCGAAAAAATTAATGCGTCCATTTCAAGTTCATCAAAATTTGAAGACCATAAAATCCAGAACATTATTGGTAGCCAACTAGCTGCTCAAGGTTTCTTTGAAATTCTTTCCAATTCGTTAACAACACCAAGCTACACAGCGCTAAGCGAGCACTTGAAAGAAGAGCACAACATAAACATTCTTAACCCTTTAAGTGGCGATTTATCGGTTTTACGCCAATCGTTGGTGTTTTCAGGATTGGAGGCCGTTGCGTTCAACATCAATAGAAGGCGCTCCGATTTAAAATTATTTGAATTTGGCAAAACCTACCACGGTTACACGAATTCCCGTGAAGAGTTCAAGCATTTGTCGTTGTTTGTAACCGGAAACCAACATCAAGAAAATTGGAACG
>CAZBQO010000182.1:0-3295 GCA_964494125.1 uncultured Nitrospira sp. | reverse complement strand
ATCCTGCGTCGAACCCTATGGTGGAATTGTCCGATCAAGCCAATGGGCGGGTGGTGGCCGATGCGGTGCTGGTGGTGCCCAGGGGGGTCAGCACCGATCATGTGACCTATACGCCGACGTTGACCACCTCAGGAACGGTAGACATTTATGCGAAATGGACGGGAAGTGCCACGCGCGCGCAGGCGGTAACCTACACCGTTCAGCATGCGGGCGGCGCGACCGATATTGTCGTGAATCAACAACAGCCCAGTGCGGGGTGGTTTCGGTTGGGAGCGTTTACGATGGGTCCCGGACAGAATCATCATGTGGAAGTGGCAGGGGCCTTGGAGGGTGTGACGGTGGCCGATGCGATGCGGTTTGTCTCGTCAGGAACTTCAGCTCCTGGGATCAATTATGTACATGCCGATCATTTGGGCTCCCCCCAGAA
The DNA here is from genome assembly GCA_964494125.1 of uncultured Nitrospira sp. GTDB lineage: Bacteria > Nitrospirota > Nitrospiria > Nitrospirales > UBA8639 > Nitrospira_E. The sequence goes on along the minus strand of CAZBQO010000182.1, from coordinate 2,868 downwards.
GATGACCGATGGGAGCAAGGCGATTGTCTGGGATGCCGTGTATACGCCGTTCGGGCAAGTGCATTCGATCACGGGGACTGCGACGAACAATCACCGGTTCCCAGGTCAATACTTCGATCAGGAGACGGGGTATCACTACAACTACTTCCGGGATTACGATCCCACAACCGGCCGGTATGTGCAGAGTGATCCGATTGGGCTAGTGGGAGGGTTCAATCGTTATGCCTATGCATTCGGAAATCCGGTGTCCCGTTTCGACTTTTATGGGCTAAGCCCCCTTTTGGAATGCACCAAAGAATTTCTCCAGCCTTTTTTCCCAGATCTTGACCTCGATAAGATTGAGGTTCATCCTGGATCGGCCCTGGGGTCTCTAGTGAATATGGCTAGCGGGGAATTTGCTATTACTTTTGGAAATGACATTTATTTTTATGGGGGTTTTTATAATCCCTACTCGGTGTCGGGAACTGGGCTTCTAGCTCACGAATTAGCCCATGCTCAACAGTATGCCGATGCTGCAGGATGGGATGATTTTCTGGGTGATTACCTGTTGGATTATTTCCAAAATGGTTACGAAAATAATCCGTATGAACAAGAGGCCACAGGGTATCAGAGCGTTGTTGATTCTTTATTGAAACTCCATGGGGATAATCCACCCTGTAAGGAAGATCCATGCAAAAAGAAATAGGATTTTGGGCAGGGGGGATAGGCTTGATCACTTTTTGTCTGTTTGGGATGGTCTCTTGTAACGAGATTCCTTCCCAATATGAATCCTTCTTTCGGTTGTCACCGGAAAAAATGGAAAAGGCCATTTTTGATTATCCCTTAGACCAACAAATTGATCTTATGGTTATTGGGATTGCTGAAAGCCATCCTCCTTTCCTATATCTTGCACGGCTTGTGGCAAAAAATGGAGAACAAATTGTCCCCCTTCTTATACAACGGCTACCCACAGTGAAAGATGAGCACCAGCTTGGAGCAATTTTATTTTGTTTATTGGAAATTAATCTGGAGCATTTTGAATGGAAGGGACATCCCAAATACCAAGCCCTGGTACAACAGGGGCTGGCAAAAATAACAGACCCTGCTTTACGAGAAGAAGCGACCCGATCACTTGTATCTGGCGCTGCCTCCCACACTGACCTTAAGAAATAACCATTGGACTAACCTGGAGCGGTTGTTTGGAAAAAACAGGTTATTAAAAATAATTTTTATAGATTGGCGTGTCGGTGTGATCCCTGGGATGCGATTTCGCGAAGAACTGCCTCGCACAGAAAAGGGGATTAAACATCTTTCTCGGACTGGGTTCCCCCTCGCCTCCTATACGGTGCACTATGCGGGCGGTACCACGGTCGTCCCGATGAACCAGACGCAAAATGGGGGACAATGGAATCTCCTCGGCACCTTTACCTTGAATCCCGCGTCAAACCCCATGGTGGAACTGTCCGATCAGGCCAATGGCCGTGTGGTGGCCGATGCGGTGAGGGTGGTGCCCAGCGGCGTCAGCACCGACCATGTCACCTATACACCCACGTTGAGCACGTTAGGAACAGTGGACATTTATACGAAATGGACAGAATCTGCGACGAGAGCGCAGGCGGTGACCTACACCGTTCAGCATGCCGGCGGCGCGACCGATATTGAGGTGAATCAGCAGCAACCCAGTGCGGGGTGGTTTCGGTTGGGGGCCTTTGTGCTGTCGCCAGGACAGAATCATCACGTAGAAGTGGCGGGCGCGTTGGAAGGCGTGACGGTGGCGGATGCCATCCGGTTTGTGAGTGCAGGCGTGAGTGCCCCTGGCATCAACTATGTGCATGCCGATCATCTCGGCAGCCCGCAGAAGATGACCGATGCGAGCAAGGCCATTGTGTGGGATGCGGTCTACGCGCCGTTCGGGCAGGTGCATTCGATCACCGGCACCGCGACGAATAATCAGCGGTTTCCGGGCCAATACGCCGATGCCGAGACAGGTTATTCGTACAATTACTTCCGTGACTATGACCCCACGACGGGACGGTATGTGCAGAGTGATCCGATTGGGTTACGCGGGGGGTTAAATCAGTACACATATGTAAGAAATCATCCGATTCGATTCGTTGACCCTTTTGGTTTATACCTAGGCGAAGGTTTAGTTGATTTCGTTCATACTGCCATCGATTATGCACAGGAAGCAGCTGGTGGTACTGGGGATTTTCTTAGCAGCTATGCTGATATGATTGATGCCACCTATGGCGTAGGTGGGGCACATAGGGGTTGGGCAGGACAAGATAAATACTTCCACTGTAGAGCAAACTGTGAAGCCTCACAAAGAGGAGAAGGCGGTGAGGACGCAGCTCATTGTATTAGTGATTTTCGAGAATCAATGGACCAATTAATGGGAGATTCGCCGGCAGATTCAGCTTCAGACCAAGCAGCGAATGCCTATGGCCGAGCACAAGGTGCAGCTAATCCAAACGGAGATTGTCGAAACTTGTGTGGCTCCTATAGGCCAGGGGGTTCTTTTCCTCCAGGATTTTAAACGGAGGTTTTCATTATGACATATTTTCAAAAAGTTGGGTTCTTTATCCTTATGATTTTTTTGCTATTACTTACGAGTATTCTTGCCCTGACCCAGATTGAGATAACCACCTTGACTTACGAATCCTACGATGAAATGGAAAAGAATGGTGGATTACAGAGTGGGTGGTTTCCTGTTTGGTTGCCTCGATCTGTTAGAAATATTCAAGAATCGCACGACATTGATACTAATGAAAGTTGGTTGACCTTCACTTTCTCAGAAGCGGAAGAATTTTATCGCAATGTATGCCATCCCCAAAAAAAAGAGGAGGTAATATTGCCAAGGGAAAAAAACTTCTCCCCATTTCCAAGTTT
>CAZBQO010000181.1:1544-3319 GCA_964494125.1 uncultured Nitrospira sp. | reverse complement strand
AAGAGGAATCGGCTCCATTTTGTTAATTGTTAATTGAAGAACCCTCACTATTCAGGTTTGTCTACAGAGGAAGCATGCCGTCTATCTGATGCCCGGTTTTCGAGATTAATTCTCGCTTCGGCAATATCCATGTGACTCAATATCCCGACCGGCCTGGATTGATCATCCAGCACCGGGGCCTGTTTTACATCTTTCATGTAGAGCACCCCTAAGGCTTCGCGGATGGCCTGTCCCTTATGAACCGTGGCCACCTCGCGTTTCGCAATTGCGTGTATGGGTTCGCGAAAATCCTGACCATGCGTCATGGCCCGATAGACATCTGTTTTGGTCACGATGCTCAGAAGCTTTCTTTCACCGTCCATGATGCAGAGCAGGGTATGCGCACATTTTCCAAATGCGATGATGGCATCATTGATAGAGGCGGAGGAAGGAAGGCACGGCGCGGGTGTTTTCATCACGGATTCGACCGGAGATGAGAGCAAATCTGCCGACCATCGTGACTCTCCCAACACTTCCTCCTGAGGTCCCCGTTGAGCGGTGTAGCGGAGTATCTGACTGAGACTTTGGAAACTTCCCACAAACGACTTAAACTCCTTCGAATTAAACACCATGAGCGTGGCGGGGGTCTTGGCGGTAATGGTCACCTGCCGGACGACCCCATAGAGAAAGGATCCCTCGCCGAAATGATCCCCCGGAATCAACTCGTCACGCCATAAGACATCACTCTCCTCATTACGCCTGACGGCTTCCAGTGATCCTTCTTTCACAACATAGAAGGCGGAGCCGTGTTCCCCCTGGCGAAATATCACATCTCCGGGCTCCACATGCATGCGCGCGATTTTTTGAGTTTTTTTCAGATCTAGATAATTGAGGTCGGGCGGGAAAAAAAGTTCAAAGGTCCAGTCCATCATGACCCGCAGTTTGCGGTCGAGTCCCGGCAATTTCAGCAAATGAATGGTCCGGGTCAACCACCATGCCAAAAATCCGCTGAACCGGAATCCGAAAATCGAGCAGACGCCCTTATGGTGGCCGATGGTCGCCATCTGCCCCATCATTTTATATCGGAACGGACGGAGGCTGTGCCCTGAAATTGAGGAAGCGATGTTTTCCGACGCATGCCGGCCGAGTTGTATGGCGAATTGAGCGGTCGGCGGGGCCTGATGTCCGTATCCGTCGGGGTTGGACGCGCCATCTCCGATGCCCCAGACATGGGTGTAGCCTTTGAGGCGTAAATATTCGTCAGTGACCAGCCATCCTTTATCATATTCCGCGGCGAGATCAGCGAGTACCGGATTCGGGGCATTGCCAATCGTACAAATTGGATTAAGAGAATCGAGCCGGGTACCATCGCTCAGACGAATATAGGAAGCACTCACCGAGGAGGCCCGCCGGTTCAACATGATCGTCATGCCTCGCGATTCGAGAGACTGCTGTGCGAAGCTGCCCAAATCCTCTCCCAGTTCCGGGAGCAAATACGGTCCGGAATGGACGAGGGTGACGCGCAACTCGGATGGATCAAACGAGGGGTAAAATCGCCTGGCGTCATTCAGCAGGTCGAGAATTTCACCGGCCGTTTCGACTCCGCTGTATCCTCCGCCCACCACCACGAAGTGCAGGAGAGCTCGCCTGAGATCAGGATCTGATTCGAGGTCCGCCTCTTCGAGCCGTTTGATGATATGTTCGCGTATACCCAGGGCATCGGCCAGCGTCTTTAAGAATAATCCGTGCTCCATCATGCCGGGCACCGCCCGCAGATTGGTCGTGCTGCCCAACGC
>CAZBQO010000181.1:0-1444 GCA_964494125.1 uncultured Nitrospira sp. | reverse complement strand
GCAGGCGATTCACGATCATCGCGACGGTAAGGAGGAGTGCCATGTCGATTGAACTCAATCACACCATCGTCCCGGCGCATGACAAAGTGGCCTCGGCAAAATTTTATGCAAAAATGTTCGGTCTCGTGTTCGATGAAGGAGAAGTCGGCTATTTCGCGCCGCTACGAATTAATAAGACGCTCACGTTTGATTTCGATGATGACTATGACGACAAGTTCGATACCCATCATTATGCATTCAAGGTCGGTGAACATGATTTCGACCGAATCTTTAGTCGTATTCAGGCTGAAGACATTCCCTATGGGAGCGGGCCGACTGCGCGGGAGGATATGACCATCAACCATCGGGGTGGAGGACGGGGCGTGTACTTTTGTGACCCGAATGGGCACATCCTTGAACTCCTGACGGTGGGGTAGAGCACTCCAAAGGGTTTTATGTTAAACCCCAAGATGTATTCTGTCCCATTGAAATTATTTGGTCGGATGAGTGAGAACGTTCATTTTACATAACTGGTCTTCTTTGGTTCATGCCCATTGGATATACTGGTCCTTCAGACATTAGTATGAGTAAAATATAAAATTCATCGTGCTTGAAGTCTCCCTCCTTTGTAAGGCTTTGTTCCGAAGAGGAATAAAGACGGAGTGGAGGTAGCCTCTTCACAGCACTGAATGGCTGATCCCATCGTGGCTTCCCGAGGGTACAGGACTCTACCTCACCTTGCCTCTCCTTACAAAGGAGAGGAATTCAAAGCAGATTGAATTCCAAAAAGGATCAGGAGACTGGCGGGTTACCCATGGAAAACCCGGATGCGCCGATAAACTTTGTAGATTGGTCGAGGAGGGAGTGATGGAGAATGCTCGTTCAGATGCGCTTGTGCTGTTCGGAGCCACAGGCGATCTCGCGTATAAAAAAATTTTCCCGGCGCTTCAAGCCATGATTCAACATGGGAAGATCGACGTGCCGATTATCGGTGTCGCCCGAGGTGGCAAGGACGTGGAATACCTCCGGGAGCGAGTCCGGGACAGTCTGGAGAAATTCGGTGGGGGAGTCGATGAGACGGCCTTTGCAAAGCTTTCTCATTTGCTCAGATATGTTGATGGGGATTATCAGGAGGAAAACACATTCACTCGCCTCCGTCAGGTCCTGGACACCGCGAAGCGCCCCCTCTTTTATTTGGCCATTCCTCCGACTCTGTTTCCCGCCGTGGTGGAAAGTTTAGGAAAGTCAGATTGTGCTTCTGGCGGACGGGTCGTTGTGGAAAAACCATTCGGACGTGATCTGGCTTCCGCTCAAGATCTCAATCACACTCTGCGTGGCGTCTTTGAGGAGTCGGCTATTTTCCGTATCGATCATTATCTCGGAAAGGAATCCATTCGAAATCTACTTTTTTTTCGATTTGCCAATTCATTTCTTGAACCCATCTGGAATCGTAACTACGTGGAAA
>CAZBQO010000180.1:0-3324 GCA_964494125.1 uncultured Nitrospira sp. | reverse complement strand
AAAGCCAATCCTGTACTCAAGATCGGCCACACCCAACCACTGTGAAGTCCCCACAACAGAGCAAGCCCCGCAAGAAGAATACCGGCTAGGCCCATCATTCCCAGGCGGGTTGGCGGAGTTCCCCAAAGAAGGAACCAGGCAAAGAACAGGCATACACTCGCTGTTGCAGGAAAAGCGACCCACAGAGGAGTCCTGGCAATCCATCCGTTTGTCAGTACCGCGTTGGCCAATACGGCATGAAGAAATTCAGCCGGCACCTCGGATTCCCACGGCGTTGAAAGCGTTGGTTTATTCGACACTAGAGAAAAAAGCATCACTACTTTTCCGCGAAACAACTTCGTTAATTGATCGCGATCATTACTCTGAATGATGTTCCACACATCCCCAAAGACATACCTGGGAAAAGGTGAAGTGGCCCAACGTCCAATAAATCGGATCTGAGGGTCGTTGGACTTCGGTTCCATAGCTGTGGCAGTTTCCTATGACAACAAGGCCATTACGAGACCTATCGGAGGATGCGGCAATGAACCTGCAGAGGGAGAATGTGACGTCAAACTCCTAAACACCCCATCGGCATCAGGGATCAAGTTCAGCGTCCCCAACGCGGTTGCCGCATCGGCCAAGGCGGGAGGAACCGAATCCGGGTAGACCACGGGCCCGACTCGTTTGGTCACTTCAGCCAGTCGAACCAGTCCAGCTAACCCCCCACATTCCGAGGCTATCGGGGAGGACACATCAATTGAAGGAACCATGACGGCAGCGCCAGCCTCATGAAGGGCCAGCAGGGTGGATTCCAACACGGAAAGATTCCATCGTCCTTCCCCACATAACGCGGGGCTGGTGCTCTTCGTGACCGTCACCAAGACCAGTGAAGGGTCGACAGGTCCAGGGGCCATGTGAGCCAGTTGCCAATCAGTCAACCATCGTTCTCCCTGGGGAAAAAGTGAGGAGACGCTAAAAGCCAACACCGTGCTCACCAGTGAAAAGGCGAGGGCCAATGCCATGGTCTTGAAACGATCCGTCATTGAAGTCCTAATCATAGAAAATTCAGGAAGTTCCCACTCCCATACATGCAACATGGCTCAGAATTACAACCCCGGCATGACGGACTGGTCCGGACATCCATTGGCCACTAATTGCCAATCTGCTGAAAAACGTTCAGCCGATTCAGGAGCAACGGCTCGAACGACCTGACAGGAAAAGGGATCTCCTTCTTTCGCCGTTTGCAGAAAATAATTTCGGATCTGAGGATCTGCCGGAACCAAGCGACCACGCTCTCCATTCACATACCAGGCTTGGAGTGTATGCTGGGCAGACTGATTACCGGCCAAGGCCTGGTCGATCACCCATGCAACAACGGGTTCACTCGGCGTCAGGTGGTCCCAGGTCCCATCATCATTGTCCACCTGAGTGGACATGAAATGGGAAGGAGCCAACCGGTGAAGATCTTCTCGAATGAGACCAAAGCCGGTTAACACCTCCTGCCGGTCACCGGGCGAAAAGAGATGTCGATGCAGGCCGCGACGGAATTGTGAGAGCTGTTCTCTGGCGGTCTGCGTGAGCGAATCGGCCATCGTGGCCCGACTACTCCGAAACCACCATAACATCGCCAGGGGGATGTTGCGATCCACACCACTGCCATTGGCATACATCGAAGCCAACAGGCTCTGGGCTTCGCCCGATCCGCCTTCTGCCGCCAGACGAAGAGGCTCGACCGCTTCACCGGTCCGGTTCTGAGCACGAAGCACGACCCCCAAATGAAACCATGCATCGACAAATTGAGGCTCAATCTCGACTGCTCGCTGAAAGGCGGCAGCAGCCTGAGACAAGTTTCCCGCTTCGGCCTGAGCCTTGCCAATGGCAAAATGGAGGTGTGCCCAGGCCGGTTGCAATCGAGCAGCGGATTCCAGGGCCACCACGGCCTTTTCCCATTGTCGGGTCGCCAGAAGCGCCGAGCCCAACTGAGACCACCCCGGAGCCCATTCAGGACGCTGACCCGTTACCACATCAAATTCAACCGCCGCCTCGTCGATAAGTCCCATGGCAGCCATGGCCACTCCCAAATTGTAATGGAGCCATACACCATCTTTGGCAAAGGGATCCCGGCGTAAAGCCTCACGCCAGAGCGAGGCGGCCTGCGCCCAATTTCCCTGACGACTCCACACAACACCAAGCAGCAATCTCGCTGAAGTCAATCGGGGATCGAGAGAAAGTGCCCTTTCCAGTGAAGGAACACTGGCTGACTCGTCTCCTTTCGCAAACAACGCCACACCGATATTGTAATGCGCGGCTACAAGGTCAGATTGAAGTGCCAACGCCTTCCGGGAATGTCCGATCGCCTCTTGATAATTCCCCTCTTGCAAACGGAGTAATCCCAAATTGGCATAGACCTTGGGGAGTTCGGGCTCCAACGCCAGGGCACGCCTCCAGGCCTGTTCGGCCAGAGTATTTTCGTGTGATGCATAATAGGCCAACCCCAAGGCTTCATAGGCATGCGCCCAATGGGTTGCGTCATGAATTGTCGCTTGAAAATGGGCCACAGCTTGCACAGGATCTCCTGCAGCCAAATACCCCAATCCCAACGCATAATGGGCTTCGAAAAAATCAGGCTGAAGGCGAAGGACCGCCCGCCACTGCGCCAGGGCCTGCGCAAGCCGACCATCTCGTACCAGAGAGATACCATAGTTATACGAAACCAGGGCTGACAGGTGATATCGCAAGGAGGCCGTGTGAAAATCCAACCGTTCCGCTTGCGACCAGGCCGCAATGGCCCCGGTTAAATCCCCCGTTTTGGCCAGGGCCACCCCAAGATTATGATAGGCATCGGCATAGCCAGGCCGTTGACGAGCAGTCTCCCGAAACTCGTCAATGGCTACATCCAGTTCATTCGTGAGAAAAAAATCAATCCCTAACTGTAGATGCGCTTCCGCGGAATCCTGAATGGGAAATGAATCCGCTTGGGAGGCATCAGTCACCTCTGCAGAGGAGGGGTAAACGATAAGAAGCCCCAGCGAGAGGGAAACTCCCAACATCGCCGCCCAGACCGTCAAGTAGGCAGATCCCCCTCGATTTACCATCAGAAAAATTGGCTATTAGAAATGGATAAGGTTCAAGAAGCCACGACACCCTCATGAGCACCAACTTCAATGTATTAAGAAATCAAGGAAAATGGAAGGGCGCCCAGGGAGGATCAAGCCTTTACCGCCATCCCCTGAGAAAAATAGGCGAAAGGCTTCGGAACGCCGGGAAGATAAAAGTTCTCGAGTGCAGAAACTGTCCAACCCTGCGCCTGAATCATCTGAACCATTGGACGGTTTAAATGAC
>CAZBQO010000179.1:0-3434 GCA_964494125.1 uncultured Nitrospira sp. | reverse complement strand
GAATGGGAGATCGTGCGAGATCTGGTTGAGGGGCTGTGGAAATGTGATCAGACCCTACGGTGCATCTTCTGCCTTCCCTCAGATCGCGCATCCTGGCCCCATCGACTGGTTGTGAGCCGGCCCGAGCAATGGGCGGTACTTCGGATCCCATTTCTTGGAGAAGAGGCCTTTCAATTAGCCTGTTGTTTGAGCCTGCCGTTACCGAAACCTATGGAGCCTGCGTTTGACAGGGCAACCGACTTTGATAAAAACGGTTGTTCTTCTACTCCCTACCTGGATATTGATGCCGATTATGGCGAAGAGGCCACGGGGGCATTGGAATCTGCTCGTGGCGAATTAGCGGCTTCCAGATATTATGTTGAGAATATTCTCAGATCGATGGCCGATTCTCTGTTAGTCATTAACGCCGATATGACCATCGGGGCGGTGAATCCTTCCTTGCTACATCTTTTAGGTTATCAGGAGGATGAGCTCATTGGGCAGTCGCCCGGCCTGATTTTTGGTGAGGAATTTTCCCAAGGTGCTATCATCGAAAATCTCTTACTTCAAGGATCGGTGAGTGGGGTGGAATCCAGTTTCCTGACTCATGAGGGACAGAAAATTACCATTTCGGTCTCTGGTTCGATGATGCAGGATCTGCAGGGGCAATTTCAGGGGTTGGTATGTGTTGCCCAGGATATCACCGAACGAAAACGGATGGAAGAAGAGAAGCTGCAATTGCATGAGCAGTTAATGGAAACCTCAAGGCAGTTGGGAATGGCTGAAGTGGCGACGGGTGTGCTGCATAACGTCGGCAATGTGTTAAATAGCATTAATGTATCTATCGGGGTCATCACGGATCTTTTGAAAAATTCGATGGTGGGGGATGTAGGTCGGATCTCACAGTTATTGGATAAGCATCGTGAAGATCTTGGAACGTACTTATCGCAAAATCCCAAGGGGAAGCAAGTCCCACATTATTTGGGGAAATTATCGGGGCAATTGAAGGAAGAGCAGCGAGTGGCATTGTTGGAACTGGAGCGCTTGAGGGAGAATGCCGGACATGCTCAGCAATGTGTTGCGGCCCAACAGGATTTGGCTAAGCCCAACGGGATGACGGAACAGGTATGTGTAGCTGAGGTGATAGTGGAAGCTCTGGCCGTGAATCAAAAGTTGTTGGAGGAAACCAACGTTGCGGTGATTCAAGAGTTTCAGGAGGTGCCACAGCTCAACGTGGATAAGCATCAACTCCTTCAAATTTTAGTGGATGTCATTCGCAATGCCTGTCAGTCCATGGAATCGGCTGCCCAGAGGCATTTAAATGTGCGTATCAAGCTCATCATTGGCCCTCCGGATTCCCTTTGCTTGGAAGTTCAGGATACCGGCAGCGGGATTCCTCCCGACGACATTACGAAAATTTTTGGTCAAGGGTATAGCACCAAATATGGAGGACGGGGCTTGAGTCTGCATCACGGAGCGTTAATGGCAAAAAATATGGGCGGGGCGCTTCGCGCTCAAAGTGAGGGGCTGGGGCAAGGCGCGACATTTTTTCTAGACCTGCCAGGGAATTTTCATTTTCCCGATTTGTAACTTCTTCATCCAGCGAATTCCATCGTTTTTTCTGGCCGTCTCTTCATGAGCGTTGTGTTGTTCTGTTGCCTCTTCCTTTTGTTTGGCATTTTTCTTGGACTGTCTTACGGATTCCTACCTCAAGAGTCTGTCTGGTGAAACCGAGAAAATTTTGAAGGTGTGAGAGGAAGCTTTCAGTCCTCTGCAATTTTTCTGTGTTTCCTGGAGTATCTCACGTGATTGAATATGGGCGTCAAACCAATGATGACTCTTGGAAGGGGGAGGGAGACAGGACTCATGAAAATCGGGTGTCTTCGTTTCATACTGGAATGCCACTGGACCCCTGGTCCAGATCTTTTTCACCGCGGTTGCTGATGGGAGGGCACACAAAATTTGATGAGCTTCCATCTCACGCGTCACCTTATCTTGGCCTTGAGGTGGAAATGCATGTGCAGGCAGTAGCGGGTAATGCGGGAATGATCCCGGTTGATCTGGAGCGTGCGTTAGACCTTGGGATCGAAGTATTTCTCTTGTCCGAGGGATGTGCAGTAGAGTCTTCGTGTATTGCAGCCTTGTGGCGGCATAGTCTCAGAACGGGATACCTGGCTGCACGGATTGCCTTGAATCAGGGATCGAATCCACGCATGGTCTGGCAATCGTTTGTGGGAGGGGTGCTTCATGATATTGGCATGCTTGTATTTCTGACTCAGTATCCGGAGGCATTTACGACGGTCGTAGAAATATCTCAATGCCGAGGAGGGAGCTTGGCAAAGTTGGAAAGGCGGGTCTTAGGGTATACTCACGGGGAAAGTGGAGCCACTTTTCTGGCGCGATGGGGTATAGATGATGTGTTACTGGCGATTGCGGCGTTCCATGATGATCCATGGAACGCTCCCCATGCGACCTTCGGCCCTTTGACGGCGGTGTATGCGGGAAATTTTGTTGAGGGAGGAGGGATCGCTCAGGATGGGGAGGGAGTCATTGGGAGAGAAGGAGAAGCGTATTTAACCCGTTTAGGTCTGTGGGAAGATCTCCCGATTTGGCAAAGCTGGATGTCAAGTATTCCGCAACTGGCGATTCAGTGAACCCTCGTATCGCTCAATTCATTGTCCTACGTTTCGCATGACCCCCAATGCCCCTCCCATGTTTTTCGCAGATGTTTCTCATTACCCTTCGATAGCATTTGCCTCGTAATCTCTTCTTCTTTCTTTCTCTAGTCTGGTCCAAAATTCCGGAATTCTTAGGGTTCCCATTGCCAAGAAGAGGGTGTAGGATTTGTTTGAGAAGTGTCTTCCCGCGTTATCGAATTGAGGGGGGATGAAGGCCAGTCACCCGGACGACCTAATTTATCACTTTACTGATTGAAATTTTCTGGCATTCTGGTAATTGTATGCATGACGAATACTGGGTAAGCTGGTAGATAATGATATTGAGGAGAGTCATGAAGATTCTGTCGATACATCTGATTGGCGGAGTGATCGTGGGAGGATGCATCCTTTTCCTTCCTCAGACCGTCGTCTCCTTGGATCCTCCTTCCGCCCCGTGTCAAAATCCTGAAGGATGTGTTGCGCAATTTCTTGAACAACTAGAATCTAGCGGAACTGGTTCTGGAGCCCGCTTGGATCATGCCAAATTTTTCAATGAGTTTGTCGGAGCCAATGGTAATTCCGCTTTGGCCAAACATGCCGGGATTCGTTATGGATATTGGCTCAAGGAATCCTCCCCTCTTGAGGCCATTCCTCTGTTGCAAGCCTCTCTTGGTGATTTCCCTATTCTGAGGGATTACCTCACCTTCTGGATCGGGCAGGCATACGCCCATGCTGGTTTGAGGAAGGAAGCAGCAGAGGCATTTCAGCAGTTTAGTGAGCATTTTTCCGATTCTTTGC
>CAZBQO010000178.1:0-3514 GCA_964494125.1 uncultured Nitrospira sp. | reverse complement strand
GGCGGATCACTAACGGGAGGTCGGGTGGTTCGGCATAGGACAACGCCAGGGCCTGCCCATACTGGTAGACTGCGTGATCGGGATGGGTCGTGACTAAGGTGGTATACCAGGCCTGGACCTCCGCCGTGTCTTTGAGCATGACTTTGGTTTCAATATACGCCCGATGGGCTTCCACGGATTCGGGGTATTGCTCGATGAGCTGTTTCAGCGATTTGGCAGCGATGCGGGTCTCCCCGATCTTCCGGTCCTTCAGGGCTTTTTTCACCAATTGTAAAATGAGAAGGCTTTTGGTTCCCTCGAGCTCAGTCTGATTTTCCCCGGTGAATTGACTCAAGGCCGCATAGGTATCTGCCGCCTCCTGGTACCGTTCAGATTCTGAAAGGATAGAGGCTTTTTTTCGATAGGCCTGGATGACGAGTTCGTTGGGGAGGTCGGGAACCGGGATGACGAAATCCAGAGTTTCCAGAGCGGACAGTTGTTCTCCCTGTTCGTGATAGAGATCGGCGATGGTTAAACGGGCGGTAGCGATCAGGACGGGAAGGTCTGGATGCAGGGGGATGATCCTGTTTAAGGCGGTCAGGCGCTCACGTTCCGTTTCACCCTGTTGAGAGAGTGTCACGACTTTTTGGATAGCACGTTTGCCCCAGGAGGAACGCTCGCCAAATAAATGGATGACATCCACGAACACGCGGATCACATTGGGAGCGTCTCCCAGAATCCGATAGGCTTCCCCTCTGGTGAAGAGACCCTTGGCTCGAATCTCTTTGTTGTGCAGATCTTCGACTTTGACGAGGTACTCCAAGGCGGTCAGGGGATCGTCCGCAAAGAGGTAGAGCCGTCCGGCTTCAATCAGAGCCTGACCGTATACCTCATCCATGTCCCGGTGCTCCTGCCCGATGGTGAGTAAATCGGACACGCCGGCGGTGACTAACCGGCGTCTTGCCGCAGAGCTGATGCCCTGTGCCTGCTCCTGGACCTGCAAGACGATGGTATAGATCCGGGCCAAGGCGCCGGTCCGTCCCGGTTGGCGGGTGTAGGGCTCCAAGGATTCGCGGGCTGCAGGAAAATTTCCTTCCTGTGTCTGTGCTTCGGCGAGGGAGAAATCAAATTCCGCGCGTGCGTCAGGAGGCTGTTGTGCCAACAGATTGTGAGAAATGTTTCCCAGAACCAGGAGCGCGAGATCCAGTTGCCCGTGATCCTGATAGGAGGCGGCCAGCGATTTGGCGTGATCGAGGTCGACGTAATCCCTGAGAAACGCGGGGATGTCCATCCGGAAAATATCTCCGGCTTTCAGGTCGGAGTAGTAGAGGAAATCCCCGGACACGGCAGGGTAAAGATGAAATGTGTGCGCCGGAGTGATCCGATAGAGTCTTTGGAGTTCCGCCTGCTGCGGGTCCCAGAGTCTCATCCAAATGGACGATTCATCATCGGTATCAACCAGCCCGTCATCGTTGGTATCCCGGGCATATCGGGTAAACACCAGGTGACGATTCATGGTGAGATCAACGGGGTTGTGGTCCAAGGCAGGCCAAAGATCCAGAGCATGGCTGTCCTGGTCGAAGGAGGTGGAGCTGTTGTCCTGAAGATTCAATAAGGTCAAATGGGCACCAGTGGAATACAGGAGCTGTCCCTGACCGTTCACGGAAAAGCTGGTGGCCTGGGGCACGACCAATTCTTCAGACCGGTTCGAAAAGGATTTTCGGTAGATAGCGGACGTGTTGTGAAGCGGATCGGTTTTGAGATAGAAAAATCCTTGTTCTTCTTGATCCCACTGAGGGGACCCGTCGCCGCTGGTTAAATCCGTCAGTCGTTGCTCCTCACGGGTAACCAGATCCAGGAGGTACACATCGCCACGGGGATCGGACTTATGCGACACATACAAGAGTCGGGTCCCATCCCGGTTCAAGGCCGGTTCCTGATCGCTGGCCGGGTGAGTGGTCATTTGTCGGGGAAGTGTGAGGGCGGCACTCTTGAGGGTTTGGACCCAGATGTCCGAATTTCCTGAACGAGTAGAAACGAATGCAAGCGTTTGTCCATCCATGGAGACAGACGGTTGATAATCCAGGGCCGGGTGAGTAGTCAGGCGTTCAGGTGTCGCAGCCAGAGCGGGTAGGGAGGGGCACAGGAATCCGGTCAGGCCGGTGAAGGCGATTAAGCCTAACAGGGCTCCGTGAAAATGAAAGAATCTGCTCTCTCTTCTTCCTGATGTGTTCTTTCGAGCCTCGTGCGGAGGGAGAGAAAGAAGATGACCTCGCCACGGGGAGTCTTGAGCTAGGGTGTGGCGTCTTTTTGAGTCCATGTCCCATTGTCCAATTGGATTCGTTCTCCCTTGAGCGCTTTATCCCGATTGAGTGCGGCAAACATTTTGTGGACCCGTGGTAATTCTGAGGGTGTCAGAGTCTCGTTGGTTTCAACAATCCGGCTCATGATCGCGAGGCGATCCTCATTCTCCTCCTTAATCAAATTTTCAACAAACGCTCGATCGTCCGGTTGGACTTTTTCCGGCTCCAGGAGGGTAATGCCGCCTTCATTGTTTTCTCCGATGATTCCCAATGATTTATAGCGATTGAGATCATCTTTATTGAAAGACACTCGTTGGAGGGCACGCACCACGTCTTTTTTCCCTGGGGGAAGTTCCTGGGTCTGTTTCAATTTTCCCTTCGGATCGATATAGCGAACAGACGCCACCAGCATGACCTGCTGATTGAGTTCTTGATACGTCCCAAGCACCTGGTTTTCCAATGCCGTGCGTTCATCAACCACGGTCACCCCGACTAAAGGACCGCTGCACGCTGTGAGGAAGGCCGGAAGGAGGGTCATCATGATCAAGGGCATAGGATGGAAAAAGAACGTGCGCTCAGTGCTGTGAGACGATAATCGGGGATAGGACATAACTAATCGGCTCCTTAAGAGGGTAGGGTCTCGCTTATCTTATCAAATTCCAAAAAGCCGCTGAAGAAAAATTTCCAAAAGGCTATCTAGAACCAAATTCATGGCATCCTGGGTAAAGCGAAGGATCTGTGCCAGCTCCACTGGGCCATGGCTTAGCGAGATGCTTCGCCTTCAGCTCAGCATGACAACGATACAGTGGGTCGATCATTATCCAGTCCCTCAATCTTGTCATCATGAGTGAAGCGACGGATCTGTGCCCAGCTCCACCGGGCCTTGGCTTAGCCAGATGCTTCGCGCTGCTCAGCATGACAACGATACGGTGGGTCGATCATTATCCAGTCCCTCCGTCTTGTCATCCTGAGTAAAGCGAAGGATCTGTGCCCAGCCCAATGGAGCTACGGCTTAGCGAGATGCTTCGCGCTGCTCAGCATGACAACGATACAGTGGGTCGATCATTATCCAGTCCCTCCGTCTTGTCATCCTGAGTAAAGCGAAGGATCTGTGCCCAGCCCAATGGAGCTACGGCTTAGCGAGATGCTTCGCGCTGCTCAGCATGACAACGATACAGTGGGTCGATCATTATCCAGTCCCTCCGTCTTGTCATCCTGAGTAAAGCGAAGGA
>CAZBQO010000177.1:0-3585 GCA_964494125.1 uncultured Nitrospira sp. | reverse complement strand
TCTGCCGAATTGCTTGATGTGGTTGAGTTGAGACACTATCGACTGGCTTTTCAGAAAAGGGGGCAGGATGGGTCGAGTAAGTGCAACCTGGCTCGCACGGGAGAAGAATCGGATGGAGTTTTATGGGGCCATTTATCGCATAGATTCAGCTCATAAAACAATCCTCGACCGTTTCGAGGGGAATGGTTATCATGATAGCCAACTCACGGTTGAATTCCATGGGCAAGAGTACTCCTGCCTGACATATCTGGCTCAGCCATCGTACATCCAGAATAGCCTGAAGCCCTTTCATTGGTATAAGGAACTGATTGTGCTGGGTGCCAGGCATTTACGGTTTCCCGATGCCTACGTTCGTTCCATCGAATCGATTGAATCGGTGGACGATCCGGACGAGGAAAGACAGATCCAGCATCAAAGTTTAATCGCCCGAATCCTTCAATACTCCAACTCATAATTCAGGAATTCGACGCCTGCCGCCCGTGCCTATGATTGGGCGCTCTTGTCCCTGGCGGGCTTGTTCGAGCCCTGCGAGTTAGCCCGTCTCCCTGCTTCGCGTCCGATCAATCCAATAAGCCCGGGCGGGGCGTCCATGGTTTTGCCCACTTTTGCCGATACAAAAGTGGGTCGGTTGCCGGGCGGATACCCGGCATTTAATTCAAAATATCCAATCCGTACGTTTATTGTTAGGCTGCACCACAGACATCCTTTAGCCCCTGTGATTTCTTTAGGTCTGATCTAAAAATGGGCTGCATTGTGAGAAACTAAAGTCAATGGGGCGTTATCGTGGCTGTTCAATTCCCAGAGCTGAGTGATGAGTTAAGCCAATTATTGGTGAAAGTCCTAATGAACCACAGGAATAGATGGGAGTTCAGCTCAGTCTTCAGGAGAGTTCCGGTTCGTCAATTCGTCGCTTTTCCGCTATAATCCCACCTATCTTGTAGGAGGCTAATATGAAAGATTTGTCCAGAATTACTACAGATCCTCAAGTCATGGGTGGCAAACCTTGCATCCGAGGACTGCGAATTACAGTTGGAACAATTGTGGGACTTATCGCTAAGGGACATTCCAGGGATGAGATTCTCAAGCTCTATCCGTACTTAGAAGAAGCCGACATCCCGGAGGCACTAGCCTACGCTGCCTGGCGTGCGGAAGAGGTTGAGGTTCCTCTGGGGCACCTGTGAAGGTTCTGGTTGATATGAACCTTTCCCCCTCTTGGATTGCTATCCTTGAGCGTAATGGGATTTCGGCTGTTCACTGGTCCGCGGTAGGGAAAGGCAGCGAATCCGATTCAGTCGTCCTAGGGTGGGCCCGCGAACATGACTATTTGGTCTTTACCCACGACCTGGATTTCGGCGCTATCCTGGCATCGACAAAAGCCTCTGGACCTAGCGTTATTCAAGTGCGAACTCAGGATGTCTCACCTGATCATCTTGGCGAAATTCTCGTGAAGGCCCTACGCGAGTATCATGAGATTTTAGTGCAGGGCGCTCTCATTACCATTGACGAGTCTCGTCTGCGGGCTCGCATTCTTCCTCTCGTTCGATAAAACATTAATGCCGAAAATGGATTCGAGAGAAAATAAGTTTTATCTTCCTATTCTGATGGCTATGGACCTTAGGTGTGTGGAACTGGGTCAGGCATGGGTATTGACTTGCACAATAGCGAAATTAATTGCCCATGTCCCAAGCGTTTTCCTTCATCATAGGGAGCACAGGTGTGTTGTCCAAAGATTGCGTGTTCTCCTGGCTTCGGCCTCCCCCGCGTATGGCTGGTCCTTCCCCCTCTTATGCGGATTCCAAAGAATTTGATTTCTGACATACGATTCATTCGTTCTTGCCAAATCAATCCTGAAATTTTCACGAAGGTCTTCCTTTTGATATTGAAATAACTGGTGAAGAAGTTTAAGAAAAAGAAATGAAGATCTGAGATCCGCAGTGAAGTGGCTGTACCTGTGCTAGATTCTTCGCCTGCGGCTCAGAATGACCACAATGCTTGAAGGCACCCAATGAAATGGTTGAAATAAGTCGAAAGCGGATGGCGGGATTGCTACACGCGGTTTCAAAAATGACCTCAGAAACTTACTACCTCATTTTTCCTCTCTTCCCCTGTCCGACGCCTGCCGGTCGGCCCCATGATCGGACGCTCTTGTCCTTGACGGGCTTGTTCGAGCCCCGCGAGTTAGCCCGTCTCCTCCTACTTCGCGTCTGATCAATCTGATGAGGCCGGACCGGGCGTCCATTTGCATGGTGCGTCTCGAAGAGCGCGACACTTGTTTTGGTCCTTTTGCCGAAACAAAAGGACCTCGGCTACCGGGCCGAAACCCGGCAAAATCCAACGAAACATTGTTCATTGCTTAAGTTTACTTATAGATAACTGATGACCTTAGCACCGACCAACCGAAACCAAACCAATCTCGTTCGTTGATTCATTTTCTCCTCAACGAATCAATCGCTGCCAGCCGGCATATCGATCCTCAACCGGGCCACGGGGAAAACTCAAGGCCATAAGCGCAAGTCCACTGACGACACTGCTCCACGGCCAGGCTGACGTGCCGCCTGCCACAAGCCACGGCGCGAGTATGAGCCATACACCGCACAGCACGTTGAAATACCGCACCAAGCGCGCCGGTTCGGCGAACGCCACTACGGCCACGGTCACGACCAGCGCGCCCACGATGTGCGTACTGTCCGCCGCCGCCCCGTTCAGTCCGAGCACCGAAGGCATGGCCATGAGCCACATGCCCGCGAGTGTGCTGAGCAATAGGTTCCATGGGGCGGAGAACACTTCAATGCCGTGGATGACTTCCTTTAGAAATGAGCGACTTTGGTTGGACTCCGGTTCTTCCTCCGCGTGGCCTTCCCCTAGCCACAATGCCCGCCAGACGTTCCCACCTTCCTTCCGCGTGCGGAGAAGAAATTGACTGGTGGCAATCACTTCATCTAACGCCGGCGGTACCATCAGGAGCATCACGACCGCCGCCACCAGACAAAGTGTACACCAGGCGCCGATGCTGACCGGCTGGAGAATCACGAGCACAATACTGGTCACGCCCGGCGGAATAATAAACAAGCCGAACAGCAACACCATCCACGGCATCGTACGCCAGCGCCGACGTCCTCCAATCAATCCGGCGAGGGCGTCCATCAGGTACGAGAGCGCGCCAAGTCCCGCGTCCGACACAGGAAACATTTTTGAGATGTCCGAGGTGAGCACCTGTCTCGTGCCATTACCAAAAAATGGATCCCACGGATGCGGGATATGACCCAGTTGAAATGCCGCCAAATACCGCGAGAGAAAAAACCCGACCAGCGCCAGAAACACGATTCCCAATCGTTGCTCCCACCCGGAAGGATTATAACTCCAGCCCGGGGGAATACCTGAGCCGGACAATTCCTCTTCGGAATCTTTTTCTGATTCACCTTTTCCTGATTTTGAGTTGCGGGTAGGGGAGGAAAGCTCGAGCCGGGGAATGATGACGGAAAAGCCTATTATGAGGGCACCGGTAATCAAGTCGTTATTGTAAACTGCGGCATTCGTCGCCCAAAACAGCAGCGGGGCGCTCATCACCCAAAGACCGACCGCACA
>CAZBQO010000176.1:0-3671 GCA_964494125.1 uncultured Nitrospira sp. | reverse complement strand
CTGGGGGAAATTTCTGGTCCTGTCAACACCCGTCCAGACAAGTCCTTCGTGGACTTACCTATTAACACCTCCAATTCCCATTTTCAAACAGCCGCAGTCATAATCCATGCTGGCGATCCACTTGCGCCGGCGTATCCAAATCAACCTCTTCAAGCAAGGACGCCCGCACATGATGCATCTCGGCATCTGAAGGATCAGACTGAATGTTGGTGGAAATCACGCCTATGGCGTCATACCAAAATCCGGCTTGCCCCCATAGCCTCGTCGCTTCAACCGGATTGGCGTTCCTCAATTCCTCAGTCAGCGAGGCCGGGACATCACCCACCTCAATCATTCCTCCGCCGATAATATCTGCCGATCGATGCTCGGGATCAGAGACCAGAGACACAAACCATTGATAGGTTTTCCCTTTCTCCAGCTTCAGATCGTAATCAGCCAGTTGAATGATGTGAATCCCGGATTCAGTGGGAGAGGAAAGCCGCTTCTCAATAATCGGCGTCACCCCTGATTCATCAATAAGGGTAAATTCCAAAGGGTAGACTGTCGGCTTTGATAAATACCACACCAATCGTGGCTGAACCTCACTCGTCAATCCTATGTGATCTGGAGCCAGGGCCAGGAGTAACGGAAGATCGGTCATAGGACCCCTGGTTCCTCCACCAACCCGTCCTCCCGGAGCCCCTCGTTGTGGAGGTTGATACAACGCTTCCTTCCGGGATGAAGCCGCCTGCTTGTCATCGGATGTTTGAACAACCTGCCGATCAACAGAAGGCAGTGTCTCCTCCAAAAACCCTGGTTCAATGGCTATAGACGCGACATCCTTCACATGGGTGCGGTTTACCTGGTCGGTGAATTCCGCTCCTCCCGTGGCCTGAACACTAAGACCAAGGGTCACGCCCATGACAGCCACCCACCTGCATCGTGTCATCATCATCTGGCTCATGTTGGTCCTCCTCTCTTCGTCCGGACCGTCCTCCCGGTACATTTTCATGTGAGACGATCTCAGATCTGCTGACACTTATGAATACAGCTACATAAGGCAAGCTTCGTTCCACAAGTCAAATTTTCCCCACATGGAGACAATCGTTTCGAACCCCGTGCTATTACAAAAGATTTCATGAAAAACCTCTCTCACCTGGTCTTTCCCTGTTACAGTGGCTGGATATCTCATCTGTCTACCTCGTGTATTGTGTGTCTACTTTGAGAACAATTTCAAGAGAAAGGGTGTTCACACTGACAAGCAGACGACAGAAGACGTTCATGGTAAACATCTCTTTCTTTCTCCAGATTCACAACCAGATCCACGAGAACCCTCAAAGCCGCCCCGTATCAGAAACCCTTACTTTGACCTTATTGACGGCAATTCCTAGAATGGGACTGTTGAATGCATAGATGACTTTAGAGAAAGGGTCGGCTATGTCCCGAACTCGCGGATTTTCCAACTTTTCTCGGTATGGTCTTGGGGTTTGGTTCTTCCTTCTGGGAGTCGGCGGGATTGGGATGACGAGTACCGTTGCGGCTGAACTGTCCCCTCAAAATTTGATGGCGGAGGGAAGCCGGCAGTATCAGCAGGGCCAGTTGGAACAGGCGGCCCGGTCCTGGACTCAAGCCGCCCGGATCTATGAAAAATCCGGAGATCATCCCAATCACATTCAAGCGCTCATTTATCTTTCAAGAGCCCTGCTCGATATGGGCCAATACCAACGGGCGCAACAGCTCCTTCGCACAGCCGTCCAATCAGCACAGGAGACCACCCAGCCACGCCTGATGGCCCAGGCACTCAGCCAATTGGGAACCTTGCATCTCAATGTGGGAGAATTGGATTCGGCACTCGAAATCCTGCAACAGGGACTGAAGGTCTCCAGGGAAATCGAAGATCGACCCCTCATGGCTGCCATCCTCAATAATCTGGGCAATGCACATGCGGTTCGCCAGAACGACACAGAAGCCCTTGCAGCTTATACAGAATCCAGCATTCTGGCTGATTCACTGGATTTGCAACCTCTCTCCATTCGAGCCATGATTAATGCAGCCCTGGTGGAAATCAGGCAGCAGTCCGCACAAAATGGGAAAATCCACCTGCAACAGGCATTGGAGAAAACACAAACACTTCCGGACTCACACGAAAAAATTCAAAACCTGCTCACCATCGGAATGGGATTGAGGGACCTCAGCCACCAGGTCACAGAGGAACATGCCACGGTATTCACGCAAGCCGCTGAGTCATTTCGGGAAGCCATAGGCAGCGCAAAAGAAATTGGAGACTGGAAAAATGAATCATATGGGTGGGGATTTTTAGGAGAATTGTACGAAGAAGGGGGCCGCCATGAAGAAGCCCTTCAACTCACGCAATTGGCGATTCGAACGAGTCAACAAGGCCAGGCCCCGGAAGCCCTCTATCGCTGGGAATGGAACACGGGCCGGCACCTCAAAAATCTGGGTCGCACGGACGAGGCCATTTCAGCCTACCAGCGAGCCATCGACACGCTCCAACCCATTCGTCAGCAACTGTCTGTCGGGCTCCCCCAGAACCCGGCATCGTTTCGACAATCGCTGGGAGCCTTATTTTTTGAAACCGCTGCCCTGCTACTCCAGCAAGCCGACGAAGTGACAGATGCCACCAAAAAAGAAGAGCTCCTGTTCCACACCCGGGATACCATTGAAGCATTCAAGGCCGCAGAGCTCCAGGATTACTTCAAAGACGATTGTGTGGAAGCGAACAGGGGAAGAATTCAAGCCATCGATAAAGTATCCAACACCACGGCGATTATTTATCCGATTCTCTTCCCTGACCGGATGGCCCTGCTGATCAGCCTTGGAGGAACGATGAAAAAAATCACCGTTCCGGTTCAAGAACATGACCTGACAGAAAAAATCCACCTGTTCCGGACCTTATTGGAAAAACGGACCACCCATCAATATCTGCCTCATGCGCAGGCCCTGTATGACCTGCTTATCCGGCCGATTGAACCGTACCTGAGTGAATTCGGGATCCACACGCTCGTCTTCGTCCCGGATGGACCATTGCGAACCATTCCCATGGGGCCCCTCCATGATGGAGAAAAGTTCCTCATTCAAAAATATGCCATCGCGACGACTCCGGGACTGACCCTCACCGATGCCCATCCCCTGGACCGGGAGCAGGTCAATCTGTTGTCGATTGGATTGTCCGAAGGCGTGCAGGGATTTTCACCCCTCCCCAATACGCAACAGGAGGTCAAGAAGCTTCAAGACCTCTTTGGCGGGAAAACTCTCTTAAACGAAGAATTCCGCATTCCCAATCTTGAACAGGACATGAAAGAGGAAAACTTCACAATCATTCATATTGCCTCACATGGAAAATTTGCAAAGGAGCCCAAGAATTCTTTCGTGCTCACGTATGACAAAAAACTGAGTATGGATCATCTCAGAGAACTCATCGGGTTATTTCAATTCCGCAAGGTCCCCCTGGATCTCTTAACATTGAGCGCCTGTGAAACGGCAGCCGGAGACGATCAGTCCGCACTGGGCCTGGCCGGAGTGGCCGTGAAAGCGGGGGCGCGAAGCGCCTTGGCGACCTTATGGTTTATCAATGACCAGGCCTCCTCAATCCTAATCAATGAATTTTACGTCAGGCTCAAAGAATCATCGCTCTCCAAAGCCCAGGCCCTTCGTGAAGCCCAAGTAGCTCT
>CAZBQO010000175.1:0-3682 GCA_964494125.1 uncultured Nitrospira sp. | reverse complement strand
CTCTCCTATCCGTCCACTGACGGGACCCTCCGCTCCTATGAAGCCCTGGTCCAGAAGGCGCATGAATCCGGGGCGCTCGTCGTGGTCAGTACGGATCTTCTCGCCTTAACCCTTTTAGTGCCTCCGGGAGAATGGGGAGCGGATATTGCGGTGGGGTCATCGCAACGATTTGGGGTTCCCCTGGGCTATGGCGGTCCCCATGCGGCATTTTTGGCCACAAAAGAGTCCTTTAAACGACACATTCCAGGCCGGATGGTAGGAGTATCCAAAGACGCTCACGGCCAAACGGCCTATCGCCTGGCCCTCCAAACCCGGGAGCAACATATCCGGCGCGATCGAGCCACGAGTAACATTTGTACTGCACAGGTGCTGCTGGCAAATATGGCCGGCATGTATGCGGTCTACCATGGGCCGGAAGGTTTAAAGAACATCGCCACCAATGTTCATCACCTCACTGCGCTCACAGCCGAAGGACTTCGTCGCTTGGGATGTCAACTCGACTCCAATGCCTTTTTTGATACCCTCCGGGTTCGGTGCCCGCACCTGAGCCCGGCCCAAATTATTAAGAAGGGTCAGCAGAGTTTCATCAATCTTCGACAATTTCCAGACGGGTCCTTTGGCATCGCGTTGGACGAAGCGACCACCATCACAGACGTGAGTCAGCTCCTGACCCTTTTCACCGACAAGACATCACTTCCCTTCTCCTTAAACGATCTGGCGGAACAAGTCGGTTCCTCCATCCCAAGCACCTTTCAGCGACATTCTCCTTTTCTCACACACCCTGTTTTTCACGACTATCATTCCGAGCACGAATTGCTCAGGTATATGTATCGGCTCCAATCGAAGGACCTCTCTCTCGTCCATTCCATGATTCCCTTGGGATCATGCACCATGAAGCTCAATGCGACAACGGAGATGGTTCCCGTGACATGGCCGGAATTCAGTCGGATTCACCCCTTTGCTCCAAGTGACCAGGCGCAAGGGTATCAATTGTTATTTCAGCAATTAGAGGCATGGCTCGCCGAGATTACCGGATTTGAGGCTGTTTCACTTCAACCCAACGCCGGCTCTCAAGGTGAATATACCGGATTGATGGTCATTCGGGCCTATCAAGAGGAGCGTGGGGAGAAAGGACGAAATATCTGCCTTATTCCGGTATCCGCGCACGGGACCAACCCCGCGAGTGCGGTCATCGCAGGATTGAAGGTCGTTCCTGTCGCCTGTGATAACCATGGAAACATCGACATTCAGGATTTAGAAGCCAAGTCAGCCCAATACCATGACACCCTCTCCTGTTTAATGGTGACATATCCCTCTACCCATGGCGTCTTCGAAGAAGGTATCCGCAAGGTTTGTGAAATCGTGCACACGCATGGAGGCCAAGTGTATTTGGATGGCGCCAATATGAATGCCATGGTTGGCTTGGTGCATCCGGCTGCATTCGGGGCCGATGTGTGCCATCTCAACCTACACAAAACTTTTTGTATCCCCCACGGTGGCGGAGGCCCAGGGATGGGCCCCATTGCCGTCGCATCGCACCTGGCCCCCTTTCTACCAGGTCATCCATTGGTTCAAGTAGGAGGACCAAAAGGAATCGGGCCCATCGCCGCTGCTCCGTATGGCAGCCCGAATATTCTTCCTATTTCCTGGGTCTTCATTAAACTCATGGGCGGAGAGGGACTCACAAAAGCCTCCCAAGTGGCCATCCTCAATGCAAATTATATGGCCAACAAATTGGATAAATATTATTCGATGCTCTTTGCCGGTAAAAACGGTATGGCGGCCCACGAATTTATTTTAGATCTTCGCCCTTTCAAAAAATCAGCGGACATTGAAGTGGAAGATGTGGCCAAACGGCTCATGGATTTCGGCTTCCATGCTCCCACGATTTCATGGCCGGTCCCCGGCACCATGATGATCGAGCCAACCGAAAGTGAATCCAAGGCGGAGTTAGACCGGTATTGCGATGCGCTCATCCTAATCCGCCAGGAAATTGCCGAGATTGAAGCAGGTCGCCTCCCTCGCGACAATAATCCTTTAAAACATGCGCCTCATACTATTGAAACCATCGCACAATCCGACTGGCCGCACCCCTATTCCCGTGAAACCGCGGCATTTCCAGCCCCCTGGTTACGGCACCATAAATTTTGGCCATCAGTTTCGAGGATTGATAATGTCTACGGAGATCGGAACCTGATATGTACCTGTCCGCCCATGGAATCCTATCCTTCCTAGACGTCTT
Organism: uncultured Nitrospira sp.; assembly: GCA_964494125.1. Lineage (GTDB taxonomy): Bacteria > Nitrospirota > Nitrospiria > Nitrospirales > UBA8639 > Nitrospira_E. Next base: position 1,440 of record CAZBQO010000175.1, on the reverse strand, counting down.
CTAGGCTTTTCATTGACCATTGGATAGCCCGTTCCTATTCTTGATGGGGAAACAGCATCCAACCACATGAAAGCCTCCAGCCCGCATCATCTGCTCATCGGCATGCTTTTGGGCATTGTCGTCGGCATTCTCCTGGGTGGGCTTGCACCATCCATCGGATTGAGCCTCGCATTTATCGGTGACCTGTTTTTACAAGCCTTGTTCGCGCTCGTCGTCCCCTTGGTCATGAGTTCAATGATTGTCGGCATTGCCAGCTTAGGCGATGTGCGGCAACTCGGATCTATTGGCCTTCGCACCATCCTATTTTTCATGACCACGACTGGACTGGCGGTGTTGGTCGGTTTGATCTTGGTCATCGTCATTCACCCTGGCACACCAACCGAACAAGCCGGCCCTGACACATCAACGGTACAGACCACAAGCCTGTCAGAACGCATGGAAGACAAACCCACCACCCTGAGTGATTTGTTTAAATCCATCCTCACGAGCTTAGTCCCCAAAAATTTATTCGCGGCAATGGCCGAAACACAAATCCTGCCGTTGATCGTCTTTGCCTTGGTCTTTGGTGGCGTCCTCACCACCATTGGCGAAAAAGGCACGTTAGTCATTCGGGTCTTTGAAGGCATCAACGAGGCTATGATGGCCATCGTCCACCTGCTCATGTGGGTCGCCCCGGTAGGCATTGGCGCCTTATTAGCCGGGCGGTTAGGCGAAGCTGGAGGGTTCACAGGATTTGGGCCCCAATTGGCGAGCTTAGGAACCTATGTAGGTACAGTGCTTCTCGCCTTAGCCATTCATGGATTGGTCATGCTTCCTTTATCTTTACGATTTCTCGGTCAACGTTCAGTCCCGGCTTATGCCAAAGCCATGAGTACTCCATTGATGACCGCCTTCTCAACCAGTTCCAGTTCGGCCACCCTACCCCTCACGATGGAAGGCCTGATTGAGGAAGCAAAGGTTTCTCGACGGGTCGTGAGTTTCGTGGTCCCCTTAGGAGCCACCATCAACATGAATGGGACCGCACTCTATGAAGCGGTAGCCGCCATGTTTATCGCACAAACCTATGGAATTGAAATGGGGTTGGGAGAAACCATTATTGTACTGCTCACCGCCACCCTCTCTGCTATAGGCGCTGCAGGTATCCCGGAGGCCGGACTCGTGACGATGGTCATTGTGCTCAAAGCCGTGGACCTGCCAATTGAAGGGATTTCCCTGATATTGGTGGTAGATTGGTTTTTAGATCGTTGCAGGACCACAGTCAACGTCTGGGGCGATGCCGTCGGCGCGGCCGTGATCGATCGATGGGAAACTAAGACGTAAACTTCTCGTCGCCCAAAGCACTCTTTTCATTCCTGCCCCAATCCCAAGGGAATGTCCGATCTTAGAATCATCAAAAACCTTGGCCCTTTTTCCCGGTTGATGCATGCCGGGTTTCGGCCC
>CAZBQO010000174.1:0-3729 GCA_964494125.1 uncultured Nitrospira sp. | reverse complement strand
GCCGCTTCAATGGCTTTCTCCACATTCTCGGGCACTTCCATCCGTTCAGCCAAAGCCGCTTGAATGGCCGAACAATTTCCCCGCACGGAAGATTCGGAATCGGCAGATTCCGACCCATAGCCCAGTTCTTCATGAAAAATCCCCTGAAGCGCACGCCATTCAGAATCCGTCCCGGCCATCTGGGTCTGCAATTCCAACAATTTCTCATCAATGTCCTCGCGTGACTCACGGTGACTTTGTAATGTCACCTCCAATTCTTCTTGATTTCTCTTAAGAAGTTCCAGTTGCTCTTCCAGGGATACCCGTTGTTGAAGTAGCGTTTCGCCTTCGGCATGAAGCTTGGCCTGGTCAGTCTGGGATTGAAGAACATCCGAAGCCAGTCGTTCCAGACGACGTTGCAAGGCATGCTGCCCGGTTACCGCCGCTTGCAAGCGGTTTTCCATATTTGTCTGTTCCACGGCCAATCCTAATATTTTTTCCCGCCCTCGTTCCGCAACCTCGGCGGTGTCCTTTCGACGTGCCACCAGAACCGCCATTTTTTCATCCCCCTCCGCCACCGCAGAAGAAATACTTTCGATTTCACAACGAATTTGAGCCATCCGTTCTCTCACCGTCGCCAGAATTTCCTGGGCCGATTGCGACTCCCCCTCCAGACGACGTCGATCCTCCATAACCTGCTCATGCTGTTGTCCCAATTGTTCCAAACGGTGACGCTCTACCTGAATAGTGGTCAAGCCTTGGGATAACCGGCGATCAACATCCCGTAGCTGTTCCTGCGTCTCGGCCAGAGCTTCTCCGGTGGCCGATAAGGCCAATTGGTGTTCCTCTCGTTCGGCCGCGAAACGAGCCTCTTCCGCCACGCATGCCAATTCCTGGTTTTCAGACTCCTGTAATTCGGCTTCAAACCCTTGCTGCTGGTAAAACAATCTTCGAAAATCCAAAGAAAGAATCTGGACTTCCAATTCGCGAGCTTCACGCTGCAGGTTTTGATATTCCTCAGCCTGTTTGGCCTGACGGTTGAGGGTCTTCAACTGCTGCCGAACTTCCCCCAGGATATCCCTGACCCGCAACAGGTTATTTTCGGTTCCTTCCAATTTCCTGAGGGCTTCGGCCTTTTGTTTTTTATACCGGATTATTCCGGCCGTCCCCTCGATAAATTCCCGGCGTTCCTGGGGAGAGGCATTCAATAACTGTTCAATGTTGCCCTGCTCGATTACCGATTGGCCGCGTGTTCCCGCACGCACATTCCACAAAAACCCGCGGATATCCTTCAACCGGCAGGGGATTTTATTTAACAAATATTCACTTTCTCCATCCCGGAAAAGCCGCCGGGTCAGCATAACCTCGGTCGGTTGTTCGAGATCCTCTAAAATGGCGGAAATGGGCTCAAGGTCACGTGGCGAGACATCGGAAAACACCAAGGAGGCTTCCACCATCCCAAGGGGTTTCCGCTGCTCCGTGCCATTGAAGATGACATCTTCCATGCGTTCACTTCGCAGGCTTTTGACACTCTGTTCACCCATCGCCCAGAGAATGGCATCGACAATATTGCTCTTACCGGTGCCATTGGGTCCAACCACTGCGGTAATCCCCTTAGGAAAATCCAGTTTGGTTTCCACAAATGACTTAAACCCATTGACGACCAGAGTTCGCAGATACATACGACCTCCTCAAAACAGTGGAATGGCAAAGGACGGAAGGCTAATCTTTACCATAATAAGTGCTAAATATCAAAAAAATACACAAAATGCAGTAGGCCACACCAAGGCTACATTCAATATATTGTGAGGATCGTCATTTCGCGCTTTTTGGCTTGCAGGTAAAGCGGAATCAACAATTGAAACCCGAACTAGACTTGAGGTCGGACTTCTCGGGATGTTTTGTAATTATAAGGTAGGAGGGTAAAGATTTTACAATAGTGAGGCGGACATAAATGACATGTTTAGGGCCTACCCTTGGCCATTAACAATTCTTTCGGGAGAAGAAATTCCACGTCTTCCTCCACGACGGTGAGTTCCTCAAGGGAATCGGCACCCTGTTCTTTTAAAAACTTCACCACTTGAGTCACCAGTACTTCCGGGGCCGAAGCTCCAGCAGCAATTCCCACCGCGCGAACTCCCTCCAACCACTCTGGCTTGATATCTTTATACGAATCAATCAGATAGGAGGGAATCCCACACCGTTCACCCAACTCCTTTAAACGATTGGAATTCGAGCTATTCGGGGATCCAATCACCAAAATTACATCGACATGCTGGGACAGCTCCTTCACCGCATTTTGCCGATTTTGGGTGGCATAGCAAATATCTTCTTGGTGTGGGCCTTTGATTCCCGGGAACCGTCGATGGAGAGCCTCCACAATATCCCGACACTCGTCCACGCTGAGGGTCGTCTGGGTCACATAGGACAAATGAAGGGGATTTTCCACTTGCAGGACCTCGACATCTTCCACGGAAGACACCAGGTGGAACTTATCAGGCACCTGCCCCAACGTGCCGACCACTTCAGGATGTCCGGCATGGCCGATCAAGATCAGTTCATATTGGTTGGTATAATCCCGGTTCACCTCATTATGGACCTTAATGACCAAGGGACATGTCGCATCAATAATTTTCAAATTTCTACGCTTGGCTTCTTCCCAGACGCTTTTGGCAACCCCGTGAGCACTAAAAATCACGATGGCCCCGTCCGGCACTTCTCCCAGTTCTTCTACAAAAATGGCGCCCTTATCCCGCAAAGAGGCCACCACATGCCGGCTATGCACGATTTCATGCCTAACATAAATCGGTGCTCCATACGTTTTCAGTGATAAATCCACGATTTCTATCGCGCGATCCACCCCGGCACAGAACCCTCTGGGATTAGACAGAAATATTTTCAAGGCATCCTCCCTCAAAAGAATCGAAGTCTTGGAGTCTTCGCAGGCCACGATAGGCGAAATGGAAATCCATCGTCAATAGAAGGCCTTCCTTTAAATAATTACCGTAGGAATCGCCTAGAATGACGGCTTTGCACCATTTTAGTTATCCCCATCGTACAAGAGCTGTGGCCCAGGTCAACCCGCCCCCGAATGTTCCCAAAAGCACCCGTTGGCCTGGCTTCAGTCGGTGAGACCGATTTGCCTGATCCATAGCGATGGGAAGGGAAGCAGACGAAGCATTCCCGAGATTCTCAATAATGGAAAAACAGCGGTCTGCCGGTGTGCCAAGGGCCTTGCACACTTGAGCGATGAGACGGCCATTGGCCTGATGAAAAATGACTTGGTCCAATTGTTCCATCTCCCATTTTTCCTCAGCCATATGCTCTTCGACAGCCTGAGTCAATTGACGGACAGCCAATCGGTAAATTTTCGAACCTTGAATCCTCAGGGTATGGCCCCACTCCTCCAATACTGCGGAAGATAACGGTCGGCGTGAGCCGCCTCCTGGAATTTTGATCAAATCATGAAACGCCCCATTCGCATGAAGACGAATACCGACAATCCCCATGTCAGCCTGGGGGGAACGCTCCAGAATAGCTGCTCCCGCCCCGTCTCCAAATAAAATAGCCGTACTGAGATCGTTCAAGTCCAATGAACGGGACTTGACCTCGGCTGCCACAACCAAACACCGTCGATATTGCCCGGAACGGATAAGACAGTCGGCCATCGACAATCCATATAAAAACCCCGAGCAAGAGGCGGCCACGTCAAATGCGGGCATGCCTTTGATCCCCAAGCGGCCCTGGAGC
>CAZBQO010000173.1:0-3745 GCA_964494125.1 uncultured Nitrospira sp. | reverse complement strand
CATAGCGTACAAATCCCTTGGCACACAAGGATTTTCTCAGTTTGCCGAACTCCTTTTGGTCACGATTTTACGTTGACTTTCCCGAAAATTCTCCGCTATCGTACCCTATGCCTTCAGATTTTCCATCAGCCGAATTCGGCAAATTTCCGATACCGGACAGCGTGCCAATTTTTCCACTGCCCAACGTCGTCTTTTTCCCTGAAACCTATTTGCCACTACACATCTTTGAACCCCGTTACCGGGAAATGGTGCATAACGCATCCGGTCAGGGAAATTGCATTGGCATGGCCTTGCTCAAGGACGGTTGGGAAGACGAGGACGAGGCGGATCCCCCGATTTATCCCATCGGATGTGTGGGGCGAATTATCAGCTCACACAAACTGGCTGACGGTCGGTTTAACATCGTATTGCAAGGCCTTCAGCGATGCGCCTTTGAAGAGCAAGAGGTCTCGACTCCCTACCGCCAAGCACGAATTATTCCGAATGCGCAAAAGGGGGCACCCTCCCTGGACACCGAAACCCGCATCAATCTGGAGCAAATTACCCAAGAATATTTGACCTGGAAAAAGGCTCATGAGTTGTGTCAGGTGATCGCTTCTGGCAAACTCACGGATTCCATTCTTGTTCATAACCTTTCAGCCGGTCTTGATTTGTCACCCGTGGAAAAACAATTTTTACTTGAATCCGGCCATCTCATCCAGCAAGCTCGCCGCCTGATTGATCTAATCCGCTTTAAACTTGCCGATCTTCGAACGGCACAAGGATAACACACATGTCTGATGCCGTTGCCATTGAGGTTAAAGGGCTGGGGAAAACCTACGACACCGTGACCGCGGTGAAGAATCTTTCCCTCTCCGTCATGAAAGGAGAAATTTTTGGCCTTCTGGGACCCAACGGGGCAGGGAAAAGTACCACGCTTCGAATTTTAATTACGACCCTCAGTCCCACATCCGGGACCGCAACCATTTTCGGACATGATGTCGCCAAAGAAGCCGATACCATTCGACGGATGATCGGCTACGTTCCGCAAGAACGGGCTATCGACCGCTTTCTTACCGGTCGGGAGCATCTGCTGTTGCTTGCGGATCTCTATCATCTCCCAAAGAATGAAGCCCTCACCAGGATTGCCTCGCTCCTGAAGCTGGTCGATCTGGAAGAACATGCCGATCGCGTGGCCAAAGGATATTCCGGTGGGATGAAACGCAAATTGGATATTGCCTGCGGTTTATTGCCCAATCCCAAGGTACTCTTTTTGGACGAACCCACACTCGGACTTGACGTTCAAAGCCGCCTCAATATCTGGCAATACCTGCGGCAATTGCGCGAGCAGGGCATGACCATCGTCATGACCACCAATTACCTGGATGAAGCCGACCAGCTTTGTGATCGAATTGCCATCATCGACCGCGGCGAAATCCGCGCCATTGGCTCTCCAAAGGATTTAAAGGCCAGCTTGGGTGGCGATGGCGTCTGGCTCACTCTTGGAGATCCTCAGCCTCAGGTCCTCGAAACCCTCTCAACCGCCTTAAAAGCCTTACCCTTCGTGCGTGCGATTCGTCCCACTCCACAAGGGCTTGATATCCGCGTCGATGCTCCCGAGAAGGCATTGCCTGCTATTCTCGAGGCCACGAATCGAGTAGGATGTCTCCTTGATGGAATCGAATATCATCGGCCGAGGCTAGACGACGTGTTTGTGGCTCACACAGGCCGGTCCCTCAAAGACCAACCCCCTGAATCCACAACCTAAGATCTTATCCTGTAGATTTTCACTGTTCTCGAAAGGTTTCTCCATGAATGAGCAAATTCAAGAGGTACTTGCCCTGACCAATCGATGGGTCAAGCGATTGAGCCGGGAAAAGTTCAGTATGTTGTTTACGCTGATCCAGCCCATGCTGTTTTGGCTCATCTTTTTCGGCAACCTGTTTCAGCGGGCAACCGACATACAGGTCGTTCAAGCCCCGAATTACATGAGTTTTCTTGCAGCCGGCGTTGTCGTAATGACCGTTCTCAATAACGGGCTGGCCGGTGGCGTCGACTTACTGTTTGATAAAGAAAACGGGTTTCTGGAACGACTGATGGCGACTCCTATCAGACGATCGTCCGTGATCCTTAGCCGGTTTCTATTTGTGATGGCCATCACCGCCATGCAAATTCTGGTTATTCTGGGCGTGGCCTTTTTATTCGGGGTGAGTGCGGAAACCGGGATATTAGGGATCGCACTCATTCTGGTGATCGGCATGCTGTTTGGTGTCGGACTCACCGCCATTTCCATGGCCATGGCGTTTTCGGTGAAAAGTCATGGAGATTTTTTCTCGGTGTTGGGCTTCCTCTCGCTCCCGATGATCTTTCTCAGTTCCGCGCTCGTACCATTAGCGGCAATGCCGGGTTGGATGAAATCACTGGCATTTTTCAATCCGATGACCTGGGTCATTGATGCCATCCGGCCGTTGATTCTTACCGGTTGGAGCGAGGCGCTTCCTCAGGTAGCTATCGCCCTTGGAGTCCTCGCCGTCTTTGACGCCCTGTGTCTCTATGGGGGTGCCCGCGCGTTCAGGCGCTCGGTCGGCTAACAGCCTTTTACCACATTATCAACTCCTCGATGGGACGCCTCTTTTTCTTTGGGGAGGCGTTGTCGTATTTACCCGGGACGAACTTTCTTGCACTCACCTTCGGAGACAAAAATTCAGGCTTTGCTTCGTTTGCTGTCCGACCCCAACGAACAGGTCGCCAAAACGATCCAGCACGAATTCGTCCGTATCGGGCCCTCAGCCTTACCGTTTCTGGAAAAAGCCGGGGCAGATGATACGGCATTGGAATCCCGGGTCGCTTTTGTCAAAGATGAAATTCTTTTTGAGCAACTCAAAGAGGAATTCAGCACGTTCGTTACCCATTGCTCCCGGCAGATGGATTGGGAGCAGGGGGCGTTCCTCATCGCCAAGATCGCCTACCCGGCTGTCGATATTCCCCATTATCAGCAGTGCCTCGATCAGCTCACGCAAGAATTTCGAAAAAAATGGCATTCCGAAGGTTCTGCGCCGGGGAAAGTCGCCAGACTCCTCAGCGCGTTCCTCTTTAAAGACAAGGGATTTTCCGGCAATCGCATCCATTACCACGACCCCGACAATAGCTACCTGCATCGGGTCATCGAATCCCGGCAGGGGATCCCCATCTCTCTCTCGGCCATCTACGTGTTTGTGGGAAACCGTTTGAATTTGCCCCTCTCCGGGGTCGGAATGCCGGGACATTTCCTGGTGAAGATTGACGGAGAGCCGATTCCGCAATTTGTGGATTGTTTTAACGGTGGAGCATTCTTACGGGAACAAGACTGTGAACAATTTATTACGGCATCCGGTTTGGACTATTCTCCTGAGTTTTTGGAAAAGAGTCCGACACGACTGATTCTTGCCCGCATGCTCCGGAACCTATTGAGTATTTATGAACGGGACCAACAGGATCCCATGACGAAGCGGGTAGAGACCCTGCTTCAAATCCTGCAGGAATCTTCCGAAGATGAGGATCCTTCGCTCTAGCCCCTACCGGCCATATCCGTTTGGTACATCAGCTTCCTAACGGATTCCAATCTGTTGTTGAGAGTTTCATCCGCCTGACATTTTTCTTTTCCTCAACTGTGTTGGGGTTTGACCTTGGTATTTAGAAGGTGCCGGGTTTCGGCCCCGCAGCCGAGCCACTTTTGGTTCGGCAAAAGTAGCCAAAACCAATGACGCCCAACCTGGCCATATTAGAG
>CAZBQO010000172.1:0-3854 GCA_964494125.1 uncultured Nitrospira sp. | reverse complement strand
ACTCCTCAACCACCCAAAGAAGTGGTCCCCGCGACACCAAAAACATTCAAGACCTTGCCCTTCACCATCAGGAAGCGTGGGATCGAAGGTGAACAACAGGACAACAGCACGGTTGAACAACCGCAGAGGGAATCTGGGACATCGAATGAAGGAGCACAACCAACCGCGCCATAGACACTTGCCTGAGTCGGTAGGAGGAGGACTCACGCCAGGCAGCGGCTAAGAACACCCGGCGAACAGGGTAATGAGCCGATCATACCCCTTCACCATCAGCATGGGACTCTTGGGATTTCACTTTCCAAATGGTCGCATATACAAGAGGAATATCAGCGATGAATAAATTATCAAGTCGTTCGGTGAGAAGTACCATTTTACACGCACTGGGCGCATGGGTTCTTGTCATGGGGCTGCACCCGGTGGCCGATGCGGCGTCCACGCTGACCTTCGAGCAGCCGGTCCATTTCCCAGCGCCAGACGGAAGCGATATCAAAGTCGCAATCGGAACGCACGAGGTCGCGACCTTGGTCGGCTCCAGGCTCCAACTGAACATGGAAGGAGGAGAGACCGTGTGGCTCGACGCACAGGCGACCACCCACACCGAGGAAATTGAAGCACCACTAGCCATCACAGCGAATGGTGAGGACCCCGATGTCGTTCATCTCATCCTGTTGTTGCCGAACGGCCAGGCGCTGGATGCACCGGGCTCACTCTCGGGCACCCGCTCAAGGGGCTTTGGCAATCTCTTGGCCTCCACAGCGCAAATCCAATTTGCCGTGGCACAACAGGCTCCAGTTGTACGGGATCATCGGGGACAGCCGGGAGCGGTTCCATCTCCTCGACCGCCGGCGGCTCCCGCACCGGGAACCAGTGCGCCCATCGTCCGCGATCATCGAACCCCCGCGCCCAGCAACGCCTCTGACTTCGAGTTGGCCTTCCATCATGCACCAATTCACTATCAGGACACCGACAATACCAATGCCCAAGCCGATTACATCACCCGGTATGACTATGACGGGAATAAGATTTCAACCGATAACTGGGAAAACCTCAAAAAATATCCCCTCGCTGCCCATGCCTATTATTCGGTAGTCGAAACCTGCACCCATTGGTTTATCGTGTATGGGTTTTTTCATCCCCGCGATTGGACCGATAGCAGGGCGGACCAGGAGCATGAAAATGACCTGGAAGGGTTACTGAGTATCGTCAGGAAAGACGGCTCACGATTCGGCAAACTCGAAGGGATGATCACGGTCTATCATACGGACTTTTATTCGTATATCCCTCCGGGTAGTCCATTCAGTCAGGGCAGGGAGACCATTGACGGCCGACTCACGTTGCAGCAATTCGAGGGAGCCTTGCGTCCCCTAACCGTGCAACAGGCCAAAGGCCATGGGTTAAAGGCCTTCCCCTACACGTCGGATTTTCATGGAAAACCAAATGAAGACGGGATTATCTATTACCCTATCCGAACCGGCGGCCAAGTCCCAAAAAGCGGCAACGACCGTAATGCCAGATACGGATTAATCGATATATTTTCGGCTGGGGGCCTGTGGGACAGTCAGCTTTCCGAGGCAACCATACCCGTTTCCGTAGCCAAAACCTTTTATAAATGGGGCAGCTTCAAAGGGGACAAGGGTGGCGGCTGCGGGAGTGGAATAACCGTCACCTGTTCCGAAAACGCCGCAAACCTGCCTTGGGCATGGGATGATCATGACGACGGACCGGTCTACCACGGAGAAATGGCACTTGATCCTGCCCATTTGACCAAAGTGTATTTTGCCGGTTTGGGTAATTACAGTGAACACTATCTTCGTAACCGGTACCTCTCCGATTTGCGCAACCGAGGCTTTCAACAAGGCCATCTCCCAAACGGCTGGCCGAGCCAACTGAATCTGCCCCAACTCTATACCAAGCTCACGGCCACGTGCGGCATCGCGGGTCAGGGGGATTTGAGATTGAAGAACTTAGGCGTCCTGGAGAGATAAACGACAGTAAAGCGGTTTCAAAAATTGAAAAGACCGGCACCATCTTATTGCCGGGTTTTATTTCAATGCGGCTGCCTCACTTCCCTATTTGCAACTGAGGCACCTCTCCACGATTGGAGGACCTCTGGAACGGACTGACATACGCGCAGCTCATGCCCTCTCATATTTGAAAAGGAGACTCTGGTATGAACTCAGACCAATCGTCAATCAATGATTGGCTTCAAAGCCTTTCCCGCCGTGACCTTTTTCGCACCGCCGGACTTGCCGCCGGGAGCGCTGCTCTCCTCGGGGTACCAAAATTTATCGGCAACTGGATGGGCGAGGCCGAGGCAGCCATGCCTAAAAGATCCCTGGCTTCTCTCAGCCAGCTTGCGTTGGAATTGGAAGGCCAACCGGCCGGTATCCTGGAATCAGTGGAGGGAGGTAATGCGTTCGCTGAGGTGATTTTCGAACCACCGGGCCCTGATCTCATTCAGCGAAAACGATCGGGACCTGTGAGATTCGAGGATATTGTGCTCCAAGTTCCGCTTGGCGGAAACCCCAAATCGTTAACCAACTGGATGATGGAAACCCTCACCAAAGGTCCAATACCCAGAAACGGAGCGATCCTGTATGCCGACTTCAACAACACCGAGGTCAGGCGCCTTGAATTCTTCAACGCTCTGCTGACCGAGATAAACTTCCCGGCCCTTGATGGGGCCAGCAAAGATGCGGCCTCTGTCATGATTCGTTTGACTCCTCAAACCACACGGCTGGCCGGAAGCACAGGCAAAGCTTTGCCACCGCCAGGGAACAAATTAAAACCGGCGATGAGAAGCAATTTCCGTTGTAACATCCAGGGTCTTGAAAACGCCTGCAAAAATATTTTTCAGATTGACCCGATCGTGGCCAAACGACCAATGACAAAGGTGGCAGCCGGTCAGGAAAAATTCAGACAACCGGGTTCAGGATCAGGCATGCTCGACTGCTCAATGGTTACTCTCATCCTTCCTCTGGACAATGTGGGTCCCTTCCATGCCTGGTTCGACGACGTGGTGCTGAAAGGCAATCAGACGGGGGAACGCGCAGGCTTGCTGGAATGGCTGTCACCCGACATGAACACGGTTATGGGCTCTATCCTCTTCGGGGGCCTGGGCATTACACGGGTTGCTCTCGACCCCTCCGAAGCGAAGACCGGTAAAATTCAGACCGCCCGCGTGGAAATGTATTGTGAAACCATGGCCCTCAACATCCTGTAACAGCCGTCCACTGATTGGCCCCATTCATCAGGAGACGCAAATGTAAAGGCTTGCCCCACCCTCTCATCAAAATTGCGCTTTCGGAACCGTGGTGTTTGTTCTTGGCATCATGACAAATCCGGCTTGGGCAGAAAACCCACCCTAATTGGAGCAGCTCTCCAAGAGTGAAAGCGTGAGGGGTGAAACACCCGCTCAAGATGCTATTCAGGAACGCGGCATTCCGAATTTCCCAGAGATTCGCCCAAGACTCGCCGCCCCATCGCCTCCAGGCACCGGTCCATACCCTTTCCTTCTCGGCACACCCCCCACGACTCAACCAGCCTTTTAGAGTTCGCAGATGTCCTTATTGAAAATGAGGTTTTCTTGACATTTTTCGGCGAATTCTTTCTGATAATGCCTTCCCGCATAAATTTGCCATATCACCAAAGCTTCAATCTGCTGAACCGAATCGCCCTGGGCTTCGACTCAAGCAGATAAGGACAAACCACTTGCTTTGTTATTTACCCTTTTTATTCGAAAGTAAGGAGCATGATGCACATTCACTTACCTAAACCAGTATTCAGTGCTGTGCTCGTGATTTTTCTTTTTCATTCCGGTCTTCCCGCCCAGGCCTCAGTGCCTGACGAAACCA
>CAZBQO010000171.1:0-3860 GCA_964494125.1 uncultured Nitrospira sp. | reverse complement strand
TTGGAGGGTTTCAAGTTGGTTGAGATCGATTCGAAATTTCAGGTTACCGGTTTTCACCGTATAGATTCCGCGGCGTATCTCCTTGGGCAGATCGGCGAATAACTCTAAATATTGGAGAAGAACTTTAAGCCCGCGTTTACCCAGGGCTTGCGGCGAAAACTGGTTGATAACGGTATCCTGAAGAGTTGGCTGTATCGCAACCATCATGTCAAATGCCGGGTCAAGCTTCTTAAACGCTCCTTCCAGTGACACAAAAACCTTGAGCAGCATGGCCTGATCCGGTGGCATCGTGAGATTGTTGTTCCGGACCAGGGCCAACAGGTCTCCTACCATAACGGAAAGATCCATGTGCTCCATCGATCTTCCGGAATACTTGCCAAGAAATTCATCAACGGCCACCAAAAGTTCCCCTGGGTCTTCTCCTTCCCGGTCAGACCATTGCAACAGGATGGTGCAGAGGCCCTCGGCATCGTTTTGTAATAAGGCCTGCAGCAGTTTCATAATTTGTTGCCGTCTGATCTCAGAGACACGTCCAATCATGCCAAAATCGATGAAGGCAATACGTTCGCCCGGTAGAATGAAAAAATTTCCGGGGTGCGGATCTGCATGGAAAAGTCCATCAACCATAATCATTTTGAGCACCGCATTGGCTCCAGTCATGGCAATGCGTTTGCGATCCATGCCCGCATCATCAATGGCTTGAATATTCACGCCGGGAATTCCCTCTACAAATTCCTGGACATTCATGCGTTCCTTTGTCCATTCCCAGTAAATTTTGGGAATCACGATTTGTTCATGATCTTCGAAGTTGGCCGCAATCTGCTCGGCATTTTGCCCTTCCGTCATGAAGTTGAGTTCATTCTGTAACGATTTCACGAATTGCTGGACCACTTTTTGGGGATGATAGGTGGCTAACTCAGGAACGTTTCTTTCAGCTAATGAGGCCAGATATGTTAACAGCCGCATATCGGATTCAATCTGCGCCCGAATCCCGGGGCGTTGGATTTTGAGTATGACTTTGGTCCCGTCTTTTAAGGTGGCCCGGTGAACCTGGGCCATGGAAGCGGCAGCCAGGGGTTTGGTCTCGACCTCCTCGAAGATTTCTTTCAGGGGGGCTCCCAAATCTTCTTCGATTTGAGGCCGAAGCTCTTCGAAGTCCAGTTGTGGTGCCTGTGATTGGAGTTTTTCGAATTCGCTGATCCACTCAGGTCCGAACAGGTCCGGGCGAGTGGCAAGAATTTGACCGAGTTTGACAAAGGTCGGCCCGAGTACTTCAAAGAGTTTCCGTATACGTTGAGGACGATCGAGGTGGGCAATGTCTTCTGCATACTTCCACCCCATAATCTTACCTGTGCGTTCAGCTGCGGCTTCAAGCCCCATCTTTTTGAAGATATCGCCAAACCCTGCGATACTGAACGCCCTGATAATTTCGTGCAACCGACCCAGGTCGGCAATTTTGGACTGAAGCCCCATCTGCTATCCCTCCTTAGATCACCGTACTTTTTTGGTTTCCATTGACTTTCTCTGCCAGGTTCGGTTGGGTCCAACTACAATTTGTGAAAGGTTCCCACCTTTAAGGAAACTGTGTTGCATGCACTTTTGCTGCCTGTCTCCATGCTCTCCTTCTGTGTTCAAATCTGGACTCCCCTATGGAAATTTGCTGTAATGCGACATTATGTTTAGGAGGAAGAAGAAAGCGCAACTTCGCAGCGTAGGTATGCTTGGCATGACTGTAGGCAACTTTCAATCTAGACAACCAAATCCTGGCTCAAGGCAGGTCGCTGATTTTTCCTCGTCGTTTGTCTCATAGGGTTTTTTCTCCGGGCAATTCCATAACCATTATGACTCACTAGACAGGATAATTTTATTCATGGTCTGTTCCTATCCCAGGAGGTGAAATGACGATGTTGTCATCATCGGGTTTGAGCCTGTCTTCCTTATTCTATTGGGTTAAAAAAGGTTCTTTGAAATTAGGGTTCGCGGCCATGGTTGCGGTGATCGGGAGTGGCTGTGTGACCTTAGGCGGGTTCACCAGTCCTGCGATGGCGGTTCCTACGGCCGAAGAATTGCTCCAGGCTTTGCCTCTTTCCGACGGCGAACGGAAGGATGTTCTGAAAGGAGAGATTGTTCGATTTACGACAGAGGAAGGCTCAGATCGGGAACTGGCGCTGGGAGCGGTTTTGCTGGTGAGCAAGGTACCTGAAAATTTGGTTCCGCTCTTTCGAGAGGCTGTCGTCTTCAAGCTCGTCGGTGCAGTCACTAAATTTGGGGAGATTTCCGACAAGGCGACTGTGGGGGACTTTGCAGGGTTGAAATTGGAGCCCAATGGAGAAGACGAAGCCAAACGGTATCTCGAAGCTGAACCGGGCGATACGTTGAATCTGGATACGAAGGAAGTTTCAGCCTTTCAAGCCCTCAAGGCCAAAGGCGGATCCCAGGCTGATGTCGAGGCACTTATCCGGGAACTCTTGCTGGCACGCTACCAAACATATCGAGACAAAGGTCTGTCAGGGATCCCCCCCTATGCGCGGAGTGGAGAGAAGATGTATCAGTTGAGTCAGGATCTTCTTCTCGCCACCAATGAGGCCAAGCTTGTCGCGAAATACTTTCCCTCTTTCCATCAAACCTTACTCAAATATCCAACCATTCAGGCCAAGCCACTCGAGGTGCGGTTTAATTGGGCCAATGTTGACGTGTTTAGCCGACCGACATTGATCTTAAGCCATCGCATGTTATTCAATGAGGGCGAGGCCTACGTGGTCGTTGACCGACACTTTTATGCCAGCCACGAGTATAACGGCTTACAGTCAATCGGGGGCGCCTTTCCTACGAAAGAGGGATCGCTATTAGTTTCTCTCTATCGTATTTCCACTGATGGAGTGGCAGGTTTCGGGTCCTCGGCGAAGCATCCAGTCGCTCGTGGGTTAATGGGGCCCTATTTCGAAGAAATATTTGAAGGGATTCGTAAGAAAGCGGAATAAACGTACCGCACCGGTCTTGGAAAAGGTGGGGGAGAGGAGGGGACGGCGCGCCGCTTTCCTTCCATTTATTAGGGTTAAAGAAAATTCCTTAAACGACCGGATGCATCTAAACGGTTTCATTTAAACTGAATCATCCTTTTTTTCTTAAATGTTCTAGCGTAGGTGCTCATGCGAAAGACGTTGTGGGTAGGAATGTCGTGGCTGGTTATGGCCATTGTTGCCGTCGCTCTGCCACCAGCATGGGCTGGTACCGCTGCAGAGATTGACTAGGAAGTCGATGTCGCATTGGAAAAACTTTACGCACACAGTCCTGCAGCGAAGGATGTATCCACGATCGCCCAGGGGATTCTCGTTTTTCCTAATGTCTATAAGGCAGGCTTCATTGTGGGTGGACAATACGGAGAGGGTGCTCTCCGAAAAAATAGTAAAACAGCTGGGTACTACAGAACTCTCGCGGCATCCTACGGATTGCAGGCTGGCATACAATCTTTTGGCTACGCATTGTTTTTTATTAAGGAGGAAGCTCTTGAGTACCTTAATAAAAGCTACGGTTGGGAGATCGGCGTAGGGCCAAGCCTTGTAGTGGTGGATACCGGATTTGCAAGTTCACTCACGAGTACAACGGCCAAGGACGACATCTATGCATTCTTTTTTGACCAAAAAGGGCTAATGGCGGGGATTGGACTTCAGGGGGCCAAGATTACGCAGATCAATCCCTAGGGTAGCGGGACCTTGACCCTATTTTGTATGAGAGGTACTAGGAGTCTGTCGGACTTAGGGGATCGAGAGCGAAAAAGCGGCTGAGCGAGGCCAGATTTTGACGATTTCGCAGGACCATAGTAGGACTATGGGCCAAGAAAGCGGTGAAATATGGACCGC
>CAZBQO010000170.1:0-3886 GCA_964494125.1 uncultured Nitrospira sp. | reverse complement strand
CCATCTTCATGAAATTGGCATGAATGTCAGGGAGGGCGTGCATCTCGCAATGACGAGGGGAGCGGACGCTGATCCGTAACAGGGAGGGGGAGCCTACCGCATGATCGAACCTCCTGGCAATGCGTAACGAACCCTTCACACCTCTACCCCTTTTACGTGATGGAGGGCGGGCAAAATTCCCAGGGGCCTTGGCCTCCTGCACAGGATGGGTTTACAATCCATCCCCCACGTTCGAAAGACATCTCAGCCCTTCTGCAGAATGTCGACTGGGAATGCGATCCTACGGATCGCTCAATTTTTAAGGCAGCGCGTCATTATTCGATTGCAAATTGTCGACATTTTGGGTATGTCTATCCATCCTGAAATGGTCCCTGTTTGGAAAAGTTCTCACTTGTTCAACGATATTCACGAAAGGCAAAGGCAGAAATTGGTACAGATCAGGTAATTCCCCTACGGTGGCCTTTATGAGTATGGCCACATGCCGGCAAAGAGCGTGACACTGACCCGGTGTTTCCGGGTCCATGCCATCAACAGTTGGATCCCTAAGAGAGGGAAAACCGCTTCGCTCTCCATGTGCATTTCACAATCATCAATTGCAATTTTCTCAATGGTTCACAGAGGAATGAGGAACAAGAAACCTTCCGGTACACCTCTGTCACTTGTGTATCGGTCGCCTCTTTCCCAATAGGGGTGATTTCGGGCTTCAGTCGTCGGTAATACCCGACATCAGATCAGGGAAGATCTCAGGGAAGGACTTGAACAACATGAGACACCACCCTGTCACAACAAATGTCTTTTCAAGAAAGGAAGTTCTTTATGGCCTGTAAGCGATGTGGTGGACTGATTGTGAAAGAGTCCGTCTATGATAGAGAGGGCAGCAGTCAGTTAGTCCTCATGGACCGTTGCCTCCAATGCGGGAACATTGAGGATCCCGTGAGCGCGAGTAATCGCTCGAAATCACCGGTTCCTCCATCCCAGAAGGGCAAAGCCCGTCGAATTCCTGAACATCCCAGGACTCCATTGGAGATGGCCGAGGGATAAGCATGGAGCTACGGCGGCACCAGAAGGAATTGGCGGACATCTGCGACCAAATTCTAGGCGGGCGAGGCCTGACAGACATTATCTGTGCTGTTACACCAGGTGGCGGCAAAAGCCTGCTGCCCCAGATCCTGGCGTCTCGCTTGATTCCAGACATTGCCGACGCCCTGTGCTGGATTGTCCCGCGCAGTGTCTTACAGGATCAGGGTGCGCGAGGTTTCCAGGATCCCAGCCACCGGGCTCTCTTAGGCCATCGGCTGGAGGCCATGATGACCACCAACCAGGAACATCCAACAAGAGGATGCGCGGCCTATGTCACGACCTATCAGGCCCTGGCTGCCGATACCCGCAAGATCAACGCCAAAGAATTCCGCCGCAAGCGATATATTCTCGTTCTGGATGAACCGCATCATCTCGAAGAGGGTGGACTGTGGCATGAGGCCATTCAGCCACTCTATGACCGGGCGGTTCTGCGAGTGTTGATGAGCGGGACCTTCGAACGCGGTGAAGGCACACCGATAGCCTTTCTGCCGTATTCGACCTCCGACCGGGGAAACCGGCTTGACTGGGACAGCACGGAATCCCGAGCCGTCATCCATTACACCTTAGCCGATGCTCTGCGCGAACATGCCTGCATTGATTTGACCGTCCATTACGCAAATTGTCAGGCAACCTGGTTGGACGCTCAGGGAACCGAGCACCATGTCGAAAGCCTGGCACATGCCGGAAAGCAGACGGCAGCGGCACTTCTGACGGCGCTGAAGACGGAAGCAGCCCTGGAACTCTTGAGCACGGGCGTGAAAGATTGGCAGGTACATCGCACCACCCATTCCCGCTCGAAGCTGCTGGTGGTGGCCGCAAACATTGAGCAGGCGCAAAAGTATACGGCCTGGCTCCAGGAACGAGGCGTGCCCGCCAGAATTGCCACGAGTGAGGATTCCACGGCAGCCTATCAGGCCATCAAAGCGTTTAAACGACAGGGTAGCGGAGCCGTGGATTGCCTGATTACGGTGGCCATGGCCTATGAAGGCCTGGATGTGCCGGCCATTACCCATCTTATCTGCCTGACCCATATCCGGACCAAGCCATGGATCGAACAGGTCGTTCATCGAGCCACACGCATGGATCCGCTGGCGGGGCCTTATGCCGAGCAACGTGCCTATATTTACGCTCCGGACGACCGGCCATTCCGGGAATGTCTGGGATACATTCTGGCCCAACGCACAACCGCAATCGCCAACAGTCCCTCATCGACACAGGTCCTCGGAGAAGGGGCATACCCCGATGCACAGGGCCTCCTCCCGACGGAGCGGGCGGAATCAAGCATCCAACCCCTGCGGTCCGGCGTCCTTGAAATGCGCAATCAAGGGTTGTGGGCGAACCTGGCGACACAGGGCCAAACAGAAATGCACCAGGAGACCCCGAAAGAACGATTAGATCGATTGCGAAAAACAATCGAACAGCATGTCCGCGCGCACGAGCAATCGCGGAAACTGTCACATGGTACGGTCAATCGGGCGGTCTATTCGAAATTTCGGAAATCCCGCGCCGCCATGACCGAATCTGAACTCCATAAAGTCATGCAATGGGTTCATAAGATCTATCCGCTCTGAGATCATTTTTACCAGGAAGCCTCGTCCCTATGTCCATACAATGGTTTCCCGGCCACATGAATGTCGCGCGCAAGGAAGCGGCCAAAGCGATGGAAGCCATCGATGTCCTGGTCGAAATACTGGATGCGCGCATGCCGGACGCCAGCAGCAACCCGTTGATCACGGAACTGCGGCTGCACCGCCAGCGCCCCTGCTTGAAGGTGCTCAACAAAGCCGATCTCGCCGACCCCGCCGTCACTCAAGCCTGGTTGACCGAATTCAACCGGGAACCTGACGTCAACGCCGTCGCCCTCTCCTGTCACCAGGCCGGCCAGGCCGCCAAAGTGCCCGGTCTCTGTCAGCTCCTGGCCCCGCATCGTCACAGCGCCAGCAAGCCGCTTCGCATGCTGATCATGGGCATCCCCAACGTCGGCAAATCCACGCTCATGAATAGCCTGCTCAAACGCCGCCTCGCTAAAGTCGGCAACGAACCCGCCGTGACGAAAGTCCAGCAACGCCACACACTGAACGACCACATGACGCTCATCGACTCACCCGGCCTCTTGTGGCCAAAAATCGAAGACCCCCTGGTGGGCCTCATGCTCGCAACTATCCACGCGGTCACCGCCAAGGTGATGGTCGAGGAAGAAATCGCCGAGTTTCTTGTCACCATTCTTCTCGCGCGCTATCCTACTCTGCTGACGAAACGCTATGGCTTCCTCACAGACGGGCTGGATAGTACCGGCGTACTCGAAGCCATCGCCACAAAACGCGGCTGTCTGCGGAAAGGAAAAGGCGGAGAATTGGATCGGGAAAAAGCGGCGAAAATTCTCTTGACGGAATTCCGCAATGGCACACTGGGCCGGATTAGTCTGGAGACGCCGGAAACTCGGGACGCTCGGCTTTAGTCTGGCCCTCCTCCAACACTTGGTTCTTGTCATGCCCGACATTACTCAGCACAGCATTCTCTGCCATGCGAACATCAACGTTGAGGGTAAAATCCGTTGACACGTCACTTTTACACCGACATTGCATGGAGCGTGTCGTGGCGTGTATGAAGCCTGGATAGGCTCCCATCTTCATGGGGCAGAAGCGCCTCGCCACAAGACCAGCATCTTTCGACAAAAATCCTGAAATCGGACTTCGCTCAACACTCCATGAATACAACTAGGAAAAGATCGGCCGGAATATTATCGAGTCCAAATCCCTCTATTAGCCGACGACTAAAGGCCCTGTGCAGAGGTGCTTCCTAGTGG
>CAZBQO010000169.1:0-3970 GCA_964494125.1 uncultured Nitrospira sp. | reverse complement strand
ACACCCTCACTATCGTACCGAAGCCCCAGTTTCTCAGGAATTGAGGCAGGAATGGCTAAAGGATCTCAAGTGATTCATCATTTTGCCGTGCATGATTCCCCAACTTCGCAGCTTCTCTATAAATTGACAAGATTAAAAGTCGTGCTTTAAGATGTAAGCTCAATGTTGGATTCCTTTCAACCGATTGAAAGGAAAGATGAATCTACAAAAATAATGTGATTATAAGGAGGATACAACGACTATGGTAACAATTACCCCGATCGCAGAGCAGAAGATTAAGGAACTGATTAAGGAAGAAGAAAATTCTGTCGGTTTGCGTATTTACGTCAAAGGCGGCGGATGTAGCGGCTATCAATATGGAATGTCGTTTGAAGATAAAACCAGTGATGATGACACCATCATCGAAAAAGGCGACGTGAAGGTCATTGTGGATTCCCAAAGCGCCCCAATGCTTAGCGGCGCAGAAGTCGATTACGTTGATAGCCTGCAAGGGTCGGGATTTGCCATCAAAAATCCTCAAGCAAAGTCCACCTGTGGATGTGGAAGCTCATTCTCGACCTAGAAAATATTCACTCAGAACCCTAACCAATTAGGGCTGGACTTGGACTTCCATAGGCGACCAAGATCCAGCCCTTTTTCTTTTCTATAGAGGCTTTATGCCTAAAGCGACCCTCACCAAACGTTTAGAGTTTTGCTCCTCTCACCGCTACCACAATCCTGAATGGGATGACGCAAAAAACCGTGCGGTTTTTGGTCTTTGTAATAATGTGAATACCCATGGCCATAATTATTTATTGGAAGTCACCTTGCGGGGGGACATCGACCCTGTCACAGGGATGATCATCAACTTATATGACTTAAAACTCATTTTAAATCAGGTCCTGGAACAATTTGATCATAAAAACTTAAATCTCGATACTCCATATTTTTCCAAGAGAATTCCCACCACCGAAAATCTCGCAGTCACTCTCTGGCACATTTTGGAAAAACATCCAGACCTCCCTAATCCGGATGCACTTCGTCTTTATGAGGACGAAACCCTCTATGCCGAGGTGAATGCGAGTTTCATGGATGGTGCCCTCCAACCTGCTAACGGGGAATTGGCCATCATCGCTCGACACTATGCGTTTTCAGCCCTGCATCAATCCAGGACGGGTCATATGCAAGGTCATAATTATGATCTGTGGATTGCCACTAAGGGCCAAATTTCCAGCGACACCGGGCAGGTTATAAATTTACAGACTGTGGATCAAATCATCAGAACCCAGATCCTTGCACGATTCGACCAGCGAAATCTAAGCCAGGATCAGGCCTTTGCCAACATTCCCGTCACAGATTCCGCGCTTGCGAAGGTCATCTGGGAAACACTGGAGCCCCACTTCCATACACCCCCGCTATGCCGAGTCTCCGTGAGCCAACAATCAGGTGCCGTGGCTGTGTATTCTGTATAGCCTGAATCTGGAAGCACCGTCTTGAAGACGCGCACCGACTCAATCAGGATACCCTGCTAGCTGAAAAACCTTCTGCAGGCCGGACGGAACCAGGACAGGGTGAGGTTTGAGGTTTCCCCAAAAACAGAATTTAGGTTTGTATAGAGAACGATTGCCGAATCAAATCGGCCAGTTCGGCAGGTTCTAATTTTCCCTCTTTGGTAAGCACAAGCGTTCCATTGGAAAAGAAATGGGTGGTGGGATACGTTTCAAATTGATGCCGCTTTTTAATGGCCCGACACCGCCCAGGAACGTGCATTTTAGCCTTTCCAAATCGCACATTCGAATACTGTTGGGCAATGTCCGCAAGAACAGGATCATAGGCTTTACACGGTTCGCAGGTCGCAATGCCATAGGCCACAACCGCAGCTGAAGCCTCCGTAAACCCTTCATAATTGTCATCGTTCACATCTTCAACGATACCGGACATTACAGCCTCGCTGTCCAAGATTACAGGCCGAAGGGGTAGGGTTAAGTACCAACCCCTTCGGTCAGAGCATCTTTTTGATTATTTCAACTTCTGCAACGCTTCCAAAATTTCTTTGTCGTCACGAGCGGTTTTGATATCTTGAACTTTCGCATAAGCCACTTTTCCATTTTTATCCACGATGACGGTAGCCCGCTTTGAGCAATTCAACGGCTCAAAATACAATCCATAGGCCTTAGACACCGTCCGATGCATATCGGCGAGTAATTGATGCTTAAGATCTAAGGAATCCGCCCAAGCTTTGTGGGAAAAAAAGCTATCACAGCTTATGCCAAAAATTTCGGCATTGACTGATTCAAAATTGGGAAAATCATCGGTTAAACATTTATTTTCTCCGGTACAAACCGGGCTCCAATCCAGAGGATAAAATGCCAGAACCACGTTCTTCTTTCCGCGATAGTCGCTGAGCTTAATATCCTTTTGGTCCTGGTCTTTTAATGTAAAATCGGGGGCTACGTCTCCGACTTTAACTTCTGCGGCAACATCTGTAGACATAATGACTCTCCTTCGTTGTTAGGGAAATGCCGAAAATTCACTTGACCTTTGGTGGTAACATGGGGTGAAAAAGTTTGTCAATCTGGCAGAAGCCCTACAGAATGATTGTCCATTTAGCCCTAACGAATTTCCACTCCGGACGTAGTTTGCTGAGTCCGAGAGCCGTATGGGGCTCAAATCTGCTATCTTCCCTCACACCAATTTTCACCACCTCTAATCCTAACCTCGTTGACATATGCCATGGCGGCATACTTGCCGTCCACTCGGGAACAGATATCGATCTTGTGTTTTGGTCTATCTCGGGGTATCGTAAATAAAAGGCCGGTGAAATCTTCTTCCTCCTTGATACCTTTCAAAATCTTCCCAATCTCTAGGTCATCGTTGGTTACGTATTCTTTATGAGTAAATTTCAGACGTTTTTTTCCACGCTACGCGGCTGGTCCTGGCTTCGAATAACGATGATCACCACGTTTCTTGCCTTGTGTGTCGGGGTAGGAGGTCTTGCGGGAATTCTTTGGATTGCGACCCGTGACCTTCCCACATTCGACTCTTTTCAGGACTACCATCCGAGTTTAGTGTCTAGAGTCTATGCAGATAACGGTGAACTCATCGGGCAATTTTTCATTGAACGTCGTCTGTATACGCCCATCGACAAAATTCCCAAAGCCTTCACGCAAGCGGTCATTGCAACAGAAGATACCCGTTTTTTTGATCACCCTGGGCTGGACATTGTCGGCATCGGCCGGGCGGCCTGGACCAATCTCAAAAAAGGTGGCCGGTTTCAAGGCGCTAGCACCATTACCCAACAGTTAGCCAGAGCTCTTTTTCTTTCTCCCGAACGAACGTATCAGCGAAAAATCAAAGAGCTCATTCTCGCAGTGAAAATGGAATGGGTGTTGACCAAAGAACAAATTCTAGAAATGTACTTAAACCAAATTTATTTCGGTCACGGTGCCTATGGAGTGGCCGCCGCCGCCCTAACCTATTTTGATAAAAACGTCTCGGATTTGAGTCTTCCTGAATCAGCATTTTTGGCTGGTCTTCCTAAAGCTCCAAACACCTATTCTCCCTATCGGAACCCAGATTTGGCTAAATCGCGAAAAGAATTGGTCCTAGGGCGTATGGTAGAGGCCGGGTATATCACCAACGAAGAGGCGCAAGCCGCCATGGCCACGACCCTAGCCTACCGCCACCAATCCATAGAACCGATCGCGGCCTATTTTCTAGAGGAGGTGCGTCAGCACTTGGTGGATCGGTACGGAGAAACCCTCGTGTATAAGGGTGGGCTACGAATCTACACCACCTTAAACATTGCGATGCAAAAAAACGCGGAAGAAGCGGTTCGTACAGGACTCCGCCAATTAGATAAACGTCAAGGCTGGCGAGGACCGATTGAACATATTGCCTTTTCCAAAGATTTCACGCCCCCCGACACTTTTCCGGAGCTACAGAGTCCAAAGGCAGCTCTTGTCCATGGCCTCTACCGAGCGCTCGTGAC
>CAZBQO010000168.1:2953-4036 GCA_964494125.1 uncultured Nitrospira sp. | reverse complement strand
CGTGCTTCACTTTCAATTTCACCTAATAATTGGCGCTTGGCTTCTTCGGCGGTAATCCCTGCCACCTGCTCGAGGGCAAGCCGGTGCTCCTTAATGGCTTGGTCGCATGCAGCGGCTTTATTGATTAGAGCTTCTTCCATCTCCTTAAGGGAACGCTCTTTTCGTCGCATCTCCTCATCACGTTTTTCAAATTGATTGATCTTACGCTCGAGGGCCTCTTCTCGCTGGATGATTTTTCGATCCGCGGCCTGAATCTCATTCCTCTTTTCCTTTTCCTTTGTTTCAAGTTCAGACTTGGCTTGAAACAGCAGATCTTTTACTTCGATTTTTGCTTCTTTGACTAGATTTTCGGCCTCTCGTTGAGCATTTTGGGTGAGCTGTTGAGCTTGCTCTTCAGCTGCTGACCGACGCTTCAAGTCTCTCTGTTGCTGATACACCTTCGATAACACAAATCCAAGAAAAAGCCCGATCACCACTGCAAGTATGGGAATTACCGTGTCCATAGGTTAGCTCCTATTCGTTTCCTCATGTCACAATCACGAGAAAGATTTATTCTCCCTCTGTTAGGCGGAAACAAACCCGCGAAACCACAGGGGAAAACCAGAAAAGGAAGGAAAACAAAAACTGGAGAAAAGCCTATCTGATAGGACAGAAGGCCCAGATTTGTAGGGAACGAGGAGGAGGAGAGATAGGGCAACTCTCTAAGCCAAAAGGGCCCATAGCAATACGCAAAGGACTCACCCAATGAATCCAGTCTTCACAGTTTCTACTTGAATTAGAAGAACATGGATACAACACAGGCCAAAAATTTAAAATTTTTAGATCAAAAGGCGAGCCATTTTGATAGAAATGAGCAATTTGCCTCGTAAAGAACGATTTCCAAGAATTCAATCTGCCCTTAATTAAAATTTCCCTACCTCGTACAATCCCATCATACAAAAAACCCACAATGACTATGAAAATACTTGTCATAGTGGGCCTCCAGTTCAATTCCCTCCACAAGAGGGATATTCCTTTCTTTCTTTGAAATTCAATAACTTATGAAAAGTAAAATATCAGAAGACGATGAGGAATTTCAATAAT
>CAZBQO010000168.1:0-2853 GCA_964494125.1 uncultured Nitrospira sp. | reverse complement strand
ATTCAATAACTTATGAAAAGTAAAATATCAGAAGACGATGAGGAATTTCAATAATGTGCTAGTTGAATGATGAGAATAGACCGGCACCATTCCGCCCACGAATGGAACAAAGCACTTCAACCAATTGATTTCAAAGGTAATACCTAATTAACGCTGGACTATAGGAAATAACGGAGAGAATGGTTAATGCGGGTTTGCCGCGAGATGTTTTTCTATCGTTTCCAGTAGGACCTGAGTCCGACGCTCAATTTCAGCTTCTCCAAACTGCCGGTGTCTCTCCTGTCGGAAGAGCTGATCCGTAATGTTAATTGCGGCCAAAATAGCCAGCTTTGTGGGAGTGCTTGTTCGGGTTTTTTGGGCGAGGGTACGCATTTGCGCATCAACATACCCGGCCAACTCATGAAAATACGCCTCATCTCCCTCTCCTTGGAGAGAGATTCGATGACCAAAGATTTCGACTTCAATGGTCCTCGTCATTCTTAAGTCCTGTAGGTTAATCGTTTGAACGGTCTAAAAATTCAAGCTCACCTAGTACTTTTTCAATTCTGGATCGAATCGTGGTTCGCTCCTCTTCCCATCCTTCAGACATTTCTTCGTGTTTGGCCAGCCGTTCCCGGGTCGATTCCAACTCCTGTTCAAGTTGGGATTTATCCTGCCGTAGCTCAATGACCAGATCAAGTAATTTCTTAACTCGAACCTCCAACGTTTCTAATTTCTCTACACTCACGTGCACGCCTCCTTATTCGCAAGGTCAAACGAGGCGGACTATAATTCGTTCAACAAAACCTGTCAAGAGAAACACCTCGGCAGACATCCCCAAACAATGTCCGATAAATTCGATAACTTCCAAGTACGCGTTTCACGTATCCACGAGTTTCTCGATATCCAATCAGCTCGATAAATTCATCCGGATCTCGATGACCATTTTGCCCAATCCATCGTTTGACCGCCTGAGGTCCAGCATTATACGCGGCTACTGCATAAATAATATTGCCCTTAAATTCATTTAGTAATTGCCCCAGGTAATACGTCCCCAATTGAATATTGCGATTTGGCTCATCCAGGCCCTTTCGATCAGAATCGGAATCCTGTAATCCCAATTGACGACCAACTTTTTTGGCCGTTTCTGGCATGAGCTGCATCAGGCCAATCGCGCCAACCGGGGAGACAACGCGAGCACTATATAGGCTTTCTTCTCGTATAAGCCCCGCGACTAAAAACGGATCCACATGCTTTGGAGCAAACGATTGAATGACACTTTGGTAGCCCATGGGAAAAGCTCCCAACCAGGCGGCAGACGAGGAATGGAGCTGTCCATTCCGCAACGTCCCCCCAAAATGACGAATAGATAATCGAATCCCGACGTCGTAGGCCCCAACTTCGCTTGCTAACGAGACCAATTGAGGAAAGGCTTGGGAATCCCCTCCGAAGCGGGCAAAAGCAGCCTCAAGCTCTTGGACTGCCTCCTTATACAGGCGAAGGGTTCGTAATTCTAGAGTTTTTTGATAATGGATATCCTGCTGAAGACGAGCTGGTGTCTCCACATTCATCATGTCTGTTGATGCCAACACTGCCCATTGTTTCGTCGAAAATTCTGTAGGACCGAGTCGAATCTCCGCCAATTGCCCGTAGTAGGTAAAGGGGTAGTCCTGGCTTAAATTTTTTAGACCTTCTCGCGCGGGTTCCATCTGCCCAAGATGTTCCTGGGCACGTGCCAGCCAATAGAAAGCCTGTGAAGCCGCATGCAGAGAAGAATCGGTTTGAGGAGTCCCAACTGCCTGGATAATCTCCTGAAACATCTCAATGGCTTCAATGAATTGCTTCTGTTGATAGTGAATCCATCCCACTCGCCAAAGCGCATCCAACCGCTGCGTCAGCGTATGAGCCACAGCCGCTGCCCGTTTATAGGCCTTCCCTGCCTCTAGCCATCGCGCATGATCTTCCAACCAAATTCCGTAAAAGGTGAGGAGCAACGATTGCTGATCACCTGTTACTTTTTCAATCGACAGGGCTCCGACAAGAGCCTCCAATTCTGGCCCTTTTCCCTGACGCAAATACACTCTTCCCAACCATACCCATGCATCATCTCTTCTGGAGGAGGAGGAACGCGATAGTGAGGTCAGTATCGCTTCGGCCTGGTCATACCGTTTCAAACGAACTAAGGCCATGGCCAAGGTGTATTGGACCTGAAAAAGCTGAGGACCGGGAGGAGATAGAGACGTAATGTGTTGAAATTCCTGAACGGATTCTTCCAAAGCCCCCCCATTATATAATGCCATGCTCCGCTTAAATCGCTCTTCTGGTGAGGGTAAAAACAAAGAACCCACTTCCCGGCGTAGCCACGACTCAGCCTGCACTCGCTCTGGGGCTAAGGGAAATTTCCACCATAATTCACGGAAAATCTCAATCGCCTTTTCCCGTTGTCCCATCTGAGCAGAACATAAACCCATTTGAAAGAAGGCATTTGCGGATTTGGGATGGTCAGATTTTATACTGAGAGCCTGAGACCACATCGAGAGAGCGGCTTCGCAATCTCCCAATTTTGCCAAAACATCCCCACCCGCATAGAGTGCGTCAGCTCGAAGCAAAGAATCGGAAAAATGCTCACTAAACTGCTGAAATGCCTCTGCTGCTTCCTTTCCCAAATCAGCATCGGCGTATGCCTGCCCCATCCAAAAGGTGAGATAATCCCTCAGAATAGGGAAATCAGGAAGAGAGGCTTGCAACAGAGGAATGGCCTCAAGAGGGGAAGATTCCTTGAGCCAATATCCATAACGAATTCCAGCATGTTTGGCCAAATCTGAATTACCATTGGCTGCGACAAACTCATTGAAAAACCTGGCATGATCCAAG
>CAZBQO010000167.1:0-4073 GCA_964494125.1 uncultured Nitrospira sp. | reverse complement strand
ATGACTCGTGAGTAGGGTGAAATTTTGGTTGTCATATTAGGCCGGAGGTGGCGTTCGCCGGCCAGAATAGGTCAGAACATGCAACAATCCCCTGATACTCATGGCTATCCTTTTCGCGTACCATGTGAGTAGAAAATTTTGTTACTGAAACCAAATGGACAGAGGGGTTGTCCAAAATGATGGTACTGCCATTATATTAAACCGGCTTTCAATATATTATTTCGGCAGAATCGGAATTTGGCTTTATGGGTGTATGAAGAAATATGTTGTGGATGAAAATCAGCCTCTTCCTGATGCGAGGTATATAAGAAAATAGTCGTGCTGAAACATCAAAATTTCAAGATTCGCAAAGGAAAATGTCGCTGGTGTGGAATAGGGTAACGAGCAGGAATAGGGTGCTGGTCCTTGGGGCATGATCTTCAGGATTCGTTGAAGTTCTTCAGGTCATTTGCTAAGCTGACTTTCCTTTTTTACCCATCAACAGAGACGCGTGGCAGGAGAACACATGGCAAAATTGGGAAAGGCGCTGATTAGCGTATCCGATAAAACCGGTCTAGAGAAAATGGCCAAGGGGTTGGCGGCACTTGATGCGGATATCTTGTCGACAGGTGGAACCGCCAAGATGCTTCGGGACGCCGGAGTTGCCGTGACCGAGGTGGCAGATTACACCGGGTTTCCTGAAATCTTGAACGGGCGGGTGAAAACGTTACATCCGAAGATTCATGGTGGGTTATTAGGGCGGCGTTCGGTGGATGCGCACGTGCGACAAATGCAAGAGCAGGGAATTGAGCCCATCGATGTCGTGATCGTCAATCTCTACCCATTTGAAGCGACCATTGCGAAGCCTGGTTGTACGTTTGAAGAAGCCATTGAAAACATTGATATCGGGGGACCGTCCATGCTCCGGTCGGCGGCCAAGAACCATGAGGATGTTCTGGTGGTGGTCGATCCTCAGGATTATGAGCGGGTCTTGGAGGCCTTGCAGTCGGGAACGGTCTCGTTAGGCTTGCGACGCGAGTTAGCCAAAAAGGTCTTTGACCATACCGCCAGGTATGACAGCCTGATCGCCAATTATCTCACCTCCAAGTTAGCCGATACCTCAGAACAAAAATTCCCCTCGTTGTTGTGTCTGTCGTATGAAAAGGTCGAAGATCTACGGTATGGAGAGAATCCGCATCAGGCCGGTGCGGTATATCGGGACCGGCAGAACAAAGAAGCCTCGCTTTGTCAGGCCAAACAACTTCATGGCAAAGCCATGTCCTATAATAATTACTTAGATGCGAATGCGGCGTTGGAACTGGTGAAGGAGTTTGATGAAACGGCGGTCGTTAACGTCAAACACAATAATCCCTGCGGGGTCGCCATCGGGGATATGCCGGTGGAGGCCTATGTCCGGGCGCGAGAAACGGATCCGGTCTCCGCTTTTGGCGGGGTCATTGCCTGTAATCGAAACGTCGATCTGGCCATGGCCAAAGAAATCACCTCTACGTTTGTGGAGGTATTGATTGCGCCTTCATTTTCGGAAGAGGCCTTGGCTGAACTTCAACGGAAAAAAGATTTGAGGCTGTTAGCAGTGGGTGCGTTGGAAAGTGCTCAACGGGATGCGTTGGACATGAAAAAAATTGTGGGCGGGATCTTAGTGCAGGACCGGGATCTTGGGTCGTTGCGTGAGATGGGTGAGTTATCCATGCCGAGTGAACGGCAGCCGACCGACTACGAGTATCAAGCCTGCGATTTTGCATGGAAAGTCTGCAAGCACGTCAAGTCCAATGCCATTGTCTTTGCCACGCAGACCCAAACCGTCGGCATTGGCGCCGGCCAAATGAGCCGGGTTGATTCGGTGAAACTGGCTCAAATGAAAGCGAATCTTCCCATCAAAGGGTGCGTGATGGCTTCCGATGCCTTTTTCCCATTTCGTGATGGGATTGATGCCGCTGCAGGCGCAGGGATTACCGCCGTGATTCAGCCAGGAGGGTCTATTCGGGATAAGGAGATCATCCAAGCCGTGGATGAGCATAAGATGGCCATGATTATGACGGGCATGCGCCACTTCCGTCATTAACAGATCCAACCTCGACATTTTCACCATCTTCAATAGTTCCTTTGTTCCGACTTGGCAGGTGTTTTATTCTGTTGTTTTCGTCTCTTTTCGGCTTTCTGGATCCGTGATGAAATTGTGGTGAAAGAGGTTATCAAGGTCTAGCCTAGGTGAAAGTAAGCAGGCTGGGCAATGTTTCTGACCTCCATATTTTGGAGGGATGACGGGAGGCACAAGTTTTTCCAGTGAACGTATTAATCATAGGCAACGGTGGACGAGAACACGCACTCGCGTGGAAGCTTTCGCAATCGCCACGTGTGGGAAAACTCTTTTGTGCTCCAGGGAATGCGGGGATCGCCCAGGTAGCCGAATGTGTGCCACTTCAGGTCGATAACATTGAAGGGCTTAAGCACTTTGCCCAAACCCACGAGATCAACCTCACGGTGGTCGGACCCGAACTGCCGCTCTCCCTCGGCATTGCCGACGAATTCCGAAAATCGCACTTGCGGATTTTTGGCCCCACTCGCAATGCGGCTCTGATTGAATCCAGCAAATCGTTTGCCAAAGAACTCATGGTGCGGGAAAACATTCCCACTCCTTCTTCCCGCACGTTTGACCAGCTGGAGCCGGCTTTAACCTGGCTCGAATCCTGCCCGCTCCCGATCGTCGTGAAAGCCGATGGTCTGGCGCAAGGGAAAGGGGTCATCATCTGTGCGACAAGGGCGGATGCCCGTGAAGCGGTTCGCAGCATGCTGGAAGAACAGCGATTTGGGGTCGCCGGCGCTCGTGTGGTGCTGGAAGAATTTCTTGAGGGAGAAGAACTCACCGTTATGGCCTTTGCCGATGGTCGAACGGTCATCCCCATGATCCCCGCCCAGGATCATAAGCGAATCGGTGAAGGGGACACGGGTTTGAATACTGGAGGGATGGGAGCCTATGCGCCGGCTCCATTGGGAACACCGGAACTCCGGCAGCGTATTCTTGATGAAGTGCTGTCTCCGGCGGTCACAGGGTTGTCCCGGGTGGGAAGTCCATTTTACGGCGTGTTATACGCGGGGATTATGGTAAAGGATGGCAAACCTTATGTGTTGGAATTTAACGCCCGCTTTGGCGATCCCGAAACCCAGGTGGTCCTGCCACTCTTAAAAACAGATTTATTGGATGTGCTTGAAGCCGTGGTCGAACATCGTTTGGACCAACTGCATGTGGAGTGGCACAACCAGGCAGCGGTGTGCGTGGTGTTGACCTCCGGCGGATACCCCGGGTCCTACCAAACGGGATTGCCGATTACCGGCCTGCCGGAAAAAGAGTCGAAGTCGGTCATGGTGTTTCACGCCGGGACCTCCTATGCCAATGAAAAGATTGTCACGAATGGCGGGAGGGTCCTAGGGGTAACCGGGATTGATTCGACCCTGGCCGGAGCCAGAGATCATGCTCATCAGGCGCTCGCCCCGATCCAGTTTGAAGGCCGGTATTTCCGTTCAGACATTGGCCACCGCGTGCTGCAGGTTCCATCCTGATTCAAGGGCCCTCTGTCGTGGCCACCGTTCTCCAACTCAATTCCCTTCCATCGCCTCAACTGATTCAGCAAGTTACGCAATGTCTCCAGGATGGCGGAGTCGTGGCTGTGCCGACCGACAGCTTTTACGCGCTGTCGGTGAGTCCCTTCAATGAAATGGCATTAAAGCGGCTGATGGATATCAAAGGCGAACGCAGCCACAAACCCTTTCCGGTGTTAGTGGGTGACCCGTCCCAACTGAATCAACTGACGGAAGATATCCCCGATATCGCTCGAACACTCATGGAAGAGTTCTGGCCGGGTTTGCTCACGTTGATCTTGCAGGCTCATTCAACTCTTTCGCCTATCCTGACCGGCGGACAGGGAACCATTGGCGTCCGACAACCGAATGATCCACGAGTCTGCGAGCTCATGACGCACACCGGGCCGCTCACCGGCACCAGCGCGAATCGAAGCGGGCAGCCGCCGGCGCAATCCGCGGGAGATGTGATGCAACAATTAGGATCGGTGGTTGAT
>CAZBQO010000166.1:0-4093 GCA_964494125.1 uncultured Nitrospira sp. | reverse complement strand
CAATTGTTGGGGATATCGTGGATGGCGTCAGATCGTTATCAATTGAATGTTCGTAGGGCATCAGTATGAAAGAATGACTGCAACATTTCAAACGGGGTACGAAGAACACAAGTGGTGTCTGCAATTTTTGGAGACAACTCAACTTTTTATTATTCTAGCAATGCTGTGAGAGCTTCTCAAATACCATAGGGGCAATGTAGAGGCTGCATGCAAGAGGAGTAATGTCCGGACATTTCTTACAGCCGTCGGAAGAGGCCTTCCTGCTTCGATTGAGGTTTGGGCCCTATGTTCAGGTCGATGAGGATGCGATGGACAACGGTACGGAGGTTCGGACATGAAGATCTCTTTGGGGGAAAGGAATTTCCACACCATTCTTCCGAAATTTCTTGACGATGGCGCAATTAATATCGGATTGAACCTGTCTTCGGCCTTGTGGATCTTCCACCCAGGCTAATAAACGCATGTTCCAGGCGGAATCTCCGAAACTCATTAGCCAGGCCTTCGGTTCCGGGTGGGGTAAAACCATAGGGTTTTCTTTTGCCGCTTCCAAAAGTGAACTGATTACTTTTTCTAAATCTGAATTGTAAGAAACTCCCACCTCAATCTCCAAACGGGTTTTAGGATCGCCGTGCGACCAGTTGATCACCGTGGAAGAGATAAATTCGGAATTGGGAACAACGATGGCAACGTTGTTCAGAGAGCGAATGGTGGTGGAGCGAATGTTGATTTCTGCCACATCTCCCTCAGTGTCTCCCACGGTGATGCGGTCTCCAATCTGGATGTGTTGTTCGAACAGCAACATGAGTCCTGCGATGAAATTGGACGTCAGATTTTGCAGGCCGAATCCGATTCCGACGGAGAGAAATCCAAAAATGACGACAAGACCGCTCAGGTCGACGCCGATAACTTGAAAGGCAATCACCGTCCCGATAAGAATCAGGAAGTATTGAATAATGCGGGTTAAGGTGTATTGTGTCGCCTTGGGCATCTTGGAGCGTTTGAGTAATTGGTCCATCAGAAAACGTCGTATCAGGGTGTTGATGATCATAAAGCCACCCATGATGAACGCAAAGAACGCCAGAGACGAGAGGGTAATCGGGGTCTGGTTGACGGTAAATAAGGGATACGTGAAAAAGTGATCCAATCCGTTCAGGACCGTTGAAAGATCCATGGTGGTGCTCCTTTGAGGTGGTATGAATTTATTGCCCCGTTGTGATTGAAGAAGAAACTTTTTCGGAGGTTTGCCCTTTTTTGCCGTGGCGGATTAGATGAATTAACCAGAAAAATGTCAGAAAAGATAGAGGAGAACAAAGCGGAAAGAAAAACATATGACAGATGAATCTTGCCACTTGAGATTAAAAGATGACGAGGGGGACAAGGAGGTATAGCTTGGCCTTAAGGCCTCATGCGGTTAAAGAAAAGTCGGATTGAACAGAGTTTGAAGTGGTCAAAATAAACCAGACATTCGTGAGGGTGATAAGCTTCAACCTAAACGAGGTGAGAAATGAGACAGACACGACAACGTTTTTCCCCGGTTTTACGTGAGAAGCCGTGCAACGCGTAAGGCAGCAGAGCTACTTCGTATTTTAAGCCTGTAGGAGTCTCGATATCAGCAGTACCACCACCCTGGATTAGCAAGAGAACCGGCTTAATGAGGTGTACAGGAGCGGAGCCGCCCGTCGAAGTGAGGAAGCGGTTGAACGATCAGGGAGCGAAGGGGCTGCGTCATCTAAGCGGGATCATGGGGCAATCCGTGTGGGGAGGAAGGCATGAATTCGTCAAAAGTCTTCGACCTACCGAAGCCGCTGGTGGGGAGGCTTATTTTGCCGTGTAGCGCAAGGCAGGTGGCCCAGGTATAGACGGGCAGAGGCTGGGGAATGTTGATGTGGATTTTACAAATCAGCGGATTATGATCTAACGCTGGATGTCGTCGGGCAGTTCGGTGGCACCGTCCGTGCTTTAGGTGAGATCCGAAAGCGAAGGGAGGAGTCAGGCAGCTCGGTATTCCGATCATCGGAGATCGTATAGCTCAGCCGGTGGTGACGCGGTATCTGGAGTTCTTAGTGGAGCCAACGTTCCCGAAGACTCCCATGGGGTTCGTCCAGGCCGTTCGGCTCTGAGTGCGGTCGCGACAACTACCCAACGAATGAAAAAACAGTTGGCGATTGTTGGTGATCGAAAAAGGGGCCGTGGAATAGAAAGGTCCTCATGATGTTGGTTGGTATGAGCCCCAAGATTAGGCGTCGAGATAATCAACCCAGGTTTCTTTTTCCGCCAGGTAGGTTTGGCCTTTGAAATTGAGGCGGGTCCGCATGGTGGTAAAGCCTAATTCCCGAAGTTGATCGATGAGATCTTTCAGGCTTTCCTGCACGGTTCGATAGACCTGGGACTGGAGATTTAGCGCTTCGTACATGACCGTTCCGGAGTATCCGCGTTCCACCCGTTTAATTGGAATCATTCGATTGAAATATCGGTCACTAGGGTCCATGCCCTCCAATTGATGCTTTTCCACGACGGCATTTCTAACTCGAAAGGATAAGGGAAGCGATGTCATGTGCTCTGGCTCCGGCTTAACGATGGGTAGCGGTAATTTTTGTTTTAGTGAAAGTGGATTATAGGCCGCCTCGATGGGGGTCGCAAGCGTGGTTGACTTCACTCAGAATCCCAACGTAACCTTCCCTACGCTTAGGAAAAATACGTTTGTGAGAAAGGGGTTGTGGCGAAATGGTCCGCGAGTCATCGGGTGCCGACATTCCAATCAACCTTCCCAACAGTCTCACGGTCCTCAGAATTCTCCTTGTTCCGGTCTTCGTAGGGTTCTTGCTCTACGAATACTATGATTATGCCCTCGTGACATTATTAGTCGCAGCGGTGACCGATGGCCTGGATGGGGCCATTGCCCGTATCACCGATCAGCGCACTCGCCTTGGCGAGTACCTCGATCCTCTGGCTGACAAATTACTCCTCATGTCGGCCATCGTGACCTTATCTGTTCTCCATTTTATTCCGATCTGGGCGGTGATTCTTGTGGTGAGTCGTGACGCCATTCTCCTCACGGGGACCATATTGGCTAATTTAACGGAAATAGACATTGATATTACTCCCACCTGGTTGGGAAAGGGTACCACTTTTGCCCAAATTTGCTATGTCATCATAGTGATACTCTTTGCGACCGGGCGTGTTCCTTCCGAAGCCATCATTCCTTTTCTCTCGGTAATGGTTATCCTGACAACCGGTTCTGGAGTGCATTATCTATTCCGGGGAATTCAACGGCTCAATTCTTCAGGCAAGAAATAAGGGTAAAACAGGAGGATGCAGTTGAATCGAGAGCGGGTCGGCCTACAGTTAGTGGATGCGAAAGTGATCTCTTCAGATGATTTGTCTCAGGCGCTTGATATTCAGCAGGGAGAAGGAGGGCGTCTCGGGAGCATTCTGGTTCGGATGGGGGTTCTGTCTGAATCTACCTTATTAGAGTTTCTCAGCCAGCACTATGGAGTTGCCACCGTAGAATTGTCTACGTGCTCGATTGACGGGAGTCTTCGGGGGTTGGTTCCTTATGACGTTGTCCGCCAGCACCTGGTTTTGCCGGTGCGGAAAACCACTTCACGACTCAGTCTGGCTATGGCCGACCCCACGAATGCGTCTTTGTTAGATGATTTGCGATTCCGGACAGGGTTGCACATCATCCCCATGGTAGCTACCGAATCGGATTTACGGATGGCGATCTCCCATGTGTATGGCCAGGGTCCAGATAAATCTTCCTCAACCACGGAAGCCATGCAAAAAGATGAGGAGGGTACTTTCAAAAACTGGGGAAATGGCGACTGCATTTCACCCAATTCGATGAGAAAGCCTGTTGGGCCTGTCTGTGCCTCTGCTAACGGTTTGCGTGATCAAGAAAGATCTATAATTCTTCAGGACAAAGCAGAAATGTCTGGCGTGAAGTGCCATGTCAAAATTGATAAAGATTCTTCAGCTGTGGAGGTTGTGAATGGGCTTGTGCGGCAGGCCATTGAAATGGAGGCGAGTGATATTCATATTGAGCCGATGGAGACTATGATCCGGGTTCGCTTTCGATTGGATGGCGTCTTGT
>CAZBQO010000165.1:0-4102 GCA_964494125.1 uncultured Nitrospira sp. | reverse complement strand
TATTCATAATAATAGAAAAATTTGGCCCTTATTTTGTCGACTTGTTTTTCTCGTATTAAAATCCCTCAGGAAAAATCGCTGTCATGAAAAATTCAATCATCTTATCTATACTGTTTCTTTCGCTTATGTTTGGGGGATGTTCTCAATATCAGGTGATCCCCAAGGGTTTGGAAAATCAAGTCAACCACACCCTGGACTTTAAGCAGATTCGAGAGAACCCTGAAAATTATCAAGGAGAGTTAATGGTTGTCGGAGGAGAGGTGCTATCGGTCAATCGAAAGCAGGATGCGACCAGAATTGAGGTTCTCCAACTCCCACTGAACGATGATTTTACTCCAGCAATTCATCGCACCAAAACTCAGGGTCGATTCATTGCGCTCTCGAAAGGGAAGGATCCATTAGATCCAGCAGTGCTTGAAAAAGGCAGAGCCATATCCATTGTCGGTGAGATTATAGGCCGTGAAACCATCCAAGTGGGTGAAGATACCAAAGAGGTTCCCATTTTTGGCATCAAAGATTTGACCATATGGGACGAAGCACTGTATTGGGGCCGAGGCTATTCCGGATTTGGTTGGGGGCGAGGCTATCCAGCGGGGTATTATACCGGATATCGTCCGATCGCATATCCCTATTATTGATAAGTTTTTCGAGAAAAAGGCTGCAAACTATAAAAAAGGATAGGGTAGAACAGTTGAGGTCTGCCCATTTTCTTTTCGCACCTGAGCCACGTCTTTATTTGTTGGATCAAATCCGGCTTTTAAACGATACTGAGTGGAAGAGAATCGAAGGCTGGAATTATTCAAATAATGATGATCGGGGTGCCCAATTGGACTGTTTCAAACACAAATTGAAGATCGTCAGCATGCAGTTGAATGCATCCGTGGGTGACATCCTGGCCTAATAAGTTTGAGTACAAGGCTCCATGAATGAAATATCCATTGCCAAAACCCAACGCATAACGCCCGAGCACTCCCCGCTGTAATCGATCAGCCATCTTGTCAGGAACCGGATCGCCTTGTTCGATGAAGGCCCAATCGGGACGAATCCATACAGGTTTTTCTAACTTGCTTTCAATGCTGAACGTCCCCTTGGGAGTTTCGAACGTCCACGTTCGTTCCGGGTTCGTGGGATCTGCTAAGGTGTTCCCGCTCCCGGTTGAGGCAAGGGCTTCATGCAGAATCCGATCACCTTCTTTCACGAAAAGCCGATGTCGGGATGTATCCACAAGAAGATAGATTGTGCCCTGTGGTGTGAGGGGCATGGGATTTGGTAAGTGACCGGAGGCGGTTTGGAGTGGTTGGGATGGCGAGAATTCAATTTCCTTGTTACGGGTCTGGCGCATGTGTGCCGATGTATCGTCCAGAGTCCCATCTGGAAATAGACTGTTAAAAACCTGGATGGAGGGTATGGATAACGGGATGGATTGGGCAGAATTCAGGAATGGTGATGCGAGGACAATGAGCAGGGGAAGCATGAGGACTCCCCACACCACCATAGCCCATGAAACGATGACCGCGCTTGTTCGAATAGTTTCAAAAGTCTTCCGGGGAAACTGAAGATCTCGGTTGTCGAGAGCCATGATGGAACATCACCACCAGAGACCAGATTGACCCTATAAGCCGTCAAGCTATCGTGATTCCTCGTTAACCATGCTGATGGCCTGCTCAATGTGCTTATACACGGCCTCGGCTTCTTCCGTGGCTTGTTTGGCCTGAGTTTGGGCCATTTCGAATTTTTGTTCATCGAAATGAGTTTGACCGGTTCGAAGAAGGGTTCGAGCTGAATCCAGGTCCCGCTCCAAAGCGTATAAGGCCAGGTCCGATTCCTTGCCCATGGGAGCTCGACGAAGGAGTTGTTCAGCTTTTCCTATGGCAAAGTTCGCGTGATCCAATTCTTCCTGGGCTGGTTGGCGGAGGGGTTCCGGTGTTGTGGCAGGCAGAGAAACATTTCCTTGCTCGCTCGTGCTTGATGGAGCCTGCGCATCTATTGGCGCAATTGCTGATGTTGTCGGTGCCGGCTTTTCCTGGGTAGTCGGTGAGGCTTTTTCTTCGGAATCAGAGCATCCTTGAGTGCTGACGACCAGGAAAACCAAAAGACAGGCAGCGAGAACGTTCTCTCTCGCGGAGGGCCGTTTATGAAAAGAAGGAAAGAGCATAAGAATAAGCCCACTCAGCATCGAAAAACGATCTGTCCGGATACTATAAAGGAAATCCTGGCTTTGAGAAAGCTGGTAAAAACCCTGGCCTATCGTATCCAGCCGCCTGCTGCGGCCAAACGTGCGGTTTGGACAGACGGCTTCCTGCTCAGCTGCGGACTTTATTAGACGGAAGTGAGTTTGGTGAACAAAGGTGAGGCAAGAAAACTCTTGGCGAAGGAACTCGAGGGATGGCGACAACGCCCATATGCTGAGTTGGCTTCACTCGTCCACGGCGACCCAGTGACGGG
Organism: uncultured Nitrospira sp.; assembly: GCA_964494125.1. Classification (GTDB taxonomy): domain Bacteria; phylum Nitrospirota; class Nitrospiria; order Nitrospirales; family UBA8639; genus Nitrospira_E. Next base: position 1,657 of record CAZBQO010000165.1, on the reverse strand, counting down.
TGAAATCCAGAGTGAGGCGGGCAACCGCTACCAATATGAAATCCAAGTCTTCTGGGACAGAAAGCCCGGAGGAGACATACGTGTTCTTGGCGCGATCGATGATGGGGGAATCCGTGCGTTCTTCCCCTTGACCCACGACTTCATCGTGGCCACTAATGGTGACTTCATTGGCGAGGACTCCTTCTAGCCCGTCGTTGCAGCCGCCGGCAGCTGACCGGAGGGACGTTAGTTTAGGAAAAACAGAGGTTTCAGATATTGTTCGGTGAGTGATTTAGGGGTGTTGGCGATTGCTTCCGGGGTTCCTTGGGCGACAATGTGGCCGCCGGATTCGCCTCCGCCGGAGATGACCCTCCGGGAAAAACTTGCGGTCATGGAGTTGATTTGGGAGGACCTTGTCCGTACTCCCGATTCGATTGAATCTCCTGCCTGGCACCGTGATGTTCTTGAAGAACGTGAGCAACGAATCGCCGAGGGAACATCTCAATTTACAGATTGGGAGAAAGCCAAGCTCGAGATTCGCAATAAACTCTCGTGAAAATCCAGATTCTGGATGAGGCCCAGCAGGATTTAATCCAGGGTTTTCGTTTTTATGAAAATCGGGAACCTGGGCTTGGGTCGTATTTCTTAGACAGCCTGTTCTCGGATATTGATTCCCTTCTGTTGTATGCCGGAATTCACCATTTCACGTATGGTTATTTTCGGTGCTTGTCCAAACGTTCCCTTTGCCATTTACTATCACGTCGATGAAGATTTAATGCGTGTACATGCCGTGTTAGATTGCCGGAAGGATCCATTATGGATCTGAAGCCGGTTAAGCAAAGAGAATTAACCGGAATCGGCAGAGTGTTGTGAAGGGAATATCCATTTGTCCTTCAGAATCGATCATTTTATGAGGCATAAGCATTTCGGAAATTGTTGGAGCTTCCTCAATTGGAAACTAGATAAATTTTCTGTGTGGAAGTGATGGCAAGCGACGATAGACAAAAGGTTTTTATCGTCCGAGAGCGAGCAGAGTTTTGAGAAATTTTCCCTTGATGGAGCGTTGGACTATTGGCAAACTCTTCCGGGGAGCCTTCTGCCACATTATGGCCACTGGATTCGCCGCCGCAGGATCCGAGGTCGATGACCCAGTCGGCGCATTTGGTGCCCAGGTGCTGCTCCACGACCAAGACTGTATCCCCTTCCTCGACCAGTTGATGCATATGAATCTTTAGCTTTTCTGTCCAATCATGCGGTTTCCCCATAGCTGTGCTAAGATTGAGCTAACTCTGACTCTGACTCTTTCCAGGAGGTGACCGCATGATCGAAAAAATTGTGGTGAATCCCAATATACATTTTGGAAAGCCGTGCATTGCCGGGACGCGAATCACCGTTCAGAGCGTTCTTGAACTCATCAATGAAGGGATAACGTTTGACGAGATCATCCGAGACTATTATCCCGATCTGACAGTTGAAGATATTCGCGCCTGTGTCCGGTATGCTATTGCACTTGTGGCGGCTGAAGATATTCACCTCACCCCCTCCTCTGCTTGAAATTTCTTCTAGATCAGGACATCTACGCGGGCACTCTGCGCTTCGTTGAGGCTTGGGTCATAATGTGGTGCCAGTGGCTCAACTAGGACTTTCGCAGGCTGAGAGCGAAACATTGCTGCGACTT
>CAZBQO010000164.1:0-4245 GCA_964494125.1 uncultured Nitrospira sp. | reverse complement strand
CCCCAACGTATCCAGATGGGCCACAATGGCTCGATCAGGCGTACCGACTTTTCCTGCCATGGTGGCTCGAATGGCTCCGCGCCGCGTGAGTTCAAAGGGAATCCCTAATTGTTTCAGTTCACCCGACACCGCATGGACAATTTGATCGGTATAGCCGGTCGGACTCGGAATCGCCAATAGTTTTTGGAGAATATCAAGGAGGTACTGCGTGTCAATTTTTGAATCGATCATACAATTCCCAATTCCCTATCACCCGCAAAGGACTACTTCAATTTTGTGGGGGTTTTGGTTTGAGGAAACAACAGGTCAATAAATCGTTCCGCCGTCGGTTGCGGTTCATGATTGGCGAGACCGGGTCGCTCATTGGCTTCAATAATGACATAGTGAGGCTTGGAAACCGCCGTGACGATAAAATCGAATCCCACCACCGGAATAGCCAGCGCTTTGGCACCAATCACCGCCGCAGTGGCTAAATCAGGATGAAGTTTTCCTGTCACGTCATGGATCGTTCCTCCGGTATGCAGATTGGCCGTCTTACGCACCGTGATGGTTTTGCCTTTGGGCAAAACCTCCGTGAGGGTATAGCCGCCTTCCTTTATACACCGCTTGGTTTCTCCGTCCAGAGGAATGCGACTCTCGCCGCCGGTCAATCGTGCCCGTCGCTGACTCTGCCGATCAATCAATTCGGCAATCGTATGATGTCCCGTCCCCGTGATCCGAGGTGGTCGTCGAACGGCAGCGGCAACCACTTCATAATTGATCAACACAATGCGTAAGTCCTCGCCCTTCACATATTGTTCCAGAATAACGTGATCACCATATTTCCCGGCACGGGTGATTGCGGACTCCATTTCCTTGACCCTACGCACATCCACACTCACGCCGGCTCCCTGTTCCCCCGTCGCCGGTTTGACAACAATGGATTGATACTGTCCAAGAAATTCACCATTGCGCTTCCGCCCATTGGCCACGATTTGAGCGGGAACGGATAGGCCGGCTTTTTGTAACACGCGCCGGGTGAGCGTCTTATCCGCACAACGGCTCATGGCAATTGCCGTGGTCAATTCGGACAACGATTCTCGACAGGTAATGGATCGGCCCCCAAACGTCAAGCGGAAGTAGCCATTCTCGGCATCCAGGACATCGACGTCGATGCTTCGGCGTCTGGCCTCATTGATAATAATGGTGGCATAGGTGTTGAGTCGCTGATCCGGTGAGGGGCCTGCAAACAGTTTTTCATTAATGGTATTTCGCGTTTTCACCGCAAACACAGGAATTCGTTCAAACCCCAGCTTCCGATACAGCGCAATGGCTTCATAGTTGTCATGCAGCACCGAGAGATCCATATAGTTGCACCCCCGGGCCTTCATCCGTTCGGCCGCATGACGAATCAACGCTTCCCCCACTCCGGGATAGTGGGTTTGAGGGTCAACGGCCAGACTCCAGATGCTACTGCCTTTTTCGGGGTCGTCAAAAATCAGGCGATGATTCACCGCTAAAATGACGCCAATCACTTCATTCGTGGCCTGGTCTTTCGCGAGAAAATAGCAGAGTTTTTGGGAGCGGCGATGCCTCATAAGGAGATCGCTGTCGGCCGTAACCATGCCCCGTGCCGCATAGATCCGATTCAAAGCCGTGACATCGGCCTCCGACTGGATGGGAGTGATCACCATGCCTGATTTCTGATTGGCCACGGATTGATAAGCACCCAACCACAATCGAAACGTATGGGATGGATCCAGAAACAGCTTGTGTGGGCGCAGGGCCAGGACCACATGAGGATCCCGTAAATAAAAGGCAATATCCCGGTGCCCGGGGCGTTCCTGCATCAGCGTGGAAGCCACCTCTTCGGGCCCTGTAAAAGTGTGGGCAAAAATGAGCCGCCCCCAACCGCAATCCAGGACCACTTTTGGTTTCACTCGCCGGCCCTGGTAGGTCGCCGGCCCGGCTTCCCAGTTTTTGAGCGTCGGCCCGATCGGTCGTTGGCGTGGGCTCGTCATGTGGAGAGCTTGCGTGGCCTTCAACACATCGCGATCCTTAGATGCCATGGGACTGAAGCCACAGTTCCAATAACCCAAGCTGCCAGAGCTTTGACCCACGTAAAGGGGTAAGATGCTCATCCGGATTTTTTAACAATTCATCAATATAGTCCCGCTGAAAGATCTCGCGGTTCTGACTGGTCTGTGACAAAATCGCCTCTTTTACCATGCCCAGATAAGGACCCCGTAGATATTTCAAGGCGGGTACAGGGAAGTACCCTTTGGGCCGATCAATGACCTCGGAAGGGATCACCCGGCGGGCAACTTCTTTGAGTATACCTTTTCCCCCTTGTGCAATTTTCATTTCCGCCGGCACTCGTGCCGCTAATTCGACGACTTCATGATCTAAAAACGGCACTCGCGCTTCCAGGCTCCATGCCATCGTCATGTTGTCGACGCGCTTGACCGGATCGTCGACGAGCATAATGGTCGTATCAAGCCGTAGGGCCTTATCAATCGGTCGAGAAGCACCCGGTTCGGAAAAATGCTTCTCCACAAAACGCTGACTATGATCGTCTCCGTGAAACCGTGGATGAATGACTCGAAGCAATTCCTTCTGGTCGCGATCAAAAAACACCTGGCGATATTCATCAACCGGATGTTGACTGTTCAACAGTGGAGGATACCAGTGATATCCTGCAAAAATTTCGTCGGCTCCCTGCCCACTTTGGACCACCGTGACATGCTTGGACACTTCTTTGGAGAGCAAATAAAACCCGATAGCATCGTGACTGACCATTGGTTCGGACATGGCATGAATGCAACCCGGCAGGTTAGGCAGAACGTGCGTCGTATCAACGGACAGCTTGTGGTGACGGGTGGAAAATTTGTTGGCAATGATATCGGAGTAGGAAAATTCGTCCCCCTTTTCCTCTGCCACCGTTTCAAACCCAATGGAAAAGGTATTCAGGCCCGTGGCACCTTCGGCCGCTAATAGACCCACGATGAGGCTCGAGTCCAGCCCACCGGACAGGAGAACTCCGACCGGCACATCCGCAATCAGGCGTCGGCGAACAGCCAAACGCAGGACCTCATACAGCCGGTCCTGCCAATCTCCTTCCTTCCACGCCCTCTCATCTTCACGAGGTTCGAAAGAGAGTTGCCAATAGTGATCATGTCGTCGTGCTCCCGTTGGCTCGATGACCATCATGGTGCCTGGCGCTAATTTCCGGATGCCTTTCAGCAAGGTGTAAGGTGCAGGCACCACGGCATGAAACATGAAATAGTGATGAAGGGCCACGGGATCCATCTCCGTGGAGACATTTCCCCCAGCTAAGAGTGCCGGCAAGGTCGATGCGAATCGAAACTGCTGAGACGTCTCAGTGAAATAAAGCGGTTTAATTCCCAACCGATCACGCGCCAGCACAACCCGCTCTGAATCTCTTTCCCAAATAGCGAACGCAAACATGCCGTTCAGGCGATGAATAAAGCCTTCTCCCCACGCATGGTAGGCCTTGAGAATGACTTCGGTATCCCCCTGGGAAAAGAAGGTATAGCCTTTCCCTTCCAGCTCATGCCGCAATTCCTTGTAGTTGTATATCGCCCCATTAAACACAATGCCAAGCCCCAAGGTGGAATCCACCATGGGTTGCTGAGACGATTGGGTCAAGTCAATGACTTTGAGACGTCGGTGCCCGAATCCCAATCGCCCTTGAACATACAGCCCCACTCCATCAGGGCCACGACTGCCCATGGTCGCATTCATGGCCATCAAGTCTTTGGGGTCCACAAGACACCCTGAGAAATTTATCTGTCCAAGAATTCCGCACATCTGCTCATCAACCTTTTAATCATCTTGAATTGCTTTTGTCGTACATGTGATTGTTGGCGACCCCCTATCAATACAAGCATCCCCGGCTCATCCCCTTTGAAGAGGAAATCCTCACCAGGGATAATCTTTTAAAAAATTGGCCCATTGTAAACGGGAATAATGTCCAGAGGATGGGAAGGCCTACCCTAATAATTAATCTCGGCTTTGTCAAACAAATCCAATGGATATGCACTCATCAGAGGACTAAAAATACTCTGTGCGAAAGGGGTCTTCGGCGTGATATTTTCAACCATTTAAGGAAGCATATTTGCGAGGCTCCAGGTTCCAAAATTTTTCGATGTTCAGTGTAGCGAAGCAGGAGACAGGGATGAGGGCCCAGCCAGAGTGACGGAGATCGCTCCCGGTCACTATTCAATTTCGATCTATGTTCCGGAA
>CAZBQO010000163.1:0-4350 GCA_964494125.1 uncultured Nitrospira sp. | reverse complement strand
CCGGTGACGCGTTCCAGTTCGGTCAGGGCAATCGAGAGATCGTATTTGGCCTGCGCATAGTCTATCTGTGTTTGCCGCAAGACCCGTTGAGCATCCAGCACATCCAGCAGACTGGCCTCCCCGTATTTAAAGCTGACTTGGGCGATCCGTAGCGCCTCTTGTGCCTGCTTGAGCAGCCCTTTTTCGTACGTGGCAATTTGTGCGGCCGCAGCTTGAGAAAATTGAATCTGCTGGGCGATGCCTTTGAGAAGTTCCTGCTTGGCCCGAAGGAGGCTCGCTTCCCGTTGCCGCAAGGTGCCTTTGGCTTGGGCTATGTCCCCCTGTCGTTGATTCCAGACCGGAAAAGGAATGGAAACCCCAGCGATATAGGCTTCCCGCCCTGCGTCGCGTTGGTAACCTCCACTCAGTGTCACATCGGGCACCCGAGCCTGTTGCTCCTGACGGTGGGTGTGCTCCGCTTGTGCTATCAGTTTTTTCCATTTGGTAATGATGGGATGGTTCGCCAGAGTCTGCTCCGAGAGTGTTTCGAGGTGTAAGGTTCCAGGCCAGACGGCGAAATCGCCTTGAATGGAGAAATCAAGCCCTAATGCCCCGGCAGTGAGGCTATTTAATGAGGCCTGGATAGACTGGACGACACCCCTGGTCCGGGCGACCTCTTTTTGAACTTTCATGCCCTCAACCTCGATTTTCACGGCATCAAAAGGGGGCGCTTCACCGGCGTCAACCCGACGAATCACGGCCTTTCGGACTTCTTCCATCGTCTGAACATTTTGGATAGCCGTTTCCGTTTGGCGTTCGGCAAATAAGAGGTCATAGAAAGCCTGTTTGGTTGCGGCAATCAAATTCAGTTTGGCTTCTTCTTTTGAGGCCAGGGCTACGTCCAATCCTGCCTGGGCTGCCTGTTGGCGTGCCGCCCGTTTCCCCGGCCATTCGATGGGCTGATAGAGGGTGGCATACCGTTCAGTGAGTGTAATGCCGGTAGGATCTCTGACGGTTCCACGCCCACTCTGAATCCATAGCGTGGGGTTGGGATAAGCGGAGGCAGAGATTTTGTCTCCTTCCCTTTGTTCGATGACGCCCTCACTTTCGTTCATAAGGGGATTTTTCTCTATGGCCATGGCCAGAATATCTTGCAGACCATAGGTCGGGGCCACAGCCTGTGGTGTGGTGTCAGTCGCTGCCAACACGGGTTGCCAGCAGAGACCGTATAGCATGATGAGGCAAATGATCTGTTTGAACCACATGACATGTTCCCTTCTTGTGACAACACCATCCTTCTCAGGTTGAGGTGGTGCTGGTGTGAGACTGATGGGGTATGGCTGGTTGTTTGTTGGAACGGCAGACGGTGCCGTACAGCGCTGGAATAATAAATAGGGTCAAGGCCGTGGATGTGAGCAACCCGCCGATTACGACTGTCGCCAAAGGCCGTTGGACCTCCGCTCCCATACTGGTGGCGACGGCCATCGGTAAAAACCCCAGACTGGCGACAAGGGCGGTCATCAAGACAGGGCGAAGACGATCCATGGCTCCCTGTGCGACGGCGTCCCGGGTCGGAAGCCCTTCGGTTTCCAGTCTTTGGATACGGCTCACCAATACGACGCCGTTTAAGACGGCGATCCCGAAGAGGGCCACACAGCCGATGACTGCCGAGATACTCAACGGCAAACCTCGAATCCAAAGGGCAAAAATCCCGCCCGACAGAGCGAGGGGCACATTCAGAAATATGAGCAAGGCCGGACGAATCGTTCCAAAAATCACCGAAAGAATGGCGATGATAAGCAGTAAGGTAATCGGCACCACTACAGCCAGCCGCCGTGAGGCCTCCTGGAGATGTTTAAATTGTCCACTCCATTCAAGGTAGTACCCCGGTGGGAGGGAGACGCGGTCGCGGATAACCTGTTTGGCTTCGGTGACAAATGAGCCGAGGTCCCGACCACGGATATTGGCTTCGACCACCAGACGGCGTTGAATATTTTCTCGACTGACTTGCGCAGGGCCTTCATCGACTTCAATGGTTGCGACGCGGGACAAGGGAACCAGCTCCCCATGCGCGGTGGGGATCAGGATGTTGCCAAGCGCTATCGGCCCGGCCGATGTCTCATCAGAGAGGCGGACAATCAGATCAAAGCGGCGTTGTCCCTGAAAGACGGTCCCGACAGTTTGGCCGACCCGGACGGATTCAATGATATTTAACACATCTTTGGCACTCAGCCCGTATCGACCGATTTGGTCACGGTCGACAATGATCCGAATTCTGGGGACACCGGTGACTTGTTCCACTTTCACATCGGCAGCGCCGGGCACCTGTTCGAGTGCACGTGCCACCCCATCACCCTGATGGCGTAAGACCTCAAGATCCTCTCCGAAAATTTTGATAGCGAGATCGGATCGGGTGCCGGCAATGAGTTCATTGAATCGCATCTCAATCGGCTGGGTGAAGCTGAGTCCCACTCCGGGGACTGCTGCCAGAACCGCGGTTTTAAATTTTTCGATCAGGGCCGCTTTGGTTGTCGCCGTGGTCCATTCCTGTCGAGGCTTGAGGACCACAAAGACATCAGATAGTTCAATGCCCATCACGTCGGTGGCCACTTCCGGACTTCCTGTTCTGGTCACCACCTGGACGACCTCGGGAAATTGGCGTAACGCCCGTTCTACGCCCAAGGCGGTTTCCACGGATTCGGTCAGGGAGACGCTGGGAAGCCGCCAGACTTGAATGGCCATATCGCCTTCTTCTAATCGCGGAACAAACTCGATCCCTAAGCGGGATCCGATCACCAGACTGAGAATAAACAGGAGAATGCCAGGAATGACCACCAGCGCCGGCCGGTTCAAAGAGACCGCTAACCAGGGTCGATAGAGCCGGCGCAAATGCCGAATGAGCCAGGTTTCTTCATGGTTCGGCCTTGCGCGGGCAAACCAATAGGACAGCACAGGCACGCCTCCTACCGCAAAGAGCAGTGAGGCGCCCAGGGCAAAAATGACGGTCATGGCCATCGGTCGAAACATTTTGCCTTCTAACCCGATCAAGGACAAAATTGGAAGATACACCACGATAATAATGCCGACTGCAAACACAATGGGTCTCAATACTTCCCGTGCGGCTTCCTGAATCGTCGCCAACTTCTCTTCCTTCGATTGGCGGGTGACGTTTCCGAGCCGTCGCAGAATGTTATCGATCATGACGACCGATCCATCCACGAGCAGTCCAAAGTCGATCGCTCCCAGGCTCATCAGGTTACCGGAGATGCCGGCGTGATACATGCCGGTGAACGCCATCAGCATGGAAAGAGGAATGGCCAATGCCACAATACATCCGGCCCGAACGTCTCCTAAAAATGAAAAGAGAATCGCGATGACCAGCAGTCCCCCTTCGAGTAAATTATTTCTGACGGTGTTGATGACTTTTGAGACAAAGAGGGTCCGGTCATAATAGGGTTCAATCACCACTCCCGGTGGAAGGGTGGCTTGAATCTCCTGGACGCGTTCTTTCACACGTTCGACCACCTTCTGGGCATTGGCGCCTGCGAGCATTTGAACCATCCCGATGACGGTTTCTCCCTCTCCCATCCGTGTGGCCGCACCTATGCGCAAGGCGGCGCCTTCTTTAACTTCTCCAAGATCTCTAATGAAAATGGGAACGCCACCCGGCCCATGACTCACGACAATTTGCCCTAAATCGGTAATGGTCGAAGCCATCGCTTCGCCCTTGATGAGATATTGTTCCCGTTCATGTTCAATGTACCCGCCTCCGGCGAGGGCGTTGTTCTGCGCCAGGGCATCGAACACGGTTTTTAAGGTGAGATTAAAGGCGAGGAGCTTGCCGGGGTCGACCACCACCTGAAATTGTTTGGTTTCTCCCCCCCAGATATTGACTTCCACCACACCGGGAACAGCTCGAAGCCGCCTGCCAATATCCCATTCTAGAAGAGTTCTCAAGAACATGGGACTGTGCCCCTGGCCTGTGAGTGTGAATTGGTAGACTTCTCCCAGACCGGTTGATAAGGGGCCCATTTTCGGTCGTCCATAGGCGGCGGGAATGCGTTCGGTCGCTAACGTCAGTCGCTCGTTCACGAGTTGTCGCACAAAATAGAGATTGAGGTGTTCCTCAAAGATCGCCGTCACGGCCGATAAGCCATAACGGGAGACCGAGCGCACTTCCTGTAATCCCGGTATGCCACTGAGTGCGGTCTCAATAGGAAAGGTAATGAATTGTTCCACCTCAATCGGACCGAGCGCGGGGGAACGGGTGAGGATCTGCACCTGGACGGGGGTGAGATCGGGGACGGCGTCGATCGTGAGATTGGTCAGGGACCATACTCCGGAGGCGATCACCAGAAGAAGGGCAACGAC
>CAZBQO010000162.1:2847-4370 GCA_964494125.1 uncultured Nitrospira sp. | reverse complement strand
GGGGCGGATCGGTCATCCACGGCAAAACAAATATTTCCGGACGACATGACGGGCAAATCCGTCCTTGATATCGGATGCAAACAGGGGTTTTTCTGTTTTGAAGCTCTGAAACGTGGAGCCACTAAAGTTCTCGGTGTTGATGTTGACCCTGAAAGCATTAAAAAGGCACGACTCCTGGCGGACTGTCTTGGTGTTGAGGCTTCATTCGAACTCCTTGATATCGAAAAAGACCCCATCCATGAGACTTTCGATTACGTTCTCTGTCTGAACGTCCTCCATCATTTGAACAATCCAATCTCTGTACTTGACAAATTAGCAGCAATGACCCAGGAACGTGTGATTTTGGAGGTCGCTGGTCTCGGTCGATATGACAGAAAAAAGTTGAAAGTCCCCTTTCTTTCACGGTTCTTTCTTAAACAGCTTCCCATCATCTTTGTGGCCTCCAGTGGAAAATCCGGCCGACCAAACTTTCAAAAATTTCTCATTACCCCCTCTGCAATTGAACATATTTTCATGCATCAGCGTGGAACATTTGCTCGCGTAGACCACGTTCCCTCCGAACATCACAATCGCACCATCTTGATCATCCACAAAAGAAAGGTTGGAAAACTCGTTGTCGTCGCCGGACCACTCGTCAACGAAACATCTGCCTTCATCAATAGGCTGCAATCCGGTGAACTACCGGAACTCAAGAAAAGTCTTGGAATGGAAGGCGGAACGCCCTGGAGGACCATGATGACCAATCCCCTTTCAAAATTACCTGAACCTCACATCAAAAGCCTCATCTTTCAATATGACATTCTGAGGCCTTTTTTGAGAAGCGCGAAGGTTCACCAGCGGGACCATGCCCTGGATATATTGGACACGGCCGACCACCTTACTTTCCTTACACTCTGGCATTCCCCTGCCGTGCTACAGAAAGCATGGGCAAAGAACCAAATCGCAGAAAAAATGAAATTTGGATCTTTTTGGGGGAAAAAACGAGATCTACTTCTTCAAAAAGAACTTCAAGAGCCGTCAAAGCTTCGTGGTTTTTACAAAAGCTGGTTCGAATTTACACGAACGAAACCCGGGAACCACCTCATTGTGTGCCTTGAAAATGGAATTCGCGTTTACACTCTTGAAGAATGGGAGAAACTCACGATGGCCTACGATAAAAAAAGCTAAATATCTTTTAAGACGCTGTTAACTCACCTGCAGGCCTGCGGGTCCAGAAAAAAGTGGCGCACAGCACTCCTTGTCGATTTACCTAGAAACAAGGGTACGATCACGATTTCCCAAACTAGTCAAGTTTGTGGGTTAGAAGGACTTTTGCCCTCCAGTTGTGGACAGGAGTATTTCCTTGAGATGATCTGCGATGAATTGGGAGAACGCTTCAGAACCTCTACCTTCAAGATCAAAATGGACATGGTCGTAAAAAGCCCAATCTTTTCCCGAAAACTGTGCCGAGGCATCAATCAGAATGGCGCCTTTTTCAGCAGCCACATTCCGGACAATCGCATCAAACCGGTCGAATACTTCTA
>CAZBQO010000162.1:0-2747 GCA_964494125.1 uncultured Nitrospira sp. | reverse complement strand
CCTTTTTCAGCAGCCACATTCCGGACAATCGCATCAAACCGGTCGAATACTTCTACCAGCGGTTCATGGGTTAGATTCACATGATGGTAGTCCAGACGTTCTTTCTGGACAGAGGTATTTAAGGCGTGAACCAGGCGCGCCTGAGTCACAAGGATTGGCTTCGCTCCAATGTTGAAAGCCAAATCGACAAACATCTCCATCGCAAGCTGATATTGACGAAACCCCATTGCGTTAAGTTCAGCAATCTCTTTTTTATGTTCCCCCTCTTGCAGAAGACCTTCTACGTCGATTTTTAATTTTGTTTTATAATAACTTCTTCTCAGAACTGTATAGAGTTGCGACACCTCGCAAAGCCAAGAGTCCAGACTATTCCTGTAATGGATGCGGGGATCAAATTCCTGAAGAGATGGCTGAAGAGTACGGAGGACCGTCTTAGGGGAACTCAGGTATTTAATATCGTTCCACGCGTTGTAGATCACCACATAGTCCGGCTCAAAAACAAACCCTTCAGTGAATAATCTTCCTACGGACTCAAGGGCCGTATGCCCCATAATGCCTGCATTAATGACCTCAACCTTCGGGAATCCTGACTCCCGAAGTTGTCTTTCAACTTGATGGGGCCAATCTTTCCCTTCAGAAACCATCATGTCAAAAGCGGCGGAACCACCGTAAACAATTATTCGGATCACTCCATTCGGTTTTTTCGTCTCAAAATTATGACCACGATACCCTTGTTCATTGATCTCCCATACCACCCCTTTCTTACTCCCGAATGTATGCTCGATCGTGCGCGCTTCCTGTTTAAACACGTGCCTGGCAAAAATTGCAGGATCATATTGAACCGATCGGCTCTGAAGTATGCCTGGGGTGACATCACCATTTTTCACAAACAGCCTGACTCCCAATTCGCCCACACCTAACACAATCACCAAACACACTACTGTGGAAATGACAACTAAAAAAAATCTTGAGCGTGGCAGGCCCATCTTATCTCTCCTCAGGCAGTCGTCGGCTCTCCTCATTCAGGAATATTAAATGTCGCAGGGTCACTTTTGAAGAACCTGTTCATCACAGCCTCAGTCCTTCGACTTCGACAAGTTACTATCGCCCATACCGAGCCCATCACTTGCGGGAACCTACGGTTGGTTCAGCCATAACGGTCAACAGAGTCCCTACTCCAAGAAAGATGCTGTCTACCCAGATTTCCCATGCAGGTTATTCAATATCTCACTTAATTTTGTGGCAATTATCTGATTTCCTCGTCCATTCACATGACATCCATCAATGTAAATATACTCATCTACATCGAACGCATCGGTAAAATCATGAATCCAACCGAGATTTTCTCTTTCTTGAATTTCCCGAACGAAGGGATAAACCATGTGCCAATCCGTTTCGTCCCCTCTTTCTGTTAAATATTCAATATTGGGATGACCGATGGCGGCCACAGGCTGAAGAATGGCGTGAAATTCCGCTCCTTTTAGGGTAGCCACCGATTGCGCGATTTTCCAATTATTCACTAACGTAGAGGCCACTTTTCTTGCATACGCCGGATTGTCCCGGCACCGGGAGGGCGGTCTCTTCCCCTTTTTGACAACTTTTTCAATGACCATTTTGATGGATCCAAAAAGAACATTGATGACCTGCCAACGATGCTCCAACTTCTGCCCTATCTTCACCTCTTCGCGATGCCCATTAATCGAAACATCCGAACTGCAAAGAGCCAGGCAATCATTACAGCCATCATAAAAGATCACCACATCCATTGGAGCCCCTTGATTAACGAGATTGACCAAACGCGCCAACCCTTGTCGGCTCACGAAACCCGACTCCCCATGATTGTAGACACGGTAATCCGGTTGAAGTGCGTTAAAATGTGCGGGAATGGTGTTATGATCGTCGACGCCGGTTCCCCACATTGTCGAGCCACCAAAAAGCCGCACGTGCTTGATGGGATAGTCGGTGGTAGGAGGATGGATCCGATCCCCTTCCTCATTGACGGTCGTGGTTATCCCAGAAAATGGTTTGCGCGACCAGGCCATATAGGGAACATATCGGGTTTCTAATTGCTTTTTTTCACGATAGATAAGATGGGCATAATCTTGATCAGGAAGACTTTCGATGTAGGCTTTCTCGTCAATAGGGACAAAGATTTTTTTCCAGAGATACCGCCCATCCCAATAGAAAGAAGCAAGGAGGTTTACCGAAAGGGCGACGCCAAAAAAGACCAGGATATTAATCATAGCTAGCCTGGCAAAACTCCCCTGTCTTTTTATCACGTCCCTCCCCCTTTCGGACTTTTCAAGGATTTTCACGAGGTATAAAGAAATGTGTTTTGAGGAATACCGGCATCAATGCCGAACGTTTTTTAGCCATTCAATATTTCGTTAATATTTCATGTCAACATCTACATGGGTCACTTCCTCATGCACCTCGAAAGAGGATTCTTCAAAATTCGGAGCGGCTAAAAATAACGAAGGATTGCTCGACACGCCAAACCCCTCGGTAGGCAAGCCAATCAAATTACGGTCAAATTTATGATTGTCGTTTTCATCATGATAGACAACCACGGCATATTTTCCATCCATCGGTGCGGCCAAACACAGGGTCATAGAACCTTTTTGGGCAGGTTCCCGTTCTTTATCAGCCCTGGCTCCCTTGACTAAAAAACTCTTTGGGTCAGGTCCATACAGGACTGCCTTAAGGGATCCTGCAGCATTTTTGATTCCATGCACATGAATGTGAAT
>CAZBQO010000161.1:0-4382 GCA_964494125.1 uncultured Nitrospira sp. | reverse complement strand
ATCGACGCACGTCGAGTGGCTTTGGCGAAGACATCATTCCCCGCTGTATCATTCCACACAAAAATGGTTTCAAATGAGGGACGTTTTCCCTGAGAAACTTTATCCATGAGACCTTCGGTCCGCTGTTTCATTCCCTCATGATTCACGATGATATTCTTCAGAATATGCATCTCTTCCTGGTCGAACAGATCAGGAACAATCAGATATCCCTTCGTCCAAAACTGTTCGAACTCTTTTTCAAATCCCATCCCACGCTCCATTATTGCAGAACTATTACAGAACCACTGCCGTTTAGTTGACCCGAGTAATAATCACTTCTCTCTGAGCGCGTTCATAGTCGCTTGGCGTGCCGATATCAATAAAATATCCTGTGGTGACGAATGCGCGAGGCTGCAGCTCCCGACAATACGGCTGGAGGATATCCGCCTCAAAGGAAAAGTGCTCTCCGCTTCCATATTGGGAAAATATTTCAGGTTTAACAAGATACACCCCTGCGTTTACTAGGCCGGGGCCTTCCTGACCCTTTTCTTGAAACTCTACGACCCGTTCACCCAGGAGCACGACGGCACCATACCGACTCACATCCGGGACATGCCGAAGTACGATCGCGACCTGAGTTGGGGTCTGTGCATACCAGGCCATCAGGGCCTGATAATCAATGTCAACGAGCGTGTCGGCATTAAGGACCAAAGCCGGAGAAGACTCATCGCCTTTTAGTGCTAAGGCCATCGCTCCCCCTGTTCCTAAAGGATAGCTTTCCCTTGAATATCTGATTGGAAGGGAGCGGTAAGCCTGACCAAAATGCTCTTCAATGACCTCCGCCTTATACCCAACTGATATAATGACTTCGGTCAGCCCAGCATCTACAAGTCTATCGAGAATATACTCCAAAAATGGCCGGCCTCTCACAGGCGCCATGGGTTTAGGAAGATCGGGAACAACAGGCTGAAGTCTTTCGCCACGTCCCCCAGCCAAAACAATGGCCTTTCTGATTCCTACTTGAACCACATGAATCACTCCTGTCTTCACACATCAATCAAACACATGCCAGAGGAGGATAACCCCGGCGCAAAAATATCAGCGACTCAGCTTCTCGCGGAATAATTCAGTTGAATACGAATCAGCCCAAAAACTTACAATCCCTGTCCGTCGTTGTTCTGACTAAGTAAATCATCAGCTTACCTCACCAACACATTCGGTTTTTTCAATCAACCATTTAAGGAGGTCAACCGCGGTCTGACGTCCTCCACACGATTCAATTTAATCTATCTTCCAACCTTGCATCCCGTATTTGGTAAAATGACAGTTACTGACCTGACCGGAGAATTTTTTTAACGCAAAAATTACCTCCATGCGTTTTTCCGGTGGGACAAAAAACATCATAAATCCTCCACCGCCAGCCCCGGACACTTTGCCGGCCAAGGCTCCTGCCTTGACCGCCGCTTCATAGATTTCATCGATATGCGCGTTGGACACACTCTTGGCTGAACGCTTCTTGCTGACCCATCCCTCACGCATGGACTCAACCAATCCAGTGAAATCGCCTTTCAGCAGACTTTCCTTCATTGTACAAGCCTCACGCTTCATGGCATGCATGGCAGAAAGTGCCAAGTCAGTGCCAGCCTCAACATTGGTACTCTGATCACTGATGATCTTTGCGGAAGATCTGGACACACCAGTAAAAAAAAGCACTAATGAGGCCTCCAGCTCACAGATGATCCAGTTTTTGATACGCAATGGATTGACGATCACCCGATTGTCTGCATAAAACTCAATGAAGTTAAACCCCCCAAATGTCGCGGCGTATTGATCCTGTCTCCCACCTTGCAGACCACAATCGACTCGCTCAATCTTAAACGCCAAATGAGCCAACGCGTAATCGTCAAGCGGGACGTTCAACAATTCCGCAAAGGCCTTAAGCATCGCCACGACCAGAGTCGAGGAGGATCCTAACCCGGATCCTACAGGAGCATCGCAGTAAGTGGTGACTTTCACAGGCAACGGCCGTCCTTCATTAAACTGCTCGACCATGTACAGATAGACGGCTCGATGTAAATCGACACATCCATTGCGTGGAATGGATTCTCCCAACTGATACTCACTAAAATGCTGGCGATCAGCAGAACAAAACTGCACCTTATTGCCCGTCAACACCTCCAGGACCGCATAGGCATATCGATCAATCGTGGCATTGAGCACACAGCCGCCATACAAATCACAATAGGGCGACACATCTGTCCCCCCGCCAGCCAGGCCAAGCCGAAGAGGCGCCCGCGCCCGGATGATCATCGAACCCTCCAAATATCAAAGCGGCTGATCATTGTGAAACGGCGGTTTTTCCCGGTTGAAATGTTTAAGCGTTCGAAGATCGTCCCGGTACTGGTTCAGGTGAATCCGCACTTCGTCTCGAGGTTGGCCTGAGGACCGACACCAACGCCCACCTGCATCCACTTCCGCCATGGGACGCTTGCGAATGACAATTTCGATCCCACATTCCCCAACCGAACTCAAGGTCTGGTCGTATCTGGGAAGATTAAACCGATACGTCGAAATAAGCTGTTCAATTTTGACGGGCTCAGCAGCAGAACCAAGGTCACGCACTAAATCCAGGACATTCAGAGACTGTTGACTCCATGACTGCATCTTGAAAATGGTAAACGTCCATTTATGATCGGCATTAAATGTGCTCGGAAATTGGCCCTGTTCATATAAATCTTCATCCGGAACGGTAATGACGAGATGGCCGCCTGGCCGCAACACCCTAAACCAATTCCGGAGTCCTACGACAGGATCATGCAGATGCTCCAGGCAATGACTGCTATGCACAAAGTCGAATGTCTCATCCGACACCCCCTCAAGAAACTGCGCGTTCCCATCAACCAGGTCCCATGTTCGCACATCCTCCATCCGACAGAACAATTCCTGATATAACCCCAGGGGATCGGGATGGCCACCGATATCCAGACCCTTCCCGACGAAAAACCGGTTAATGAAGTTTGGCTCGGATAATCGCCGAGCAATCGACTTGCTACATTCTTTCATAATTACGTTGACGAATAATGGAAAGGATAGGTATCAACCTCCAGGAGATCGAAAGACAAACTGCGGGAAAATTTGCTCACTATGCAAGCGGTCGCGACGAATCACCAATTCTTCTACCGCTTCGGTCGCTCCTAAACAGCTTGAGGTGGTCGCATCATCAAACACCACATACCCACCTGGAACCATGAAGGGCTTCACGAGATCATATGAAAAGGCTACCGCAGAATAAATATCACAGTCGATATGGGCCAAAACAATGCTTCCAATCTTGTCGACGGCAGAGTGGCCGGTTTCCTGGAACAACCCTTTGATAAATTCAACATTTCTCACACCTTCCCGATCAGCAAATTCTCGCAACTCCTGCAAATCGACGTCTTGAAAATCTCCTGCTCCGTGGGCATCAATAGCGGATTCGGTTGCGGGCATCCCTGCAAAGGTATCCAGGGCAAAGACTTTTCTGCCAGGGTACAGTTGATCAACCACATAGGCCATAAACAGGGCGTTCCCTCCTTTATACGACCCAAATTCGACAATATGGCCAAAGGGGATATAGGGAAGAAAATATTTCAGAATCAAAAAAATGTTCATTCGGTTATCTTCAGATACCACGGTCCGGCCAGAGGCCAGTCTGTATGCCTCTTGATATAAGGCATCCTTCCGCACAGACTCGCGCAATTGACCACATTGCAATCCCCATCCTCGGGCATATCCATCGCGAACATTCCGGGACTTCCGGACAGGGTAGTTTCCCCCGACAGGGGGAACAAATAAATCAAAGACCATTTCCACTTCTCTTAGATCCGGCTTCATTCCTCTGTCATCCCCAGGTCACACATCATTCACAGCCATTTCAAAGCACCAATGAGGAACCGTGCCTATCACGATCCATTCGCCCTATAAAAAGGAAGGGTCTTCTCCTTCACAGTTCCTCAAGCAGGTTTAAAGCCACAAGTCGACCTCGATATTTAGAACCCACCGCCTGCGAGCTATGATGAGTTTTAATAAAGTCCGCCGCATGTTGACCAATTGTTTGCGCATAATTCGGCTCATTGACCACTCGTTTCATAAACCACACGGCATGCTCAATGTCAGGGTCAGCCCATTTCTGCCCCTTTGCGAACGGATACTCATGTTCCCCGACCGGAATTAGCCGATAATCCACGAGACACGAATTGTGGGCGTTGGTAAAATCAAGATTTCCCGAATATCCGGTCGCAATCACCGGTTTCCCGAGATACATGGCTTCCGCCAGCCCCCGACCAAAACCTTCTGACCGATGCAACGACAAAAAGCAATCGCACAGCTTCACCAGAGACTTGGTTTCCCGATCAGTCAACACC
>CAZBQO010000160.1:0-4439 GCA_964494125.1 uncultured Nitrospira sp. | reverse complement strand
ACCAGTGGAGAGGAAATTATCGGCATTTTAACTGATACGGATTTGGTTCGAAGGGTGGTCGCCGCTGGTGCGGACCCGATGCGGACGACGGTCGAAAAAATTATGTCCGCTCCGATTGTCAGTATCGAGGCCGATCGAACCCTGTTGGATGCAAATGATTTAATGGCTAAAGAACATATTCGGCACCTGGGAGTTACCCAGGCTGGAACCATGGTGGGGATGATCTCTGTTCGGGATCTCGTGGTCTTTTTAACAAATCTTCCTCGAAAGTAAGGACGAGTATGGGATTTCCCGTTCATCGTTTACGTCGTTTGCGGCAACATGAATCCCTTCGCCGCATGGTCAGGGAGACGAAGCTGAGTCCGGCTGATTTCATCTATCCCTTGTTTGTGACCTTTGGGGAGAATAAGCAAGAACCGATCGCCTCGATGCCTGGTCAATGGCGGTGGTCTGTGGATCGGGTCGTTCAGGAAGCTAAAGATGCCTGGGAATTAGGAATTCCGGCCGTCATCTTATTTGGGATTCCTGAACACAAAGACGAGCGTGGGTCTTCCGCCTACGAGAAGGATGGGGTTGTTCAGTGTGCAGTTCGGGCGCTTAAAGATCATTTGCCCGATTTAATGGTGATCACCGATGTGTGTATTGATGAATATACTTCGCATGGTCATTGCGGAATTGTTCGAGACGGCCGGATTCTCAATGATGAAACGCTGGAGTGCCTTCAGGCAATGGCGCTGAGTCATGTGGAAGCGGGAGTGGATATGGTTGCTCCTTCCGATATGATGGATGGCCGGGTTGCCGCGATTCGACAGGCATTGGACCAACAGGGATTTTCTGAAATGCCCATCATGGCCTATTCTGCCAAGTATGCTTCGGCGTTGTATGCCCCGTTTCGTGATGCGGCCTTTTCGAGTCCCTCTTTTGGGGACCGACGGTCCTACCAAATGGATGCAGCCAATTCGAGGGAAGCGTTGCGTGAGGTGGAACTGGACATTCAGGAGGGGGCCGATATCGTGATGGTGAAGCCAGCCTTGTTTTATTTGGATATTCTGCGACGAGTTCGCGAACTTGTGGCCGTTCCCGTGGCGGCATATCAAGTAAGTGGGGAATACAGCATGATCAAGGCCGGTGCGCAGTTAGGCTGGGTCAATGAAGCGTCGGTGATGATGGAAAGTTTACTCGCGATTAAACGCGCAGGGGCGGATCTGATCCTCACGTATTTTGCCAAAGAGGCTGCATGTCTCCTCACCCGTGACGGTGTATGAAAATTTCTCGAGGATTACCGACGGTTCGTCCCGCTCCCTGTCCTGTTCTCACCATTGGCAATTTTGATGGCCAGCATTTGGGACACCGTGCTCTTGTACAGGCTGTCGTGGATTGCGCCCGGCAGATCAATGGATATCCTATGGTGTTATCCTTTGCTCCGCATCCTGTCGAGGTGTTGCGTCCCGGATCTGTCCATAAATTTTTATCTGATGACCATGAAAAGATTACGTTCTTTGAACGTCTAGGAGTCGGGGAGTTGGTGATTCTCCCTTTCACCAAGGAGTTAGCCGGTCTGAGGCCGGATGAGTTTGTTCGTCAGGTTCTCCATGACGGGCTTGGGATTCGAAAGCTGTTTGTTGGAGAAAATTTTGTATTCGGTAAGGGACGAAGTGGAGGAGTGAAGGATTTGATTGAATTGGGGACACAAGCAGATTTTTCGGTTGAGCCGATAGCGCCTGTCATTGTGGGGCAGGAGGTGGTGAGTTCGACGCGCATTCGCCAATGCCTGACTGTTGGAGACGTGGGGCAGGGTGCACAATGTTTGGGGCGCCCCTATATGCTAGAGGGGATTGTGATTCCCGGGGAGAAGCGAGGGAAACAGTTTGGATGGCCGACGGCCAATCTTCGACTCCCCGGACATCGTGTTCTTCCTGCGGATGGTGTGTATGCCACCCTGACAGTGTTGAAAGGGGAATGTTTGCATTCCATTGCCTATATCGGCACGCGGCCGACGTTTTCTGAAGAGGAACGTTTATTGGAAGTGCATATGTTTGATAAGACTCTTCAGCTATATGGAGAAGATATTTCAGTGCATTTTATTGAAAGAGTGCGAGGGGATATGGTGTTTGCCAATTCCCAGGATCTCGTGAGTCAAATGGACCAGGATGGCAAGCGAGCCAGGGAGATCTTGCGGAACTATTCAGGAGGACTCCGAATTCCTGCGGTGGTTCAGGGGGAAAGCGTATAGATGGATCGTCTAGGTACATTTGTTGGAATGGAACGAAAGGTTGACCAGGCTATTCGGGCTAAGGGGTTATTGGCGTCGGGAGATCGGATCGTGGTGGCGGTTTCCGGCGGTCCGGATTCTGTGGCCCTTTTTAGGTGTTTGGTGGAGTTGCGCACCCGGTGGCATTGGGACGTCTGTATCGGTCATGTGGACCATGGATTTCGCGGGGCTGAAAGTGAAGGGGATGCGAAGTTCGTGGAGGCTTTAGGTGAGAGATTTGGAGTCCCCGTCCTGGTTCGCCGGCTCCATCTGAATAAATACGATGCAAAATTGAAGAAGGAATCACTCCAGGAATATGCCAGAAGAGCGCGGTACCGGGCATTAGAGCAAATGGTTCTTGACCGAAATGCGACAAAGTTAGTGCTTGGCCATACGGCAGACGATCAAGCCGAGACGGTTCTTATGTGGATGCTGCGCGGGTGTGGAACCGGTGGATTAGGGGGCATCCCTCCCAAGCGGGGAATGTATGTCGTTCGTCCCTTGCTTGATTTCCATCGAAGTGAAATTGTGGCGTATCTGGAGGAGAGGCAGGAGGAATCCAGATTGGATTCCTCCAATGGTCAACCGGTGTACCTCAGGAATCGCATTCGTCAGCACCTAATTCCTCAATTGAAACAGTATTCGCCAGGGATTGTGAATGTGTTGACCCGCCAGGCACATATACTTCGGGAGGATCATACATACCTGGAGACATTAGCGGATGAAGCGTTTCAGCGCACATGTGTGTCAGACGCCATGGGAAAACGGCAATTTGACCGTATGGCGCTATTAAACGTGCCGTTACCTATTCGTCGGAGGGTGGTCCGCCAGAGTCTTCAGATCATTGCAGGACACCAGCAGAGTCCGAGGTTTGACTTGGTGGAACGGGTATTAGATCGGTTGGAGCATGGGCAGTCGGGTTGGACGATCGTATATCACGGCGTGCGGGTTGGACAGGAATATGATCGTCTGGTGATTTGCTCCTGTGAGGAAATGCAACAACCTGGAAGGGACTATTCCGTGATGAGCGTGATGCCTTTATCCATCCCTGGTGAGGTGCTTTGGTACCCCACGGGGCACCGTTTTTCGATTTCAACACAATCATCTTCGGTAATGAATCGTCAGGCACACCACTCAGAGATTTACCTTGATCCGGCGAGATTTACTCCTGAATTGAGGTTACGAAGTTGGATGCCTGGAGATATTTTTTGCCCCAAGGGACTTGGTGGCCGACAAAAAAAAATCCAGGATTTTTTTTCGGATCTTAAATTACCCCGTTCCCAGCGGAACAAGGTGCCTTTATTGGTTGCGCCTGAGGGAATTGTCTGGGTTGCTGGATTACGAGCGGATGAACGTTTCCAGGTTTCATCATCTACGGCCTCGGTCGTTATGGCCAAGATGATCATGTAATATGGAAGTCTCTATGAATC
Organism: uncultured Nitrospira sp.; assembly: GCA_964494125.1. Taxonomy (GTDB): domain Bacteria; phylum Nitrospirota; class Nitrospiria; order Nitrospirales; family UBA8639; genus Nitrospira_E. Next base: position 758 of record CAZBQO010000160.1, on the reverse strand, counting down.
AAATCTTTGGAAAACCACTGGTTACACAGGAAGCTATGAAGGCGCGCATTAGGGACATGGGAAAGCAAATTTCTCAGGATTATCAAGACAAGGATCTTTTGGTTGTCGGGGTTCTCAAAGGGGCCTATGTGTTTTTTGCCGACCTGGTTCGGGTCATCCGGTTGCCTATTCAGATTGATTTTCTGATTGCCAAAAGTCACAAAACCATCGGTAGTTCCGCCAAAAAGGTGAAAGTGTGGTCAGAGTTAACCGAAAAGATCAATAATCGCCATGTGTTGCTGGTAGAAGATATCGTGGATTCTGGAGTGACTGCCCAGTTTTTAGTCAAAACGTTGATGAAGAAGAAACCAGCCTCTGTTGCTGTCTGCGCGTTGATTAGTAAGCCTGCCAATCGCAAGGTGGAGGTTGATTTGCGGTATGTGGGGTTTGAAGTGCCTTCGACCTATGTTGTGGGATATGGGCTGGATTTTAAGCAGAAATATCGAAATCTTCCTTATCTGGCTAAACTCGACCCAAAGTTGGTTAAAGAAGACTCGCAGTCTTGATGCGGTTGTCAGTTCTAAAAAGTGCGTGATAGAATCAATTGGTTAAGCTAATGGCTGAACGGTACGGCTCTTTATGACATTTGAATTGCTAAGGGGGTTACCCTCGGTATGAATTCTCGGGTGAAAAATTTACTGTTTTGGGTGTTTGTGTGTTTGTTCATGATTTTGTTGTTCAACCTCTTTACGGTGCCCAATCAGCACCCTGAAGATCCG
>CAZBQO010000159.1:0-4511 GCA_964494125.1 uncultured Nitrospira sp. | reverse complement strand
ATGAAAGCCGAAAAGGCCCGACTTGCCGCAGAAGAGCAACAACGCCAGCAGGCCGAGGAAGCGCGTCGCCTGGCTGATTTGGAAGAAGAGCGTCGACGAGTCGCCGCAGAACGTGAGCGTAAAGAACTAGAGGCGAAAGTTGTCCAACCACAAATTATTGTCCCGAATGGTGGAAATGATCCGGCAGGGCCTTCTCCTGGAAGTTCGCCAACGCCTGGGACCATTTCCGCATCCACGCCTTTTCCCCCATCCCCCTCGGCAATTGAACCATCCTCGAACGAGAATTCAGGGTTTTTCGGATTTTTTAAGAATATGTTCCAAAATGACTCCAGCTCACAACCAGCGGCAAGCGATCAACCGAATGCATCTCAACCGGAACCCATTCTTGAAGCACGGCTGCATCAACAAGATTTACCTGGCGCAGTGGAGTCCGCCCTATCAGGAAATGATGACGCCCCCATGATCTTGATTCCCGCCGGAGAATTTAGGATGGGAAGCAATGAGAATCAAATTTCCAGTCTCCTGAAAGACTTTGAAGGAGTCCAGTTCAATGCCTTTCAAGCAGAGATTCCTCAACGCCAGGTTAGCCTTAACGCCTATTATATTGATCAATATGAGGTCAGCTATCGACATTATCGTGCATTTCTTGAATCGACAGGCCGGGCAGCCCCTGCGTTCTGGGAGAATGAACGATTTCACAAACCGGATCATCCGGTCCTCGGAGTGACCTGGTATGACGCAACGGCCTACTGCACCTGGGCTGGCAAACGCCTTCCTACCGAGGCGGAATGGGAATACGCCGCCAGGGGATCTCAAGGTTTTACCTATCCTTGGGGGAACTCATGGGATCCTCAACGAACCAATACGGCGAGTTATTGGGCAGGCAAAAACTTTTCATCAATGGCGAAATGGGGTGAATGGATGCAAACCGCTTTGGATCGTGGAAAAGCCGGCCCGTTAGAAGTTGGCACATTCTCGAATGGAGTGAGTCCATTTGGTATTCATGACATGGCTGGAAATATATCCGAGTGGGTCTTCGATTGGTATACACCATACGAGAACCAACCGATGCTCATCCATAATCCCAACGGGGCGGACTCCGGGACCATGAAAGTGCATCGTGGAGGATCTTGGAGTGTGAGTTCAATTTTTGCCCGATCAACCTATCGGGCGCGAGAAAATCCTGAAAAGAGAAGTCCCTACATTGGAATGCGATGCGCCAAATCCTCTCAATAATTTCTTCAATCCATTCCCTGATCTCACTTAACAGGGCCTACCCGAATAACCTCTTGGACTGATGTCGCCCTACCGCGCTGTTCCCTCGACAAACAGGAATTACTGAATCTCCCAATCTGTGGAGGTTGACCCTGGGAACCCCACGGCGGAAATCGTCAATCCATTCATCAGCCACACCGCTACCGTCCCATTCCGGCTATTACGCCAAATGACATCCGCCCTGCCATCGCCATTCACATCCCGCGCCTCTGACATTTGCCAGACGGCCGGGACTCCACCCGGAAATCCTGAAGCGGCAATAGAGGTCCCGTTCATTAACCAGATCGCGGTACTACCATCAGTCGTATTGCGCCAAATCAGGTCCGCCTTTCCATCGCCGTTCACATCGCCCACACCCGTGACCTTAAAGGCCGGGGATGCGCTTCCAGGAAAACCCACGGCCGTCACCGACAACCCGTCCATCAGCCATACAGCCACTCCCCCACTGTTGCCGTTGCGCCAAATAACATCGGCCTTGTTATCCCCATTCATATCGCCCACCCCTGTGATTTGCCAGGCCACCGGCACTCCTCCCGGAAACCCTGAGGCGGCAATCGTGGTGCCGTTCATCAACCAGATCGCGGTACTACCATCAGTGGTATTGCGCCAAATCAGGTCCGCCTTTCCATCGCCGTTCACATCGCCCACGCCCATGATCTCAAAGGAGAGCGAGGCACTACCCGGAAACCCCGTGGAAACAATCGTTAACCCGTCCATCAGCCACACAGCCACTGCCCCACTGATGCCATTGCGCCAAATAACATCGGCCTTATTATCTCCATTCACATCGCCCACCCCGGCGATTTGCCAGGCCATTGGCACTCCACCGGGAAAGCCTGAGGCCGCAATCGTCGTTCCATCCATCAACCAGATTGCGGTGTTGCCATTAGAATTGTTCCGCCAAACCAGATCAGCTTTGCCATTGGCATCGAGATCTCCCAGAGCCGGTGCGGTCTTGAGTGGGACCAATGCCAAAGCTGTCGTCACAAAAAAGTCCGGGCCGGTGAGCGCAATCGCGGTTCTAGTTTTATTGTTCACATGGATCGTTTCAAACAGAATATTCTTAGTAAACCCTGATGTCACCTTATGCTGCCCGGAAAAATGATATAAGAGGTCCGTCGACGATCCTACCCCAATTGTCTCACTTTCTCGAAAATTGGGTTGTCCGGCCACGGCTCCGGCCGAGACATCCAGGAATTCCGTCGTAGCTCCCGTCGTTTTATTCACCGTATAAATCCGTGCCGGAAACACCGTCGCCCCCCCGGGCACCGGTCGATTGTCCGTGATCGCATAGAGGATCCCGGCCGCATCAAACGCCAGGTCCATGAAGTTTCCCAGAAGTTTGGCCTTTTGGGTAGCCACGCCCGTCCTGGGATTAATCGTCACTAACCGGCGGGCACTGTTCACTTCGGACGTCACCACAAGCAAGCCCCATAGCTGACCAGTCCCAGGCTCTGTGGCCAAACCCCGTCCCCCCTCTAAGGATTCGCCCGTCGATAAGGACAGAGGGATCGTGGCCAGGGTGGCTCCGGTATCGGGATTGAGCCGATACAGATTTGGCTGGGCCCCGGACTGTTGCGCAAGCGTCAGCTCTTCCACGGAATACAGCGTGGACCCAACAAACGCCAAACCATGGGTGCGGTGGTTCAGATCCCCAATTTTGGTTACGACTCCATCAGTGCGAATACGGTAGAGGCTATTCACGAGCGGCCCGATTCTGGGATCATTTTGTACGCCCATGAGAAAAACCGGCGGTCCGGAGGAAATGACCAGGGCCACCGCGCTTCCCGGAGTCACCTTTATTCCTGCCACGGGTGTTTGATTGATGACGGTGCCGCTTGGCACCGTTTCGCTATTGGCGGTCGTCACGGTCCCCACCGTTAAGCCCGCTGCGATCAGAGCCGTTTGAGCGCTGCTCTGCGTCAAGCCCACGACATTGGGCACGGTCGTTCCCAGCGATACCACCAAAGCCACCGCACTTCCAGGGTTCACAGTTGTGCCGGCCCCGGGGTTTTGACTCATAACTCTACCGGCCGCTACGGTGGCGCTATTGGCCTTGGTTACGGTTCCCACGGTTAAGCCGGCAGAGGTCAGGACTTTTTGGGCGTCGGCTTGCGTGCGACCAACAACATTCGGGACTTGTGCCCCTCGGGACACGACCAGGGCCACCGCACTTCCCGCCGCCACCTTGTTTCCTGCTACCGGATTTTGACTAATAACCTTTCCCGCTGCCACGGTGGCACTAATGGCTGTCGTCACTGCACCGACGGTCAAACCCGCCGTGGTAATCGCCGATTGAGCGGCCGCCTGCGTCATGCCCACCACATTCGGCACTGTGCTGCCGAGGGACACGACCAGGTCCACCGGACTCCCGAATGCCACATGGGTTCCCGCCGTGGGGTTTTGACTAATGACCTTGCCTGCCGCCACAGTCGCGCTACTGGCCGTCGTCACCCTCCCGACGATTAATCCTGCTTTAGCCAAATCCTTTTGGGCGTCAGCTTGCTTTCGACCAACGACGTCGGGGACTGCCACTCCAGACACCACCAGATCAACCCTCGTGCCGCGGACGACATTAATTCCTGCTGCCGGATCTTGAAGAATGACAGTACCGGGCAGGACGGTGACAATATTAGCCGAGGTTACTTTTCCCACCCTCAAATTGGCCTTGATAATATCCGCCTCCGCCTTAGCCTGTGAGCTGCCCACGACATTGGGGACTTCGACGGCTATTGCCGTCTCAGGTAAGGCACAGGTAAGGACCAGCAGACTTGCTAGGACGACTAGCTGTACAACTTTTAACTTGAGGCCCTGACGGGTCCCCCTGTATGTCCGGTTCAAGCCCCGTTGATGCTGAACTTTCATTGCATCCATGTAGTGTGTGCTCCATTCAGGAACAATTGACGAACCATATGACAAAACAAGAGTTTAAATCCATACTCTGGCCCCAGCGCCCCCTCTTATGAATGGCTTTCCTACTTTTTCTCGTGGCAGGAGCGAATATGCCGTAACCAATGCTTACTGAATCTCCCAGTCTGAGGGAGCAGAGCCAGGGAAACCCACACTTGAAATCGATGCCCCATTCATCAGCCAGACAGCCACGGTCCCGCTCCGCCCGTTACGCCAGATGACATCCGATTTGCCATCGCCATTGATATCGCCAACTTGAGAAATCTGCCATGCTAGGGGAACCCCGCCAGGAAAACCGGGGGCAGCAATGGTGGTCCCATTCATCA
>CAZBQO010000158.1:0-4518 GCA_964494125.1 uncultured Nitrospira sp. | reverse complement strand
TTTCAAGAATTGACGTCTAGAAAGAAACATTAAAAGACCTCCTTTTTTTAAAAAAACTCATTACGGATAGCCATAATTAATTAAAGATTTCCGTAATTGGACTTCAACCCAGACCTGCTTGCACCTCCTTTCTTACCATCCCGATTCAACCGAATAATGAACGAACACTGGTCACCAGTGTCACCACATTCCTCCTCACTCTTGAATAGCAATCTTTAGTCCAAACAATTGTTCTCCCCCTTATTTTTCTTAACTCATTGAAAACGAGAGGTTAATTGAAGTTACTGCTTGTTATGGAAAACTAATCAGGCCACGAAAAACATCGCGGAACGCTCGCGAAACATCGAAATTTCAATGGTGAGGATTTTTAGTTAAGCTTTTCAGGCGTCCTGGTTTTTTTGGATAACATGGAAATTTCATATTCCGCAGAATTGGAATATGGGCAATCCAATCGTTCCAAGCAGAGCTCACACTCGGCACAAAATACGACTTCGGTTTGGTGTATTAGAAGATTAATGTAGGGGAAAAAACGAAAGGGGGTATGCGAAATTCAATAATAAGGACATCTTTGGAAAACGAAGGGGTGGAAAACACATGAATCATGCCCGACGGCTAACCTATAGATTCCTAGTGGAAGGGTAGGAACCCAATTTATGCCCAGAGGAAGGAAAATATGGTCAAAACGATACTCTCTCAATTGGCAACCAGATTCCGTTCTGAGAATCCTATCGAGGATGGATGAATAAGAATCTGCATCTCCCAAAGAACATGGATCGTTGAGGCAGGCATTCCCTGAATGCCATACTAAACATTAGGAGATTGGAAGAAGAAATCAGCGCGAATAAAGAAATGACTCAGCTCAAAAGTGTCCCACTCTCAGAAACAGAAACATCCCGTCCACCTATATGATGTCCTTTTCATGGTGTTTGTTATGAGGGATGTTGAAGACGAAGTGAAGGAATGATGCCCTCTTCCCCTAATAGTCCCAATCCAAAATGGGGGTTTTCTTGAATTTCATGAACACTGCGGCGACCCACGGGTGATTGATATTCAAAATTCACAGAAATTGACCCATTCGGTTCAATAGTCACCTCACGGTTTAAGTATTTCTTCATTCCGGCATGCCAGACCGATAACGTATAGGTTCCAGGTGGAATATCGGATATCTCAAACCGTCCATCCTCGGTTGTAATCGCATAATAGGGATTGTCTACCACCACCCCCCAGGAAAACATATAGGGATGAAACCCGCATTGCATCACAAAGATATTCCGATCCTTCTGCAAATGAATTTTTTCGACCATTGGCTTGCCGGGTAAATGATCATGCCTGTTGATCAAATCCAATACTTTATGAAATGGATTCATTGGAAGTGGGCGATTAAACAAGACCCTCGCCCCACGCTCACGAGCCGTTTCGTATCCCTGGATATCATGTTCCACTGGATCCATATTAATGACCGTCAGTTCATCCTGATCCCGTAAGACATTGACAAATGGGAGAAAATCACAATCCTTCGCTTCGATTGTCACTTTTGGCAACTCAAACGCTTTCCCTTTTTCAATACCCTTGAGCATCACGATCGCGTCCTTCAGCGAGCCCTGAGATCCAAGTATGAAATCTTCAACAATACGCCATCCTGTTCCGGTTGAAATTCGCCCACAAAAAACCGGATCAGGAATCGTGACCAAATTAAAGGCCATGGCTTTAGGCATCCCTCCAGCTAAAGTCACTTGCCCACGAATCGTTCCTCCTTGTTTGACCTGACTTTCTTCATAGGCCCAAACCGGGATGGCCCACATCCCCAGGATACCCAATGTCACCCCAATAATTTGCACCAGCGTATTTTTCATCCGATCCTCCACCAGTATTAGATTCATGACGTCTCTCGAAAATGTGATTTTTGGATTTAGAGCAGCACGGGGAAGCCAATCATCGGCCTCCCCGTTCCTAAACCCGTCAACTAGAACTCATGCCGGTTCATTTCGGTTCGACGGGTTTAATTTGGACCACTTGCTCGGGGGGCAACCTGGCTTCCTTCACAGCCGGAACTGCACCATCCAATGATAGGATTCGTTGGTCACTCCCTGGTAGTACGCGTAGATACCCCCATTGCCCTGATTGGGAATAGGGCAACCGCTGGTTGCTCCAGACGTAATCCCCGGTACGTTGATAAGGTCCGCCTGCGGCTGGAATAAAGGCATCCAACGCTTCTGACCCCGAAAACTCCACGACGTTGATTTGATCGGCTCCTCGCATAAATGGTTCGATGGGCCATTCATGACTTTCAACGCCGAACATCCCATTTTGTTCATTGCTGGCACCGAAGACATGAATGCGAACGGGATCACCGGCATGGGCCTCGATGATCGGTGTGATAGGGTCTTCCGGATTTTCCTCAGAACAGGGCTGGAATATCCTATCCAACGTACATCCCTGTTCCTCACGGAACAAATACGGTTCCGCTCGATAATTCACCCCGACCAGCCCAGCCACATTCTGCACGTAAGGCATGAAGCTCGTACCGATGATGTTGTCCTCGTCCTGGAAGAACAAGGCCGCATCCCGATAATTTGGTCGATCTTCGTATCCAGTCACCGTCCGATCCACGATCACGTCGGCAATCCAACTGTTCTTATTGGATATATCCGCACCTGTTTTGGGATCACGATACGTCGCGCCTTTCGGCCCGATAATGATCGCGCCGTAAAGCCCGTTCCGAGGATTGTGCATAACATTGCCCCAGTCCCAGACCAACGAGGCAATCTCACCTAAAAACGGATCGGCGTAATAGGTATACGTCCGGCTCTCTCCAGGCGCAACCGTTTGATCACCTGGATTCTGCCCGACATTGGCTCCCAACGAATCCTTAGGATCGAAGGCGAGGGAAAACGCGGAGAACGAGGCGCGGCTTTCCTTCATGTGATTCGTCAGGTGAATCTTGAGACAGTCGCCTACATTGGCTCTCAGAGTCAGCGGCATCGGTTGAATTCCACTGGCCGTCTGTGCGACATCTTCTTCGAGCACATATATTTTTCCCTCCGGATTCTGGAGCAGAATGTTCCGTTCGAAATCGACCTCTACGGCTTCGGGTGCCTTCGTGTTGAAATTCATGGAAGGAAAATCCATCGCCACAACATTAAATGATTTGACCGGTGCTTCGGTAGGACAGACCGGACCAGGCTCTGGAATTTCATTACGACCGGAATAACCGGCCGGCAACTTTTGAAGATCAGGCACTTCCTTATCCAATACCCGCAGAATACCCCAGGCTCCTTCCGAGAATTTTGAAGAACGTCCGTTAAAATGGATGTAATCACCAGGCTGGAGCCGAGGCCCGCCTGCCTGCGGAACCACAAGATCGTATCGCTCTGCGATCCCGATGTGGATGGAATTCTTCCGGTTGGCATCACCGGCATACCGTTCAGTCAGAAAGGTATGCCCTGACAATGTCCACACCATTGATTCGTTTGTCATAGTCTCTAACAGCCGGAACACGACCGTATCGCCGAGATATGCCCTGACCATTGGCGTATAGGGATCCCCGTGAACATGACTATTGAAGAGGTTCGAGAAATCCGGGTTTGCCTTGAGTCTAGCCGCGATCGGTTCGGCCCGAAAGTTAAAACTGCCGCCGGTGGTGTGGGTTCCCCCGTTGAGGAACGGCATCGGTGTCATGGGAATATGTTCAGGCATGGGAAATGAGATCGTCTTTCCCGCTTCCAGCGCCACCTCAATCGGTTGCCCCGGAGGATTACCTGCCGTGACGATGTTGACGGAATGCGGCACACTGTCGTTCAACTGCACCATCAATTCACGGAAGCTTCCGTTCACTCCATACCCGACCGGCTCCGTCGTCCGGATATCGGCCACAGGTCCGCTTCGGATCGGTGCGCCGGTTTTAGGGTCGTGATAGGTCGAGCCCCATGGTTCGACGATCATCGTCCCGAAACCTCCGTGTCCCCAAGTCACACGGCCGACCGCATGGTCATGCCAGAACACGGTACCCACATCCGCATCCGCCCAGAACCGTTGCCGTACGAATTCCACGGTGACGATGTCATCCACCGGATGATCATGCTCCAACGGCCGATACAGCGTGATTTGATTCCCATCTATGGCTTTAATGCGCCCGATCTCGTTGTGCTTCACGTTATCGGCACCAATCAGAATCTCATTCTTCGGATGATACTGTGCGGCATTTTTCACCGTGATGGTTACGTCACCTTTCTTGCCCGGCTTGGTGAATACCGTATTCATCGGCAGCGGCAGGCCCTTGTCAGTCGTCTTCTCCATCATCGTAAAGGGTCGCACGGATTGTTCATACGAAAAGCCGGTAATCACACCATCCGACGATTGATTGTCGAACTGCATGAAATGCCAATGGGTGTTGATCTTCGACGCATGCATGTTGAAATTGTCGTCATCAACCCATTCGCTTGTCAGCATCCAGTCGACACAGTCGTACACATTAGACCTCACGACCAGCGGCTGTCTCTTATCATTATTTTTTCGGAC
>CAZBQO010000157.1:0-4629 GCA_964494125.1 uncultured Nitrospira sp. | reverse complement strand
TGAACCGGATGATGGTTTTTGACGCTTCCCTTTCGTATCAGATTTGGCGGGTGTGGGAATTGCGTCAATATCCGTAAAGGGCTGCAGCTTATGATACGGATGGGGGACGCAGAGCACGGGACAGGTGACGGTGCGAACGACTTTTTCGGCCGTACTACCAAAAAAGATCCTGGTAATATCCCCCGTTTGCCCACCATAACTGCCCATGACGACAAGGTCGACCTGTTCTGTTCGTGTCATACGGGCAATTTCCATAAAGGGTTTCCCTTCGCTGAGTAAGCGCGAAATTTTTATCCCTTTGGCTTCAGGCAACGCCAAGAGACCCCGTGCGAGAATGCGGGCCTGGTGGTGTAATCGTTTTTTCTGGGCTTTCTCCTCCGAAGGCAGCGCGAGCCCGAGAGCGTTCAGGGCATCCAAAGATTTGGTGTCGATGACATGAAGGAGTATGACCTCTGATTGAAAACTTCGTGCGAGACGAAGACCAACCAGAAACGCCTCCCTTGAGGATGGAGCAAAATCGACGGGTATCAGAATTTTTTGAAACAGACCGTCACCCATGTTGTTGACCTCGTGATGTGGTTGTCATAGCGTAGATATTTACGATAATGCATGAGAACTCAGCAAAGAAAATGCCAGACCATGTTCTCTTCCTGAGAATTGGGTTTGAGTGAGACGTAGACGATCCAAAACGTTGGCTCGTGTCCAATTAGGTTTATTGGGTTCCTGAAAAAAGCGGAAAAAAGCTACACCATGATGAAGGAAAATAGTCCCAAAAAAGGGCATGTGGCAATAGGGTGAACGGTTATGAGGATTTCTTTTCATGTAAATTTCAAATTTCCGGCCAGAAAAATATCGGGTAAATACTTTTCCGCTTGGCAGGATTCCTGCGAGTGGAAGAGTGTGTCGTTATGAACGATGGACGTGTGTGAAGTGTTCTGTGTGAATGAGATTGAGGAGATGAGCCAATGAAAATCCTGTGTGCGGTTGATGAATCGGAGTTTTCTCTCTGGGCCCTGGAGTGTATAGGCAAGCTGTTTCGACATTCGGTAAGCGAGTTGGTGTTGTTGCATGCGGTTGATCCAAGGATCTTGAGAGGTGGTGGGGGGAAGCGACCAAAAAAGCATGAGTCAGGAACCAAAGATATTTCTCAAAAACTGGAGGCAGCGGGTCAGAAGGTCTTGACGGGTTGTGCGCACCGTATCGAAGTGGCATTAAGCCAGGCCACGACGAAGCCCTTTGCGGCGATTAAGACGGCCTTGGTGAAAGGGCATGTGGCTGATTCAATTGTTAGCTATGCCGAGCGGAGCCGGCCTGACTTGGTGGTTGTGGGATCACGCGGAATGAACGATCTCCCGGGATACCTGCTTGGAAGTATTTCCAGGACGATTCTGACCCATGGTCCCTGCTCCGTCCTGACGGTCAAGAGTCCGCTCGACGTGCCGGCTTCCGTCCTACTCGCCTTGGATGGGTCCAAGCCATCCAAGTTTGCGGCAAACAAGGTGAAAGAATGGTTGTCTCCTGAAGAGGTGACTCTTCACCTGGTGTCGGTTGTGCCCGATATCTTGACGGATGCGTCTAAGAAGATATTCCCAAAATCACGGCTGAAGACCCTGGTGGCACCTCTTCGGCAGCATGCTCAGGAATGCCTTGAGCAATATCGAGAATTGTTTCTCAAGGAAGGGTTTCAAGTGATGGGAGAACGTCTTCAGGGGAATCCACGGGAGAAAATCGTCGAGTCGGTTCCAGCGTGTCACGCCCAATTGGTGGTCATGGGATCCAAGGGGCTTACGGGTGTGGAACGATTTACCATGGGAAGTGTCTCGGAATGGGTGAGCGCGTATGCGCCTTCGTCCGTGCTGGTCGTCCGGCATTAACCTTAATCGCATGAATGCCGAATGTTTTGTCTGCCTTCATCGATGACCATTTGATGAAGCTCGGACTTTACAAGACATAAGGAACATAAAGGAGGGATATTGTTGAACACAGGAAAGACCGGTCATTTGCATGTGAGGTCGGTGAAACCAGGAGGGTCGTGGATCGGAGGGGTGATGGGATTCGTATTCATCGGATGGCTGATGGCCACCGGAGCCTATGGGGAGCATCTGGATGTGTCCGGTGGCCTCACAGAGACCTCCCCGGATTGTCATGGGGCATTCCTCGGAAAACAGATTCCGGAAGAGACGCTGATCCGGATGTTTGCCGCACATGCCCGATGGCTTGCCGATCATCAAGACCCGAAAGGGACACAGGCCAATTTCTGCGGTGCAGATCTGTCCGGGGTCGATTTTCGTGAAACAGACTTGAGTGGTGCCAACTTTCAAGGTGCCAATTTGACCCGTGCCGTGTTCACCGCCGCCAAATTAGTCCATGTGAATTTTCACAAAGCAAATCTCACGGAAGCCTCTTTGTCCTCGGTTGATCTGCAGGGAGCCAATGCCTCGGGCGGCACATTCCGCCTGGCGGATTTTCGAAAAGCTAATATGACCCAGGCCAATTTCGCCGGAGCCGATCTGCGAGAAGCGAATCTGACAGAGTCCCGTTTCCGCTTAGCCATCTTGCGGGGAGCCGATTTAGAGGACGCCTATCTGGTGAGGGCGGATTTTGAAATGGCCAACCTTGCGGAAGCGTCTCTCATTCGAGCGGATGGGCGGGAAGCGAATTTCCAACGAGCGTTACTCGCCAACGCCAAACTGATCGATGCTGATTTGAACCGGAGCAATTTACAGGAAGCGGATCTTCGTTCGGCCGATTTATCAGGAGCGGATTTAGGGCTGGCGAATCTCAATGAAGCCATGCTTCCGCATGCAAGACTCAGTGAAGCGAATTTAGACCGGTCAGTGTTATTTAAAGCCAATCTCGAAGGGGCCAATTGCGCCGGTGCGAGCTTTCAGAATGCCGATGCGCTCGAGGCAAATTTAGCGAATAGTAATCTTTTGCGTGCGACACTGGACGAAGCCTATCTCGCAAAGGCAAATTTGCAGGGAGCAAATCTGGAAGGCGCCGATGTCTCGTGGGCGAATCTGGTTGAAGCGGATCTTTCACGGAGCAATCTGGAATTTGCCGTGCTGTTCCGTACCAATCTGCAGGAGGCCAAACTGGATGGGGCGAGGTTTTACGGGGCCGATCTTCGAGGAGCGAATGTCGAAAAAGCCTCTTTTCAGGGCACGCGTTTGGAGGGTGTGGCCATCCGGTATGCCCAAGGATTAAACCAGGAACAACTCAATCAAGCATGTGTCGATGCACGAACCCGCTTGCCGGAAGGTTTGGTGGGGCCATCCCCATGTCGCTAAGCGCTATAAATACTAATTCGCAAAAGGGTGTAGAGGTTTCAACAAACATGCTCAACATCTCCTTTAGACGAATGTACCTTGAATCCACACAACAAGCCCCGGAGCGTCGGAATGTTCACCCTATTTGAGCCGGGAGGCATGCGGGTCCCCTATGTGCCGGGTTCGTTCCGGCAGAGAAATGTCGAGAAAGTTTCGAAGGCCTCTCCCGCCGGACGGGTGAAGGTCGGGCAGGAAAATCCTCCTTCGGTTTCTCAGGAAAATTCCGGCCCATCTCCCTTGCAGGCCCGCTTGTATGAACAGGTTGAATCGTTCACGCAATCTTCTCGAGCAAAGATTTTTGCCAGGGACATCATGTCCTTCCCTGTCGTCACACTTCCTGTGACGTCCTCACTGGCCCAAGCCTGGGATGTGGTTCATTCCAGGCGATTTCGACACATTCCAATTCTCGGCCCAATGGACGTCGTGGTCGGGATGTTGTCCGATCGCGATCTGTTCCGGGGAACCATGGAGTCGGTTCTTTCGGGGACAACGGAGTCTCATATACAAGCCGGGGGCTCTATCCAAGGTCTGGTCAGTCGCCCGGTCTTAGTCGCGTCCCCGGAAGCCGAGCTTCGCGCACTGGCGAGAGTATTATTGGAGGAACACATTGGCGCATTGCCGATTGTATCTGAAGCCGTGGGCTTAGTGGGCATGATTACCAGAAGCGATATTCTGCGTGCCCTGGTCGCCCATCCTGACTTTGACCAATGGGTATAAACGAAAGAGATTCTCGGCCCAATGGTAAGGAAGCGGACAATTCCTCTCTTAGCCTTTTGCCGAGTTAAAGGAGGAAACGCATGCTTAACCAAGGAGAGAAACTGTTAATCGTCCATCGCCGGCTATTTGAAAAAGATACGCCACGGTTTTTTGTGGGAGAGGTGCTGATCTATGAAGCCGGGATCGTCAAGGTGAAAGGGTATACGTTTGTCAAAGATCTGTTTAGCGGAAACATGCAAAAGAAGTCCGATCTTCGCACAAAGGTCATGTCGATTGTCTCAGGGACCCTTATTGTGTATCAATTGCCGGTGACGGCTCTCTTGGATTCGATGAGATTTAGTCTAGATCAGGACGGAGGGCTGGTGCTCACGGATGAAGGAGGATTTTCGATGGATGTGTCGGAATCCCTCTATAAACACGAAACGCATCAATAACAACACGTCCTTGGTTTTTCCTCTGCCAAGGCTCGCCTCCTTCCTTCTTTTTTGTCTGGGCGTTCAGTTTCGTATGGCCAGCTCATGGTCTATGAAAGGGAGTGTTGAATAATAAAGATTTTCAAGGGCAAATTTGCCCAGGATTAGAT
>CAZBQO010000156.1:0-4639 GCA_964494125.1 uncultured Nitrospira sp. | reverse complement strand
GCCAGTGGCTTACCCTTTGTTCTCTTTCTTTAGGTGCTTTACCAGCTTTTCGCAAAGGTCATTGATCTTATTGGAGATGTATTCATCGCCAGTGGAAGTAAGCGCACTTTGTGCCAATCCTCCCAGGCAATCAATATAGAATCGCTTCATTTCGTCTACGGGCATGTCTTTTGTCCATAAATCGATGCGCAGTGTGTTTTTCTGTTTGTGATCCCACAGGGATAAACTTATGGATTTTGTTTCTGAAAGCTCATCAGGTTTATCGGAGGCATCCCAGGTGATGCGTTCCGGTGTATTTTTTTCGTCTAACTCTACTACAAAATTTATGGTTGACTTCTTCATGCCTGTGTTTTCAAATGTTGGTTGTAAAAATTAATATAAAAGTTCATGGATTCAGGATTTCTCAATGCACCTTTATTCACTACTTGATCAGGATTTCTACCCATAAAGATCTTCTTAATGGGTGCTTCCGTCTTTTTCCCACTTATGGTATAAGGGATATCGTTGGTTTCAAAAATTTCATCAGGAACATGGCGTGGACTGTAGGCATTTCTGATAGACTTATTAATTCTGTTCTTTAGTTCGTCAGTCAGGGCTACGTTTTCTGCAAGCATCACAAACAAGGGCATGTAAAACTCACCTTTGTCCCGCTCTATGCAAATGATCACACTGTCCTTTATTTCTTTAATCTGATCTACCGCCCGATAGATTTCGCTAGTGCCAATCCTTACTCCGCCACGGTTTAAAGTGGCATCGGATCGTCCGTAGATGATTACACCATTGTTTTTTGTTATTTCAATCCAGTCTCCATGTCTCCATATGCCTGGAAACATTTCAAAATAACTCTCCTTGTAGCGTTCAAAATTATCATCATTCCACAGAAACACAGGCATAGAGGGCATAGGTTTAGTGATCACCATTTCGCCCACCTCTTGATTTACCTCATTGCCGTCATCATCGTAAGCATAAAGGGAACAACCCAAAGTACGGCATTGGATTTCTCCCTGGTGAACGGGCAATAAAGTGTTTCCTCCCACAAAACCGCTGCATACGTCTGTGCCACCACTCATGCTGGTGAGCCACACGTCTGATTTTATAAGATCATAAACATAAGCAAAACCTTCTGGAGGAAGTGTGCTGCCCGTAGATCCGATTCCACGCAGGTGCTGCAAATCAAAAGTACTGCCTGGTGAGATATTGGCTTTCATGTTGGCCAACAAAAAGCCAGCACTTGTTCCAAAGTGATTCATTTTAGTTTCTTCAGCAAACTTCCACAACACATTGAGATCAGGATACCCGGGACTTCCATCATAGAGCACCATAATACCTTCGCAGAGCAGGCTGGCTTGTATATGGTTCCACATCATCCAGCCTGTAGTAGTATACCAGAAACAACTTTCTCCAGGTTGAAGATCTTTATGAAAAGTGAGGTACTTGAGTTGTTCTAAGAGAATACCACCATGAGAATGTGTTATTGCTTTGGGTAGTCCTGTGGTGCCGCTTGAATACAAAACCCAGATAGGATGGTTGAATTCAACACGGGTAAAATTCAATGCAGCTGACCGGTTAATCATGATAGTCGACCACAGAACATGATCGCGTTGTAGGGTGGGGGAGGATGAAATAAGCACTACCTTTTTGATAGAAGGGATGGCCTTTGTCACCGCTTCGATTACCTCTGTTTTATCAAACTCCTTTCCGCCATAAGAATATTTATCCATGGCCACCAATACTTTTGGCTCTATTTGTGCAAAACGATCAATGACCGATTGTGTACCAAAGTCGGGGGAGCAACTGGACCAAATGGCGCCAATACTGTTACTCGCCAGAAATGCCACTGTGGCTTCCGGAATACACGGTAAATAGGCGACTACGCAGTCTCCCTCCTTGATGCCTGCAGAAATAAGAAAGCTCTGGAATGCGGCAGTATCTTTTTTTAACTCGTCCCAGGCAATATGCTGGATAGGTGATTTTTCACTTGCGTGAATAATAGCAGTTTCTCCTTTTTTAAAATTTCTGAAAATATGTTCTGCGTAATTTAAACGACTGCCTTCAAACCATTTGATTCCGGGCATTTCATCACCGGAGCGAACGGATTTGTATTTTCCCTCTGAAATGATGTTGAAATAACTCCAGAGGCTTTTCCAGAAATCATCAATATGATCAACGGACCATTGCCAAAGTTCATCGTAATCTTTAAAGTGGAGGTTGAGATTTTTAGCCAGCCATGTTCTGTACCGGGTCAGGTTGGCATTCTTGATAATTTCAGCGGTGGGTTTCCAAAGTACTTTGTTCATAACCATTTTCCTTCACGAAGTGCATCCAGGGCAGACGACTTGTCTGCAATTAACTGTTTTTTAAGGGCCTCAAGATCATCAAAATGAGCATCTTTTCGAATGGCTGCCATCAGGTTGATGGTGATGTTTTCACCATAAATATCCTGATTGAAATCAAAGATGTTGACTTCAATTGATCTTTGTTTGCCACCAACCGTGGGCCTGTGGCCGATATATAACATGCCACCATACTTTTTGTTCTCATGAGACACCGTGACTGTATAGATTCCCTCAGCTGGGATGAGTTTAAAATGCGAGTCGACATCTACATTGGCCGTGGGAAATCCCAATACCCTGCCCAGTTTTTCTCCTTTTACCACTCTGCCAGAGATAGCGTAGGGGCGACCCAAAAAATGGTTGGCCGTTTCAATGTCTCCTTCTGTAAGTGCTTTTCTGATTTTCGTGGAGCTTACACCCACGTTATCCACGTCTTGCCTTGAGATCTCTTCAACATCGAAACCATATTGAGGGCCATTTAGTTTGAGCTGCTCAAAACTCCCTTCACGATTTTTACCAAACCGGTGGTCATATCCAATCACTAGTTTTTTAGTTCCAATTTGATTCACCAGAATATTGTCGATGAATTCCTGTGAGGAGATTTGAGAAAACTCTTTAGTAAAAGGGATACGCAACAGGTGTTGTATTCCCTGTTCTCTCAATAGCTCTGCCTTTTCTTCAAAAGTATTTAAAACTTGCAAAGTGTTTTCTTCTGGATAAAGAACAAGCCGTGGGTGTGGCCAAAAGGTAATTACCACTGTTTCCCCATTGTACTTTTCAGCAATCTCTTTCAATCTTTCAAGAATTTTCTGATGCCCGATATGAACACCATCGTAAGTGCCGCTGGTGACCACCGCATTGTTAAGCTTCGGAAAATCTTCTATGCTATGATAAATTTTCATTGACTATTTCTTCCAGTGTTTGAGCATCTTTTAGTAAAAAATCCCCAATTCGGATACGGCAAAGTTCTGATAGATAGGCGCCAACTCCAAGCGCATGACCTACATCGTGGGCTAAACTTCTGATGTAAGTGCCTTTGGAGCAAACTACCCGGAAACTTACTTCCGGTAGGTCGATATGAGTGATTTCAAATGTACTAATTGTGACCTCTCTGGCCTTTAATTTGACGTCACTCCCCGCTCGTGCCAGTTTGTATGCCCTTTTGCCATCCACCTTAATGGCAGAGTGCAGGGGTGGTATTTGTGATATTGATCCTGTGAATTGAGAAGTTACTTTCATAATCATCTGTTCAGTAACTCCAGAAATATCCTGAGGGGGTGTAGGTGCTGTTTCGAGATCATAGGAAGGTGTTGTTTGCCCCAGTACCAATTTGCCCGTATACTCTTTTTCCTGTGTCTGAAAAGTGTCAATTTGTTTGGTCATTTTACCCGTACACAGAATCAGCAAGCCAGTGGCCAGCGGATCGAGGGTGCCTGCATGACCTATCTTTTTAATTTTTAATATGCCGCGCAATTTTCTCACTACATCAAAGGAGGTCCAGCGAAGTGGTTTGTCAATGAGAAATATCCTGTCCAAAGCTTGCTGCTCCATTATAGAACAGATAATTCTACATCCAAAAAGAAAAGCACAAGGATAAGGATACCCACAATGATCCGGTAATACCCAAACCACTTAAAACCATGACGCGTAAGGAAGGTGATGAATGACTTAATAGCAAACATGGCAACAATAAATGCCACAACATTACCTACCAATAGCAAAACCACTTCATTGGTTCCAAAACTATTTCCTTCCTGGTAAAATTTGAGGAGCTTGTAGGCAGTTGCTGCAAACATGGTGGGTACTGCCAGAAAAAATGAAAATTCTGCTGCCGTTCTTTTGTTTAACTTTTGCGTCATACCGCCTATGATGGTAGCTGCCGACCGGGATACACCCGGGATCATGGCTATGGTTTGGAAAAATCAAATCTTTAAAGCCTTGGAATTGGTGACTTCATTATTTTCTTTTTCCTCTGTGTCCTTAAAAATTTTATCAATAAAAATGAAAACGACACCTCCAAGGATAAGGGTAATGGCTACTACTTCTACACGTTCGAGCAGTGCATCGATGTAATCATTAAATAATAATCCTAATACGGCAGCAGGAATAAAAGCTACCAGCAATTTGTAATAAAAAGAGAAAGAGACAAAAAAACGTTTCCAATACAAAACCACCACAGAGAGGATGGCACCCAGTTGAATGGCAACGGTAAAAGTTTTGGTGAAGGAATCACTGGCTATACCCATGAAAGAGGACACAATGATCATATGACCTGTTGAGGACACGGGTAAGAATTCTGTGAGGCC
>CAZBQO010000155.1:0-4700 GCA_964494125.1 uncultured Nitrospira sp. | reverse complement strand
GGCCCGACCGGTCGACTCGGACTGGTAGAATTCCGGGCCTTCGAAATGCCGCCCCATGAGCGTATGAGTCTGGCTCAACAGGTTCTGCTCCTGGCCCTCGTTGCGCGTTTCTGGAAAACTCCGGACCAGGGAAACCTCGTTCGATGGGGGACCCAGCTTCATGATCGTTTTATGCTTCCCCACTTTCTCGCTCAGGATCTCCATGAAGTCATCCAGGAAATGAATCGCGCCGGGTACGAACTGCAAGACGACTGGTTCGCGCCTCACCTGGAGTTCCGTTTTCCCCTCTTTGGTTCAATCAACTATGGCAGTCTGGTAATGGAAGTTCGACAGGCTCTGGAACCATGGCATGTGATGGGAGAGCAAGGGGCGCCTGGCGGCACCGTTCGATATGTGGATTCCTCGGTCGAACGTCTGCAGGTCAAACTGTCAGGCTTAACTGAAAACCGTTATATCATTGTCTGCAATGGCAAACGCGTGCCCATGATACCAACCGGACGGCAAGGAGAGGCGGTCGGCGGCGTACGATATCGAGCCTGGCAGCCTCCAAACTGTTTGCATCCGAAGATCGGAATCGACGCCCCGCTGACTTTCGATATTTACGATCAATGGGCCGGGCGGGCAGTTGCCGGGTGCACCTACCACGTGGCCCACCCGGGCGGAAGAAATTTTGAACATTTCCCCGTCAACGCCTATGAAGCCGAAAGCCGCCGGTTGGCCAGGTTTCATTCCTTTGGTCATACCGCCGGCCCCTATGCCGAACCACCAGATACCTCCCGCCAGGAATTTCCTTGCACGCTTGACCTCCGATGGCCTGCATAATCACATGCAGTGGACAGTGTATCCAGGAAACGGTAAGGTAATTTTGATCATCCCTCGACGAGAAATACCCTGATGGGACTGTTGAATATTTCTAATATTTGCCTTTTCAGCAGCATATGATTGGCAGAAACCCGCATAGGAAAAATAAGGGAGTGTTCAAAAAGGCTCGTCCAGCAAGGCCGCGGCCGCTTGGGCAAGCGGAGCGTACGGAGGAGTACGGGAGCACGGCCAAGCGGCGAGAACGCCGCTGGCGGCATATGGCAACACTCCCCTGATGGATTCCATGGCTGCCTTCCTTTCTCCGGAACCACCCGACTCCCTTTCCCAACCCACAAGGATGTACCCGCCTCAACCGGATACCTTTGATGAACTCGTGGCGTCGGACGGGTCCGTTCGTCCGCATTGGCAAAATCTGTTGAAACAGTTTGAGAGCCTGGACGCCACTCAACGCCGTCAGGCTCACGAAACCGCCGCACGAATGTTGAAAGATGACGGCATGGCGTATCTTGCCAGTCAGAGTGAACGACAACGGGACAGACCCTGGCAGCTTGACTTATTCCCACTGTTAATCAGCCAGGAGGAATGGCAACATCTTGAAGCAGGCCTGATTCAACGAGCCCGTCTCCTGAACCATATCTTGAGTGATTTGTATGGTCCGCAACAATTGCTGAAAAACCGGACCTTGCCCCCTGCTGTCGTGTTCGGCAATCCCCAGTTTCTGCAACCCTGCCATGGCGTACCCGTGGCAGGAGGCACCTATTTACATTTTCTGGCTTTTGATGTGGCACGAGCCCCTGACGGGAATTGGTGGGTCTTGCGTGATCGCACCGAAGCACCTACCGGTGCAGGATTCGCTCTCGAAAATCGCATTATCGTCTCACGGTCCTTACCCAATCTGTTTGCCCGAACACAGGTCCAACGACTGTCTTCTTTTTTCCAGACCTTCAGCGAGAGTTTTCTCCAGTTCTCCCAACGGGAAGATCCCCTGGCGGTCGTGCTCTCGCCGGGCCCGGGAAATATGGCGTATTTTGAGCATGCCTATCTGGCCCGGTATCTGGGATACCCGATCGTGGAAGGGTCGGACATGACCGTACGCGATGAACGGCTGTTTCTGAAAACGGTCGATGGTCTTAAGCCCGTTGATCTGGTCTTACGGCGGATCTATTCGGATTTGTGCGACCCCCTCGAATTGATGACCGAATCCACTACGGGTATCCCAGGGTTACTCCAGGCCATTCGAGCCGGACACGTCACATTAGCCAACGCGCTCGGAAGCGGATTGATCGAAAGCGAAGTCCTCTTAAGCTTTCTGCCGACATTATCCAAATTCTTTTTTGGTGAAGGACTAAAAATTCCCAGTGTCGCCACCTGGTGGTGTGGACAGGCTAACGAGCGCGCCTATGTGCTCGATAATATGAACCGATTGTTAATTCGTCGTGTCTTGACACCCAAGCGGGGCCTCACGCACGACCGTCTCTCCTCCTTCGGGCCTGACTTGAACGAGCAAGGCCGTCGAGCCCTGGCTCAAGCCATTGCACGGCGTGGACATGAATACGTGGGGCGGGAAATCGTTTCGCCCTCCACGACTCCCTTTTGGACCTCTCACGATGAGCTCACACCGGTTCCAATGACTGTCCGCATCTATCTGACAGCCACGAAGGACGGCTATACCGTCATGCCGGGCGGACTCGCTCGCGTGTCGGTTCGATCGGATCCACGTGCGCACTGGCATGAACCCGGTGATTTCAGTAAAGACACCTGGGTGAAGTCGAACGGTCCTCTTGATATTCCGGCAGCCGTCACGCTTCCCCATCATACGCTTCAGCTTCGGCGGGGAGGACGGGATCTACCCAGTCGAACCGCAGACAATCTTTTCTGGCTGGGACGGTACACCGAACGCGCTGAAGGCGCGATCCGTTTATTACGGAGCCTGGTGTCACGCTTGAGCGGAGAGGCCGGAATCGGAGATGATCCTGAAACCCTGCATCGCTTGGTTTCACTACTCGTGATGCAAAAACATTTATCGCCCCGTCGCGCCAAACGGGCCGTGGAAGGCGGAGCCAGCGCGGTGGAGGCGGAACTTCGAACGATTTTATTTGACCCGGATTCGCCGGACGGCTTGGCAACCATTCTTCAGAATGTGCGACGCACCGCAGAACTGGTTCGCCACCGGTTA
The DNA here is from genome assembly GCA_964494125.1 of uncultured Nitrospira sp. Taxonomy (GTDB): domain Bacteria; phylum Nitrospirota; class Nitrospiria; order Nitrospirales; family UBA8639; genus Nitrospira_E. The sequence goes on along the minus strand of CAZBQO010000155.1, from coordinate 1,702 downwards.
TCCCTCGACACCTGGAATATTCTCATGGAACTCACCAGCGTACCAAAGGATTGGGCACAGACAAAGGGACAAAGCATCGACGATGCGATTCGGCTGTTGAGCCGGATGATTCAACATCTGGCAGCGCTCAACGGCATGGTCATGGAAAATATGACCCGCAGCTATGCCTGGCGTTTTCTGGAAATGGGGCGGCGACTGGAACGTGTGAGACACTTATCCAAACTCATTCGTCATTTGGCATCACGAGGCACGCCGGAAACAACCGGCGCCCTCAATCTGCTTCTGGAATTAGCCGACGCCTCCATTACCTACCGAACCCGATACAAGGCTGAAGCCAAACTCGCTGCAGTCTTGGATTTGCTTTTGGCCGATGATACCAACCCCCGTTCAATTATTTTCCAGTTATTGACGATCGAGTCACACATCAACGCGTTGCCTCGGGAGGAAGCCTCGGCTTCCATCAACCCGGCACAGCGGATTACCACACGCGGGTGCACGGATATTCGACTGGCCGACATGATGGAACTTGCTCAATTCACGACCAAAACCGGCGTGCGAGTCAACCTTGAACGACTGCTCAAACAACTGGACCAACATGTACACCAACTCTCCGATGTGGTGGCTCATACCTTTTTCAGTCATTCATTGGCGCAACGGATTTCAGGGCCTCAATGGCTTGAGGGCATTCCATGATGTATCAGGTGATACACCGGACCACCTTTGCCTATACTCAGCCGGTTGCCATTTCTCATCATGTCTTGCGTCTCACCCCCCGGTCCCATCCTCGACAACATTGCCTTCGATCCACCCTGACGTTGGATCCTACGCCATCGGTCCGTTCAGAAGGTGAGGATTATTTTGGCAATCCCATGACTCACCTGACCATTCAAACCCCTCATCCCCAATTGATCGTCGAAGCCAAAACCTTAGTGGAGGTCCTCAAGCCGGAGCCGATACCGTTGGATCAAAGTCCGCCTTGGGAGCAGGTCGTCCAACAACTCCAAAATCCCTTAGATTCACCGAATCTGGAAGCCCAACAATTTATGTATGATTCCCCGTACATCACCATTGACGATGCCACGTATGACTTTGTTCGTGAATGTTTTCCATCCGGGCGTCCGCTTCTTGCCGGGGTGATGGAATTAACCAGCCGAATCTTTGAGGAATTCACCTACGAAGGAGGTGTGACCGAGGTGTCTACCCCGGTTCAAGATGTTCTCACCTCACGGAAGGGCGTTTGCCAGGACTTTGCGCATTTGGAAATTGCCGCACTCCGTAGCCTGGGTTTGCCCGCACGCTATATTAGTGGATACCTTCTGACGCATCCACCTGAAGGACAGGAAAAACTGGTGGGCGCCGATGCCTCACATGCCTGGGTAGCCGCATGGAGTCCCGGCCTCGGTTGGATCGACTTTGATCCCACCAACAATATCATTCCCGGCGATGAACACATCACCTTGGCCTGGGGAAGAGACTATGGGGATGTCAGTCCGATTAATGGCTTCATGGTTGGGGGCGGACAGCATACGCTCACCGTATCCGTGGACGTCAGCCCCGCTCCACATCCTTCACTCGTGTAATCCCGTTTCTGCAACAATACGAATTTCATTTTTATTCCTGAATCCCTGCCTCAGTTGCCGCCAGAGTTCGCACGGGCCGAGCGCTTCGAGGCCCGCGCTGCACGCAGGGTTCGCGGACAGGC
>CAZBQO010000154.1:0-4716 GCA_964494125.1 uncultured Nitrospira sp. | reverse complement strand
CCGCAAATGGTTGGGATCCTTCACAGTGATACCATTGTAGGTGCGGATAATATCACCACGTTTCAACCCGGCCTGCCCCGCCGGGCTTTCGCTGAAGACATCTCCCACCAGTGCGCCCTGGGTATCAGGCACCTCGAATTGGGTCGCGAGGTCCGTAGACAATTCCTGAATCGACACGCCCAGCCACCCACGAATGACTTTTCCGTGCCCAATCAGGCTTTGCATCACGCTTTTGACCATTTGGCTGGGGATAGCAAAGCCGATGCCCATGTAGCCACCCGTTCGGGAGAAGATGGCGGTATTAATGCCGATGAGTTGGCCTTGTAGATTGACGAGAGCGCCTCCGGAATTGCCTGGATTAATGGCGGCATCGGTTTGAATGAAATTTTCATAATCGACAATGCCGACATTGGCGCGGCCCACGGCGCTGATAATCCCCATTGTGACCGTTTGATTCAATCCAAAGGGGTTACCCACCGCCAAAACCAATTCTCCAACTTCCAGTGCCGCAGAGTTTCCCCAGGGTAAGGTGGATAATCCGGTGGCTTCAATCTTGATCACCGCTAAATCGGTTTTGGGATCCGTGCCAATAAGTGTCGCCGGAAGTTTCCGTTTATCTCCAAGGAGGACCATCAAGTCATCGGCCTGTTCTACCACGTGATTATTGGTGACGATGTATCCGTCATCACTGACAATCACTCCGGAACCCAAGCCCTGCTCCTGTCGTTCGCGGGGTTGTTTAAACCGCCGTTCAAATTCCTCTCCAAAAAACCTTCGGAAAAATGGATCTTCAAACAGGGGATTCGTGCCGGGAGATTGAACGGTGCGTTTGGTTGCTGAAATATTCACGACTGAGGCCATCGCCTCTTTGGCGATTTTAACAAAGGTTTCGTTAGAAGCCAGAAGAGGGGTTGAGACGTTAGCCACGGCGGGCGAATCAGCTGCATGGACGACTGGTAGGGGCAGCTCGGTCTCCATGGGGGCTGCGGTGATGGCAGGGGCACTCTCGGGAGGGGAAGAGGATGGTGCCTGAGAGCATTGAATATGGGTGAATCCCAGGAGGCCCACCACGATCGCAACCCTCCAGAAATGGTGTCTGTTTCTCACGGAGGAGGTTTGCCCCGGATAATGTCCTCTCATGCAGGATACCTTTTTCCTCTGCCGGTTGGGGGAGTCCTCATAGCAGACCCCCTCATTTCTTGACCCTTATCCATGTTTCTTATTTTATCAACTTTGATTGCAAGCGCGGTAGCATGCAACGGCAAACAATCTTCGGTTAATTCTACCAGAGAAGACGCATGACTCAAGATGCGCGGGTGAGCACGGGACCATCATTCGTGCCGGTAATTAATAAGGATGTCATCATCAGGAAGAGTCCGCACGCAACCACGCCCGGAATTTGATTCAGGGACAATTCGAGCGCGGAGGGGTCGGTAATTTCAGGAATATGGAGATCCGCCACATAATTTCCATTGTCTGTGAGAAAAGGCTGGCCGGCTCTGTGGCGCAACGGGGCAGGCCATCCCAGATTCTCAAGATGCCGTTGTGTCGTTCGCCAACCGAACGGCACGATCTCAACGGGTAGGGGGAAAGGAAGTCCAAGACGGTCCACCTGTTTGGCCTGATCCACAATAACAATGAATTGCTGAGCGGCTTTCGCCACAATTTTTTCCCGCATTAACGCCCCCCCTCCTCCTTTAATCAGATTCAGTTGGGGGTCGACCTGATCGGCGCCATCCACTGCCACATCAATGTCCCAGGCGTCGTCATTGTTCAGTAACGGAATGCCCAATTGTCCGGCATAGACCGCTGTGGCTTGTGAGGTTGGCACGCCACGGACCCGTAATCCCTGTTGTACGCGCTGGCCTAAGGACGTCAAAAAATAATGGACCGTGGAACCGGTGCCGAGTCCCAGGATCTGGCCATCTTGTATAAATTCAAGGGCTTTGCGGGCGGCCTGGGCTTTTTGCTGTTCCGGTGTCAATGGCGTCGATAGAGAGGGCATAGAAGGGTCTCACGCTCGGGAATCATTCGTTGGCAAACGGCCGGAGGCTTTGGTGTCATCGAAACTAGCAGACATTCTTTCTCAAAGCCTGGTGCTCTCCGAGTGGTTTCGGGCAAAACGCCAGGGACGAGGGTAAAAAAACAGAGCCAAAGGTCTGTCTGCGTGCCATCGAAGGGAGGATGTGGGGTCTGAGTCCTGAGAAATACCCAGGGTATGCTTTGATTTCATGGTGTTAGCCAGCTATGCCGGCAGCGACCGAGGCCGCCCCGAGCAATGCGGTATGGGGATTCAAAATCACCCGAACGGGAATCTTGGCCAGTAACCGTTTGTAGCGGCCCTTTGCCAGAAAAGCTTTCATGAATGTGTCTTCCCGTAACGCGGATATGATTTTTGGGGCGATGCCCCCACCAAGATAGACGCCACCCATGGCTAGGGTCTTGAGGGCCATATTGCCCGCTTCGGCACCGTAAATAGAGACAAAGAGCTGCAGGGCTTCTTTACAAATTTCTGGTTTTCCCGTCAGCCCGGCTTCCGTAATCAAGGCTGCCGGATCACCGGTTGGGAGTTTTTCGGCAAACCAGGTGGGCTCGTTTTTCTTGGTGTCCCGGAGAAATTGATAAATGCTGTGGAGACCGGGACCGGAAAGAACCCGTTCGTAACTGACATGTAAATAGCTGGTACGCAAATATCGCAGCAGATCGATTTCCAAATCGCTGTTGGGTGCAAAATCGGCATGTCCTCCCTCCGACGGACAGATCTGGTAGTCCTCCCCTGTCCAGAGGAGCAGCGATTCTCCCAGGCCTGTTCCCGCGGCCAATAAGACCCGCGTGCCATCAGGTGGGGGAGAAGGGGCGTTGGGGTTGAGATCCTCGACTTCATCCGGTCGAAGGAACCGTAGCCCATAGGCAGTGGCCTCCAAATCGTTTAACAAACGAACTTGGGGAATATTTAGAAACTCCGCGAGTTTGTCTCCTTCAATTGTCCAAGGAATATTTGTGGGTCGGCAGGTATTGTTCAAGACTGGTCCCGGCACGCCAAAGCAGGCGGCGGTCAGAGGTCCCAGTGGAGAAGGGGGAGTGGATTCGGACGAAAGGGCCTCGCTGTCGCCAGGGGCTTCTTCCGATTCGGAATCGGCAGAAGTCGGTTCTTCGAGAAATTCTGTCAACACTTCTTCGAAAGACTCGTAATCAGCGGTCCAAACCGTATCCTCCCGAATAGGATCTACCCGTTCCTTGTTCCAATCAAACAAGGCCAGATTGATTTTTGTTCCACCGATGTCAGCCGCTAAAATCATGTTACGTTCCCCATGAAAAATGGTTGAAGCGTCAATTATCAACCTCACGGCACCATAGCCCAGGTAAAATCCTCAGAGCAAGCAAGGGCAGGGAGAGCCTCTCTTGGCAGATCCGTATCACAGGGAAAGGCGGTAAGGAGGAGACCTTCGGCGACCTATAGGAACGTCCAGATTGAAAAAGTGGCCGCCTGTCCGAGTGGAGTCCCGTCCGGTTTGCGAATGTTCCACACGGTGGCGCGTTCCACTAAAAATCGTTTTCCGGATCGGGAGATCCGGACTCCGTGATAATCGGCAATGAACCCCTTGGTTTGGGCCTGATGCAGCATGCGGGCCCGTTCTTCACGATTCACAGGTTCGGCCGTTTGCCGGGAGGGCGTGTGAGTAAGTTGGTCCCAATCCATTTCCCATAAATCTAAGGCCTCCTGATTCCCATAATTGAGGATGGGGTCATCCTGCAGTCCATGAGAAACGACCACGAATGGACAGGTGAATAAGCGTTCCGCCTGTTCCAGTGAAGTCCCCTGACGGGGAATCAATTCTTTTTGCAGCCAATGGGCATAGCTGTCTAATAGACATTGGGACCATTCCACGACCCAAGGCTGACGCCAGATGCCTTCCATTAACGTTTCCTAGTCATTAGTATGATACCTGAGGTGATTCCATGACGAAATTTTGGTATCTGCCTCTCATTCTAATTCCTTCCGTTTTTTTTGTATCATTTTCTTGCCTATGCATTATCAAAAAAAAACGAAACTCATCCTATTGCCTGGCCTTGATGGAACCGGAATGCTTTTCCAGCCACTGGTCGAACAATTAAGTGACATATTTCATGTTACCGTTATGGCCTATCCAACAGACAGGCCATCCTCCTTTTCGGAAATGGTTGCAATGGTCAAAGAACAGTTGATCCACCCTGAAGACACTATCTTATTAGCTGAATCTTTTTCAGGATTAGTAGCTCTTACCCTTTTGAATCAATTTGCTATTCCTCTACGTGGTGTTATTTTCTGCGCAGCATTTGCGGAATCTCCACGACCATTTTTGGTCAAATTTATAACAATGATGCCTCCGACTTTGTTGCGTATTCCTTTGATTCCAGAGATTTTTTACCGCTTCTTTTGTCTGGGATTGTCTGCTCCTTCTCTTCAGGTTATGGCGCTAAAAGGCGTTTTAACTAACGTGTCTTCTTATGTTCTTTTGCATCGTTTACGGTTAATTGAGATGGCTTCCTTCTCCTCCAGTTCAAAAATTTGGTCAATTCCTTGCGGCTATCTTCAGGGTTCCCATGACAAATTAGTGCCAGCTCGATGTGCAGTTTGGTTTGCTCATCACTTCCAATCCTTTAATCTGAAGAAAGTTGATGGCCCTCATTTTCTCCTACAAGCGAGAGTGCAGCAATGTGTAAAGTATATTTTGG
>CAZBQO010000153.1:0-4784 GCA_964494125.1 uncultured Nitrospira sp. | reverse complement strand
ACAGTGTCTGGCCGCATGTTCAAGAACCTGCTGGACATGCACCTCGACCTGTCTCAGCACCGACGGCGAGACCGCATAACCGTCGCTCTCATACGTCAGAATCGGCATCCCCTGCTTAATGCTGCATGGCTTGAAGATCGCCTCCGAGATCCGGTATTGCAGACAATTGAATGGTCCCAGGAGGATAATGCCGTCATAGCCTTCACTTGCGGCTTCAAGCCCCTTGCCCAAGGTCGGAATAATCTCGCCATAAATGGTCGGCGAAATATGCTCTGCCGCTTTCTCAAACAGCGAGGCGACATTATTAGCTCCGGCGACCAGCAATCCTGTTCGACGGAAAAGGCCACGGTAATAATGCTCGGACCATTCTACGGTCTGGTGACCCAACCACTGCTGGAGATACTCCCTGCCGTCGGGCTGAAGGATTCTTGTGCACGCCTTCGCCATGGCCAAACCTCCCGGTTTCATCCCCCACCCGTCGGCATTTCTTGTGATCCGGTCATAGGAGTCATAGAGCACGAGGTCACCCAGATCAACCGGCTTGAGAATAATGCCTTTTTGGTTATACCGGTCACGCACACCGTCCATAAAAAAAGGACTGAACCGGGTAAAAAAATCGCCCGTGACCACCACTCGCGGACAGGTCAAGGGATCCCGTTCACGTGGAAAGGCGGCAAGCCGATCGATCAATCCTGGGAGTCCGGCTTGAAATTGATCGAATGAGCGAGCAGCGTGCTTGAATCGCTGCCACTCGCCTTTGAGCTGGTCCACGCTTTCAGGTGTACCCACCACCCGCAGAACCTGCTCGATTTCCACGAGAATGTCTGCCACATGCATCGTCGGCAATAGATGCTTCGGCAGGGATGCCAGATCTAATCCTCCGTAATTATTTTCCGGTCCGGGACTCAAGAGAAAAATGTCGGACAGTCGTTGTTCGGCAATAAACCTCTCAAAATACCCCATGTAACAATCGGTCACGCAGGGGGCACCCCCACGGATCATATAAAAGCCCGCAATTTCACCGGGACGACGGTGCTCAGCCACCTGGAGCAACTGCCCGATACAAATGGGCAGGGGGAGACACTCACGACCCGAGGTATGTTGAAGGCCCCGGTCAAGCTGACTTCGATCCAAGGGAATAAGGTCGCCGACATGCAACCCTAACCACTGGGCCGACATGGCCGCCGCCTGCGTATGGTAGTCGGAGAAATTCGGAAAATAAATTTTTACCCGTGGATCGTCTAACCGCACCTGCTCCCCGTTCGAGCGTGCAACGTGCCCGCTGGACGTCACCCGGCATGGGATAAACGGTTTGCCCGGGCTGGTCTGCGCTTCACGGTAATTCTCAACGATATCCAGGAAGGCCTCCAGCCGTGTCTGCACGCCCGCATCAGCCGTGTGCGCGTCGATTTCAAGAATCAGATAGGGCTTGGCGCCCATCTCGGAAGACAGCACGGAATGCGTGAAGGCATCGATCGTGCAACTAAAATTACTCACACAAAGCAAAAACAGGTTCGCATGTTTTTTGGTCACGGCCATTGCATTTAAAATCTGGTTTGCAAAATGCCATGACGTGGATCCGTCTTCGATGGACGCGAGGCAATCGGCTGGAATCACGGGAACCCCCATACTGGATAACTTCTTCCCCACTGATTGAGATGCCTCCTGGGTAAATGCACTGTAGCTGTGCCCGGCGAGTAAAATCGCGGGCTTTCCCGAGGCCACCGCCTCGTTCAAGGCCGACCGACCAAGGTCCCGAAGGGCCTGCTCGCTTTCTCTCTGAACCCGGATAGCCGCCTTCCATGCCTGCTGAGCCAACTCGCGCGGCATCTGCAAATCCCCCACAGCCATATCCACAAGGGCCACACACGCCTCATAGCCATTCACAAAATCTAATACCGGCGAAAGAAAGCGAATATCGGAGAAAGCTTTAGACATAAAATACGGACAAGCTTGGGTGATCGGACACAAATAGCATTCACGGCAGGCATTTTGATGAGGCATGCGCGTCACCTGAGGCAGGAAAACCAGATCCAACTTCTTTCGGGAGAGATCCAACACCGCGCCGTGGGCAATTTGTATGGGAAAGCAGAAGCCCGCGTTCGACTTCAGATCGCCACGCGGGTCCACATCCGATAACACCACCTCCATCCCCAGGCTGGAGAAAAAGGTTGAATAGAGCGGATAGAGTGAATGCGTCATGAGCGCTCGTGGGATCCCGATCTGTTGCTTCTTTTCTTGCACACCGGTGGTCACGGGGTGAGGGTGGCCGAGGGAGGCTTCCACAAGAGACTTCGCGCTATCGAAGGCCCGCTTGATCCCCCAGCCAAGGTGATTCCCCCCTTCTTCGTCGGGAGTCGTGGACATAGGCGGTGGGGCACTGGAGAAAATTAATTTGGCCCGCTTCTCGACCAGGTCGGGAGCCGCAACCGTTCGGACCTTTCTTTTCCACACGCTTTCAAAAAGGCTGCAACGACCGCCGAAGGGAAACCGCCGGCCGGCGACGATAAAACGGTCGATACTGCAATACATGGCGCACGCCCCGCAGGTAAACCGCCCGGCCAGCGTCATCTCTGGTTCGGCCAAGGCCAGCAGATTGGTTGCCGTGCCGAGTGTGCCACCGGACCTCTGTAGTGCGAGCAACCCGACCCCCAGGGCCCCGAGTAATTCAGGGCTGGGGGGAATGACGATATCGCGTCCGATACTATGAGCGAAGGCGTGGCCAATCGCATGGTTCAACGCGACTCCGCCCTGCAGAAACACTTTCTTCCCCACATAGCGCGGCCCCTTCACTCTATTGAGATAATTACTGACGATGGCATAGACCAATCCGGCAACAATGTTGTCACGCGGGTGTCCCCCTTGTTGCGCAATGCGAATATCAGAGTTGATGAAGGCGGCGCAGGTCGCCTTGAAATGGACGGGCGAAGGGGCGCTAAGGGCGATGTTCGAAATTTCCGACACATTCATGCCCAGATCTCCGTGAGCACTCTCCTCGAGGAACGAGCCGGTCCCCGCCGAACATGCGTTGTTCATGGCATAGTCGATCGGAACCCCGTTGCGCAGATAAATATATTTGGAGTCCTGCCCACCGATTTCAAAAATCGTGTCCACACCGGCATCGAAATGGTTCGCGCCCGCAGCGTGAGCCGAGATTTCGTTGTAGACATATTCGGTACCCAAATAGGCCCCGACAAGTTCTCGTGCTGAACCGGTCGTTCCCACGAGACCCACGGCACGATTGCCAAGTTGATCCACCAGGGCTTGAAGGCATTCGCGAGTGGCCCGCACAGGATCTCCCTGTGTGCGCGCATAATGAGAAGCCACCAGGCCATACGTGGCAGGGTCCAGCAGAATCGCCTTGGTCGTTGTCGATCCCGCATCGACTCCAAGGACCATCAGGCCATCGGGGGGCGCTTGATGCGGCAAGGCCGGAATAATTTTTACGCGATCGGCATAGCGATGAAGCGGCGGGAGATGGCCAAGGCTGGCCTGAGCCGAGATATGAGGGGAGGTGTAAACCGGCTCATCCCGGGCGATCAACGCACTGCCCCAGGCTTCGAACCAGGGACTCTCCGGCAGCACGACAAAATCCGTGGCCGGAAGCTTTTCGCGCAAGGCCGCCAGCATGGCCGTATTTCGGGTCACCCCGCCGGTCAAAAGCACTCGTTTCGGCTGGTGCATCCCTTTCTCCAACAACGCAATCACCTTGTTAGCCATACTGTCATGAAGCGTATGTAAAATATCTTCGGGCGTGGCCTCGTTCCGATTCAGCTTATGGGTGATATCCGATTTGCAGTGCACGGAGCAGCGGGAGGCCAGAGGCACAACTTTCCCGCTGAAAGAACGCTGGATGGCCTCGTCCGTTTCCAACCCCATCCGGCCGATCTGTTGCATAAAAAACTCCCCGCTTCCGGCGGCACATTTATTATGCGATAAGACATTCGTGATCTTTCCGTTCACGAGGAGATAAACCAGGAAGGACTCGCCCCCAAGACAGACTACCGCGTCAAACGCGCCTTCCACCTCACGAAGGGCCCGCTGGATAGCGGCCACTTCGGGAATATGCCCAAGTTGACCGGAGACGCCATAGTATTCCGCATCCGCGAACTCCGGGCTGGCGAGCAATTCCTCAAGCACCTGCAGGGGACGCCCTTGATGAGCCACCACCTTGGCATCCCTCCTATCGCCCCGGAGCACTGCCACCTTCACGGTCAGAGCACCGATGTTCACACCAAGATAAGACATGGCCAAACCTCCCGAAACCAGAGAGTGGGTACATCCCTCAGCTCGCCACAGGGCCTGAAAGACTCATCATACGCTGTTTGCCCAAACAGGCTTTTTCTCTTGGATGACATTATGAGGGCCAATCATCAAAATGAACGCTTCTCTTGCGGAACTCTTCATCTCCCATTGAAGTGCTCGATATCAGTGATGCAGCACCCCCTGAGGTCCTTGCTTCACAGAGAGGTCACGACACATTACTTTCAGAGAGGTGCAGGAAGGGAGCCAGAACAGTCAAAAGACATCTTTGGGGAAGATGGAGAGAAACAAGGGAGATTTGAGAGAACCTGAGACCCACTCATACTGCTGTGACGCGTTTGGGGGCAGAAGATAAATCGCCCTGTAGTGAAATGCGACAGACGGTCAAAAGTCTTCGGCAGAAAAATTTACAGAGAGGGAGTGTTGAATAATATCCAAGGCCATATTGACCAACAGGGACGTTGCATATTAGTGGCCTGGGGGCTGTTCAAAAAAGCATGTCCTGAGCATTTCGAAGGGTT
>CAZBQO010000152.1:0-4809 GCA_964494125.1 uncultured Nitrospira sp. | reverse complement strand
GGCACTCATCATGGCTATGGTATCGACGGGGCATGTCCCTATCATGACATTTAAGGACGCGATGTCCTTTTTTGCCTGGGGGTTAGTGCTGGTCTTTTTGGTTGTTGGCCTGAAACGGGGCTTAGAAGTGTTGGGCGCCTTTATTCTTCCACTGGCCTTTCTGTCTCTCGTTTCGGCAACCCTTGCTCCTCAGTCAGCCGACACCATTGCCCCGGTCTTTCAGACGGTATGGGTGCATGTGACCCTGAGTATCCTGGGTACCATCGGATTTGCTGTGGCCTTTGTGGCCGGGCTCATGTATGTGATGCAGGAGCGTCTTTTGAAGTCCAAACAATTTAATGTGTTAGCTTTCAAGCTCCCACCGCTGGACTTTTTAGATTCTCTCAATCAACGATCTATCCTTTTTGGGTTTCCCTTATTGACCTTAGGAATTCTGACAGGGGCCGTTTCAGCCCAATTAACGATTGGATCGTATTTGAGTTGGAACTCTGAGCAAATTTGGGCGTTAATTACCTGGTTCTTTTATTTCGCGGTCCTGATGGGAAGGGTGACGGCCGGATGGAGGGCGAAAAAAGCCGCTTATCTAACCATTGTGGGATTTGCCGGAGTAATTTTGACTTTTGTCGGCATCCTTATCAAAAGTCCTCAACCGATGTCACCGCTATGAATATTATCGTTTTAGGGCTCAATCATCGGACGGCTTCCGTTGAACTTCGTGAATTACTGGCCATCCAGGATAGCCGGATGGGAGAAGCGTTGGGTCGGCTCATGGCGTATTCCGGAATTAAAGAGGCCATGTATCTGGGGACCTGCAACCGTGTTGAAGTGTATGCCGTCGTGGAAAAGGGAGAATGGGGTTTTCGTCAATTGGAAGATTTTTTGGTCTCAACCCATTTCTCCTTGTCTTCGGAGGATTTACTCCCTCACCTGTATCGCTATAGTGATGATGAGGCCATCGCGCATTTATTTCGGGTATCGGCTAGTTTAGATTCCATGGTCGTGGGAGAGCCACAGGTCCTGGGGCAGGTCAAGGAAGCCTATGAGCTGGCTCTGACCCACCGTTCGTCAGGGGTCATTCTTAATAAGGTCGTCAAAAAAGCGATTTCGGTAGGAAAAAGTGTCCGGACGAATACGCGGATTGGGGAATATGCGGTTTCCGTCAGCTATGCTGCTGTGGAATTAGCCAAAAAAGTTTTTTCGAATCTGAAGCAACGAGTCGTGTTGTTAGTCGGTGCAGGGGAGATGGGAAAGTTGGCGGCGCAACACCTGGTGAATCAGGGTGTGAAGGAGGTCCTCATTACCAATCGGAATCATCATCGGGCGTTCACACTGGCCGAGCGCTTTCATGGACAGGCGGTTCCCTATGAGCAGCTTCGAAGCATGCTGCCCAAGGTGGATATTGTGATTTGCGCCACGGGTGCTCCCCACTATGTCATTACCAAGGATGATATTGAAATGGCCGTGTATCATCGAATGAACCGTCCCATGTTTTTAATTGATATCACGGTGCCTCGAAATATTGATCCGGCGGTCAAGGATGTTGATAACGCCTATGTATTTGACATTGATGATCTCAAAGCCCATGTGGGGCAAAATCAGGAAGAACGATTGAAAGAAGCCGAAACCGCCGAGCACATGGTGAGGGAAGAAGTCGGAAGTATGGTCGCCTGGGTTCGAGGCCTGGAAGCAACCCCCACTATTGTAGCCTTAAGAAAAAAAGCGGAAGAGATCAAACAGGGCGAGTTGGAGAAAGTCTTCGGTCGTCTGGGAGAATTGTCGCCGAAAGAGCGAGCTGCTATCGAAGGGCTGGCCTCTGCGATTGTGAATAAATTACTCCATGGCCCGGTCGTGACCTTAAAATCGGAAGCGCAATCTCAAAATGGATTTGCGTTTATTGAAGCCGCCCGCCGGTTTTTTGAACTTCGTGAGCGGGAGATTCACTCCGGAGAGATCCCACTCCTGGAAGATGCGGCAAGTGATGGCGTCAGCGAGGAGCCCCTGCAGCAGAAGGATGGCGTATGAATCAGGGGCAGAGTCGAACACGGTCTACGCTCGTTGTGGGAACACGAGGAAGCCAATTGGCTATTTGGCAGGCCGAATGGGTGCAAGGTCAGCTCAAAGCCCTTGCTCCCGATATTTCTGTCATTCTGAAGCGTATTCAAACCAGCGGAGATAAAATTCAAGATGTGCCTTTGGCCAAAATTGGAGGAAAAGGCCTGTTTGTCAAAGAAATCGAAGAAGCGCTGCTCCGACGAGATATTGATCTGGCCGTGCATAGCATGAAAGACGTGCCGTCAGAATTGCCTGAAGGACTGGGGATTGTTTGTGTGCCCGAGCGGGAGGATCCCAGGGATGCGTTGATTGCCCGTGAAGGCTATACCTTGGCGACATTGCCGATCGGTGCACGAGTCGGAACCAGTAGTTTACGACGACAGGCGCAGTTGTTACATGCTCGTCCGGATCTTGAGATTGCGATGTTGCGTGGGAATGTTGATACACGACTTCGCAAGGTTCGAGAGGGTCAGTATGATGCCATTATTCTGGCCGCCTCCGGGCTCAAGCGCTTAGGATGGGATCAGGAAGTGACGGAGTATTTGTCCGTGGATGTGAGTCTGCCGGCAATTGGGCAAGGTTCGTTGGGTCTGGAAGGACGGAAAGATGATTCCTGGATTCGAGATCTGGTCGCTCAGTTTGAACATCGGCCAACTCGGATTGCGGTCACTGCCGAACGGGCGTTGCTTGCAGGGTTGGAAGGCGGATGCCAGGTTCCCATTGCAGGGTATGCGACACTCGAAGGGGACACCCTGACTCTGAATGGGTTAGTCACAAGCCTTGATGGGAAACGATATATTCGTCAAGTGGTATCGGGACCAGCGGGGGAAGCCGAATCAATTGGCACGCAGGTGGCTGAACAATTGTTGGACGGTGGGGCGCAGCCCATTCTCCAGGAAATTTATGGGATGGCATGACCAAGTCTGTTGCAATTCATGGTCGGGTATTTTTGGTTGGAGCCGGGCCCGGAGATGCCAAGTTACTGACCTTACGAGGGAAAGAGTGTCTCGAGCAGGCTGACGTGGTGCTCTACGATCATTTGGCCAATCCAGAGTTGTTGAAATTTGCCCCTTCTCACGCCGAGTGTATTTACGTCGGCAGAAAAGGGCGTGGTGCCTATCGGGATCAGGCGGAGATTCACGCCTTGTTGGTTACCAAAGCTCAAGAAGGCAAATGTGTCGTGCGGCTCAAGGGGGGGGATCCTTTTGTGTTTGGCCGTGGAGGTGAAGAAGCCGAAGTGATCGCTGACGCTGAGATCCCATTCGAAGTTGTACCTGGAGTGACGGCTGCCGTGGCTGTGCCGGCTTATGCCGGCATTCCCGTGACACACCGGACTCTCGCCTCGACGGTCGCATTTGTGACCGGCCATGAAGATCCGACCAAACCATCGAGTGCGATGGAATGGCCGCGTCTCGCTTCGGCTGAAGGGACCCTGGTCTTCTTGATGGGCATGAAAAATCTTCCGCAGATTGTGAGCCGGCTCATTCAGGAAGGCAAGCCTGCAACGACTCCCGTGGCGGTGATTCGATGGGGGACCTATGCCCGTCAACGAACAGTGGTGGGAACGTTATCCGACATTGTGGAATTAGCCTCTCAGGCAGACATGAGTCCGCCATCTGTGATTGTCGTGGGTGAAGTCGTTCGGTTACGTGAACGGCTGAACTGGCATGAATCACGGCCTTTGTTTGGACAAGGGGTTTTAGTGACCAGACCTCGTGCCCAGGCGCCGGCTCTTTCAAATTTGCTGGCGGCGCAGGGTGCGGAACCGTTTGAATGTCCTACGTTGGAGATTCATCCTCCTGATAGCTGGACACCTGTGGATGAGGCGATTTCGGCGATTTCGACATACGACTGGGTGATTTTCACGAGTGTGAATGGTGTGCAATCCTTTATGGAACGTCTCTGGTTTCATCACAAAGATGTGCGGAGCTTGGCCGGAATCCGTGTGTGTTGTATTGGTCCTCGGACACGGGAAGAAGCGGCTCGTTGGGGGATTGCCTCGGATCTGGTTCCTCAAGATTTTCAGGCAGAGGGGATCTTGGAGGCTCTCGGCAGGTTAGGGGTCGCCAGTCAACGGATTTTGATTCCTCGAGCCAAAGTGGCACGCGAGATTCTTCCTCACCAGTTGAAAGCCATGGGTGCCACCGTCCATGTGGTGCATGCGTATCAAGCTCTTCCTCCTATCGTCGATATGGGCCCTCTTCGTGATCGACTGCGCAACAGAGAAATTCAGTATGTGACCTTTACCAGTTCTTCAACAGTGAAAAATTTTTGTCAGTTGTTTGAGAATCGCCAGGAATTGCAGGAATTAACACGGCATTTGATCGTGGCCGTCATTGGCCCGATCACCGCTCAAACCGTTCAGGAGGAAGGGCTGTCGGTGGATGTCATGGCGTTGGAGAATACGGTTCCGGGGTTGGTCGATGCCATGATCATTCACGCTCAGCAAAATCCGAAGGATACGCGATTGGTATCGTCTTCATAAATATTCTGTGGAGGAAGTTTTAGGCACCACGTTTTGTTAACCGATTGATGGGAGGAGTAGCGTCATGGTTCCTGTAAAATCTTGTATGGTCCCGGTAGACAAAATTGTCAAAGTTGACCGGGATATTTTAGTCAAGACCGCTGCAGAAATGATGCGGGATAATGGAATCGGGAGTGTGATTGTAACCAGTGGAGAGGAAATTATCGGCATTTTAACTGATACGGATTTGGTTCGAAGGTTGGTCGCTGAGGGTGCGGACCCGATGCGGACGA
>CAZBQO010000151.1:3457-4863 GCA_964494125.1 uncultured Nitrospira sp. | reverse complement strand
AACGGCAGATTTTTGATGTCGGAATACTCTTTTAAGAGCGTGTCGATTTTGGAGATACGGAGGGTGGTGGAAGGATGCGTGGTGAAAAACTTGGACTCCACATGCCCTTCTTCTTTGGCCAATGTTTGCAGATAATCCTCCAGTCCTTGCGGGTTATAGCCTGCCCGATAGGCATACTCTACGCCCACCACATCGGCTTCAAATTCTTTGTCTTTGTCCAGCCCTTTGGTAAACAACAGGTCGGTCATTTCGTCGATGACGCTGGAGAACATCGCCGGATCCTGTTTCATGGCGGTGAGGGTCAGTTCCGAGACACTGCCCATCAGGGCTCCACGGCGAATGGCGTCCAGCATGTGTTTCTGGGTGACATGCGCAATCTCATGGGCCAACACGCCCGCTAATTCGGCTTCATTGTTCAAGGTCTTCAACAGCCCGACGGTGATGAAGATATAGCCACCGGGAGCGGCAAAGGCATTCTGTTCCTGACTGTTCAGAATGGCGAAATGGTAGTTCAGGGTTGGCCGGTCCGAGACTTCCGCCACCGTCTTTCCCACCAGATTGATATAGCGTGTCCAGGCTGGATTGGAATATTCCCCGCCGAAACGGCTAAAGGCTTCCACCGCGACCGCTTCACCCAACGTGATTTCCTCTTCTTCTCCGATAGGCTCCATCGCTTGAACGACGCCGACGCCTTTTTTCAGAAGATCGATTTTCTGTTGTTTCATGCCAAGGGCCGCTCCGAGACCTCCAATGAGATCCGGTTGTTGTGACGATTCCCCGGATTGCGATCCAGCGCATCCCATGCTGGACAGGAGGAGACTCAGAATGCTGACACCCGCCAAAATTTTTCCGGTATTCATTGGACACCTCCCGAAAATTCTCCTAAATTCCCGGCTTTTTTAAACTGCATCAATTCATCCGGGGCAATGGAAAAGGCTTCCATGCGATCCACGGCATCACGGTCTTCCTTTTTGATATTTTTGGCTTTGGCATATTGTTCGGTGGATTCCTTGAGGCCTCGAATGCTACCTCCTGCCCGTGACTCTCGCGCGGCAATGGTTTTCCGTCCCGTGAGGCCTGAGAGGCCAAGTCCGCCACCACCGGTGGATGGCTTCTCCTCTGCCAGCCGGAATTTAAACACCCAGCCGGTTTTTCCTGTTGCGGTTTTGACTTTAGCCAGTCGACCTTCTTCGGACAAGACGGTCACGGCATCTCCCAGCGCCAGGGTAGCGATGACGGCGGAGGTCGGAGATTTCTCCGCATTAACTTTGACGTCATCCTGCTTGGCGTAAAGTGTAGCCGCCCAGTTGGATGAGGGTAATATCCAGGCAGCCAACGTGAGGAAGACAATTCCGACGATCACTCGAGCGATACGGTCTGGCATGAGGCCCCCTTTCAGCTTTGAG
>CAZBQO010000151.1:0-3357 GCA_964494125.1 uncultured Nitrospira sp. | reverse complement strand
GCCCAATAGGACGGGTGAGGGAAGTCTTTTTTGACGATGAGTTGCGCTTGCCGCAAACTTTTGGCTTTATTCGCCGTCACATAATTCCGGTAAAAATGTTTCATCAGCACCGAGGTAGAGAGATCATCTACCCTCCACAGGGCGGACACCAGGGCATGCGTGCCGGCATAGACAAATGCGCGGTTCAGGCCGATGAGCTCTCCGGCCTCCAATTTTCCCAGGCCCGTTTGACAGGCGCTTAACGTCACCAGGTCTGCGTTCAATTCCAAACCGAAAATCTCCTTGACGGTCAGTCGGCGGTTTTCGGGGTTTTCTGAAGCCAGCCAGAGTGAAGACAAGAGCGGATTGCCCTCATCAAATTCCCCGTGGGCCGCTAAATGGATGATGCCATATCGGGAGATATTCTTCACCACCCATTCTTTCGTGGCTTTGGTTCCGGTGAGAATATCCATATTGGGATAATTCCATTTGATGCTTTGGGCCTCCAATTCGGCCAGTGGGAGATCGTAATTGAAATTTCCCAAATCGGGATTTCCGATCGCAAGGACTTTGTCATTTTTCACGGCCTGCCGTTTGGCAAAGGTGAATTGAAAGACACTAGCCGAGGGTGCGTAAAAGAGCGGAATCTCATCCACCAGATAGGCCGGACCGTGTTTGAGTGCGGCAAAGGAGAGAAAGTGTAACGGTCCATCGGGAATAATTCCCAAATACTCCAGGTTTTTGATGTCGGCTTCAACTGGTTGAATCAGAGACCCATAGAGTTTCTGTAATTCATCATCAACCGGTTCCAGATGCTGAACGAGTTGCCGGTAGCGGGTCACCAGGCGGGTGAGGTCTTCCTCCTTCGCTGAAACCGTTTTAAAAATGGTCCGTTCTTTGGTCATGAGCCACAGATAGAGCTGGTCTTTTGTCAAAAAGTAGGTGAGCAGTCCCACCCGAGGCGCCAGGAGTTGTTGGACCCCTTCCAGATTGAGCGGATCCACAGCAACAAAACTGCTGAGGGCCGGATTCTCCTGTTTGACCTCCAGGATGGCTTCTTCATACAGAGCCTTCGTATTGCGATACCGTTCCTGGAGATCGGCAGGAGGCTCCTCATACGATCCCATTTCCGATTTGAGTGAATCCACCGTGGAAGCCAGCCTGTTGATTTTTGTCCAGGTTTCCTGATCGCCTTGGTTTTTGAACGCGAGTTTTTGATTCCCCAACAGGTCGATAAAACTTCGGGACCGGGAGCGTTCTAAAAAATTGAAAGCGTCATCGGTCCGGTTCATCGTGATGAGCAGGGTGATGATGTCCCGATAGAGATCCAGTTTGTTCGTCTGGAAGCTATTGCGGAGTTCATCAATTTTCAGCGCCGCCCGCATGCCTTCCACCACCTCGACCCCTTTGGTAAACCAGGTCAGGGCGTCCGGGAGTTTTCCTTCCTCCCGCAACAGTGTGGCCTTGCCAGCTGCGGCCCGCCATTCCACTTCCTTGATGCCGTATCGCTGGGAGATCTCATGCGCCCGCTCGTAATAACCAAGGGCCTGTTCGGGTCGGAGCAGCGCTTTATTGACATTGCCCAGTTCCAGCAAGGCCTTGACCCAATTGATGACATTGTTGATCTCGGCGCTGATCTGCTCGGCTTTGAGAAAATGCCCTTCGGCCTCTTCTAACTGGCCCATGGCTAGTAGGGAGATGCCGATATTCCGATGATCGTAGCCCAATCCCCATTGGCTCTTGAGGGATTCGTCAAGCGTTTTCGCCTGTTGAAAATAGTCCAGCGCGGTGGCATGGTCGCCCCGTTGCCGGTAGATCAAGCCAAGATTGTTCAGCGAAGAGGCCAACTCGGTTTGAATATTGGAAGAGCGGCTGAGCGTGACCGCATCATGTAAATGGACCAGTCCTTTGTCGGTGTCGTTCAGTGTCCAGTAAATCAGCCCGCGGGTATTTTTCACCATAATGCGTAATTGCGGGTCATTGGCCTGTTCGGCTTTTTTGTCGGCCTGAGTTAAGAGTTGAAAGGCCGCTTGATAGTTCCCCTGGAACCAGGCCACATTGGCGAGGTAGAGATCGCCCGTCGAGAGGAGCTTGGGGTCCTCCAGTTCTTTCGCAATGGCAAGGGCCTGGTGGTAGCGTTCCGCGGCCTGGTCGAACAGGCCGACTTTTTCATAGGTCAATCCCACTTCGTACAGCGCTTCGGCTTCTCCCTGGGGATCGCCTTGTTCCTGATACAGCTTGAGAGCAGCCAGAAAGTTTTCACGGGCTTTCTCATACCGGCCTAATCGAAGGTAATAAATACGACCGATTCGACGGTATTGAAACGCCGTGTGCCCCATTTCCCCGATTTCCTGATACAGGGAAAACGACTGGTTGAATTGGTCCAGGGCTTCCGTATAGGCACCCATGTTTTCACGGACAATGCCCAATGTGGCCATGCCTTCCGCGAGTCGATCAAGCTGTTCGCCCTGTTCCCAGATCTGGTTGGCCTGTTCGAGGTGTTGCACGGCGAGGTCAAAATGTTCGAGACGGGAATGCAGGATGCCCAGGCGATATTCCGCCTCAGCCCGTTCGTTGGCCGGGGTCTCCGGTGTGAGGGAATTCAGCAGCTTCTGTTGAAAGAACAGGCCCTTTTCATAATCGGTGACTTCAAACGCGGTTTCGACGGCCAGGGTGGTGAGTTCTTTGAAGTCCTGTCGTTTTTTTGCATGCTCGATAAGGGCGAGCGCATGTTCGATGTGTAGCAAGGAGGCGGGAAAGTCTTTGGTCTCAAATGCGTGAATGGCTTCCGCCACTTCCTGGTCATAGATGGAGGCGGCATATTCCTGGCGTTCGTCCGGACCCATGCCGGCAAATCCGTAGTGGCGGAAGGGGTAGTTCCCCGTGTCCGATCCCCAGAGATCCTTCGACGCGGCCATGACGGCTTCATCGGGAGGAAGCGTATTGAGATAGTTGAGGTATTGATTCAGAAACCTGGTGGCGGTTGGGGAATCGAGCGGTGTCCGGCTCACGATGACATGAGGAAATCCCGCCCGCAGGAGCGAGGAGATCAGCACCCATGGAGAAGGCGATGAGGACGGAGCACCGCCGAAGAGCAGGATCGAATGGTGTTGACTGCCGGCAAAATCAAGCACGGAGACAAATTCCCGGACATTTTGCGCTTCCTGCACTTCAAAGGCGAACGTCTCAGGATTTTTTAGAAACGCGGCAATGTTGGTATGGCTGGCCAGCGGATGATCGTGCGTCTCGACCCCGCTAAATTGCTGGAGCACAAATGGAATTTCCCCCGCACTGGGAGGCGTGGAAGGGAGAAACGTGCTTGGAGTGGTGATGTGAGAAAAAAAGAGGCTGCGCTGATGATAGCCATTCAGGAAATCA
>CAZBQO010000150.1:0-4863 GCA_964494125.1 uncultured Nitrospira sp. | reverse complement strand
CGACAATCCTTGGTCTGGCTCTCGCTCGACGGCCTCCCGATTGGACGAAATCCCTGAAAGAGGCAGCCGTGATCGGCGTTGTCATCGTCGGCGGACTTCATTTGCATTATAGCGGGGTGTTCGACGCAGCCGCCGGCCCGGAAGATCCCCAACTTCAAGCCCTAGCCATCCACCTCAATGAAACCGGTGCCAAGTTTTACGGTGCCTATTGGTGCCCACGCTGCCAGGAACAAAAAAGCGAATTTCTTTCGTCCGCCAAACGGCTTCCCTACGTGGAATGTAGTTCTGGAGGACGAGGAAGCGCTCTCACCGCTCCCTGCGTCAAGGCTGACATTAAAAGCTATCCCACGTGGATTATCGGGGAACGCCGGTTAACCGGCCTCAAGACCCCGCAAGAATTGGCACGGGCCTCCGGGTTCAACTGGCAGGAATAGAAGGTCCAGGCACGCCTTCCAGAAACTCAGAAATCTCTTGGTTTCTCTTACTCGTTCCCTTCCTGCTTCCACTCATTCCAGAACTCCGGCCGAGGGTTAAAAAAGTGCACCACGCAGGGAAGTCATTCAACCATGATCTCCAAGCATACGGCCATTGAACTGCCTCAATGTAGCAAGCATCGGCACACGTCCGTAGAGCAAAAGTCGCAAGTCGGGTATATCTGTTTTTGTTGCTAAAAATTCATTGCATTCTTCCAGCGGAACTCGGAGCGGCGTGACTCCTCCCTGACCCACCCCGCTCCACTTCAGGGTGAAGGCATTTGGACTTGCAACCTCCTTGGCCTTCACCCTGACTTTTTATTCCAAAATTCAGAAATGGATATTCTTTTTTCTCTCCATGATGCTCAACCTCTTGAATAATCATTTTTCCTGGCATCCATACTGCCTATTGAAAAACTGGTCATTCAAGTTCCTCTACTTCCCCATAGGCTGGGGCTTGAGAAATAAGTTTGAAGTACATTACTCAGTGATTTTTCGAGAAATGTTGGTCGAATGGTTCGAATTATTTCATTTAACAAAAAAACTGTAGTATCGATATGCATCCGGTGCGGCGATGACACACACTCCACACCCTTAAAGTAGCGTAGGCTTTCACCCTTCTGGTAAAAATACACACTCTCACATTTAGGAATGATGAACGTTCTTCTTCCTACATTCGAATATCCGTGGAGGCACCCATGATAAGACCTGTACTTTTTGGAGCCATTTCTCTAGTTTTCTCGATGGGCTTGGGAGGTGATATATCCGGAGTCCTCGGGGCGGACCCATCTGCTTCGATGGTTCAGGCCGGGGCTAAACACATCATCGACCATCAAGGCATGCAAACCACCGGCCCCGCCGCTCAACTGGATAAAGACGGGACTCTTCACCTCGCCTGGGGGGGGGAAAAGCAGGAAGATCGAGGAATTTTTTATCTCAAGGTCCCGCCACAACAAGAACATTACCCAGAACCCATCAGAGTCAATCCATCCAGTCCTCCCGCCACGTCCCTCCACGAACCACCGGCCTTGGCATTAGGCCTCAAAAACGATGTGTACATCACCTGGACAACACCTCACCCCGAAGCCGGCGGTAAATTATTTACCAATCTTCTTCTCCTGAGCCGGTCACTTGATGGGGGGAAAACCTTTCTTCCTCCTGTTCGAGTCAACGACGACGACGCCGTCACCGGCCATTCCTTTGACCATTTGACCGTCAGTCCGAATGGTTCCGTCCATATCGCCTGGCTTGATGCCCGGGAAGGGAAGAAAGATCCGGCCACCTATACGGTCTTTTCCCAAGACCAGGGCAAAACCCTTTCACCAAATCTGAAAATTGACGAATCCAGTTGTGTCTGCTGCCGGACCCATATGACCACTGCCTCTGACGGCACCGTCTATCTGGCATGGCGCAAGGTCTTGTCCGGGGCAGTCCGGGAAACGGTCGTGTCTCGTTCCACCGACAACGGGAAATCGTTTTCTGCACCGGTCATCGTGGGCAATGATCAATGGGTCTACGAGGGCTGTCCCCATCGTCCCGCCACCATGGGAGTCGATCAGCAAGGGCGCCTCTATGTCACTTGGTATACGGAAGGACCTGATGATACTCCAGGTGTGTATCTGGCTTATTCCGATGATCAGGGAAAAACCTTCACACCTCGACGTGCGTTGAACATGTCCAAAGGAACGTTTCCCGACCATCCTCAACTGGCGGTGAATCAAGAAGGCCATCTACTCGTATCCTGGGAAGAGCAATCTCCGGTGCGGCGGGAAATCGTGTTCACCTATTCCCTTGACCGAGGACAGACATTCAGTCCCCCGAAAAAGTTGAATGAGAAAAAAGCCAAGAGTCCGGCCGTGGCATTAAACGACCAGGGACAAGCCGTTATTGCCTGGTCGGAGCAAGTGGCTTTCCCGGGATGGAGTACGGTGGTCCAGCATCTTTCTTTTCCCACTTCACGGACGGCTCAGTTACACCAACATCCATGAGACCGTTTTCTCTGCTCGCTTCAGGAATCGTGGGAATTGGCGTGGCTTTGGGAAATCCTTCATCCACCCCCATCTTCTTAGCCGATTCGATACCGGTCAATCCCTCCCGCCAGCTCAGCACCTTGCAGGGCGCAAGAACTCATCCCAATGAATTGGAAGAACGAGTTCTCATCTTGAAATTTTTGGCCACCTTGTGTTGACCTTGTAAAGAAGAAATGCCCTCGTTGGAACGTCTTAGTCAGAAGCTCTCTCCAGATCAATTAGCCATTCTGGCAGTCACCATCGACATTCGCCTAGGAAAAATCGAAGCATTTTGGCAGCAACTCGGTTTACATTTCGATCTCCTCCTGGATGAACAGGAAGAACTCTCTCAAACGCGAATGGCCAGAAATCGAGCCACACCCGAGATCGTGGATACTCACGGGCAACCTGAACCAACGAATCCTGTGAACCGAATAGAGGGAGAGCCCTGAATCCCTCCCGTTCATCAAAAACCTCTTCAACCCGAAGTCCATGCACCAGCGCCTTCAACCGATTGCCCTCCTGACCTCAAGCCTGTTTCTCGCCATGCTCCTGGCTTCCACGGTGTGCATGACCGTGCAGGACCTCTCTCACGAATCGCAACAATCCCATCACAGCAATACCACACCTCTTCATGGGGTTCTTTGCAACTGGGCCTGTCATATCGGAAAACTTTCGTCAACGTCTCTCATCACCTCTCCATCGTGGCATTCCCCATCCCAGAAATTGGGCGTCGTCCTTTCTTTTTATGCCCAGCCTGGCTTACTCCCTTCTCTTCCGAACAAATCTGCCAGGGCTCCTCCACACGTCCCCTTGCCCCTTTTCTCCTAAAGATTCTTAAGGCTCCGTGGTGAGTTGCGGGAGCTTCACGCCTCCTTCCCCATACTCATGAATCCGAACCTGGGTCTCACCCGGAAATTCCTTCAGTGAGGCTGATTCTTAGTTGTTGGTCACATACATAGCCGGTTGGCTCATGCGTGATCTATTTATCTTTTTTTTGTAAGGAGATTACCTCGTGAAACAGTTTCTTTCTCTCTGTTCGTGGGATTGGTCATGGCCAATCTTCGTCCTACTCTTCACCGTACAAACCATTTTCAGCCTCTCCTCTCAAGCCGTGGCTGCATCAAGCGACCCTTCTGCGGTGACCCAAGAATCCCTTCTTCAGCAACAACAGGAGTTGGAGGGAGAACTCGATCACGTCAACAGCAGGCTAGAAGAAATCAGGAAACAACTCAGGGAATTACATCAAATACCTGATTCCCAACAAACCGATGAACAACGCCAAAAACAGGCGACCCTCCAGGAGGAGGAAGTGGTGACACTCGAAGAGATGAGTATTGTCAGCACCCGGATTTTAAAACGCCCGGAAGGCCTGACGATGTCCTCCACTCCTCAATCGGAAACCGATTCCCAACCGACCCGAACGATGAAAGAATCCATGGAATCCCTTCCCGGTGTGGTGCTCCGACAGGCTAATGGCCCCAGGGACTTCAGTATTTCCATTCGAGGTTCTGGTATCAAAACGTCCTTCGCCATCCGTGACATCAAGGTCTATGAGGATGGGTTTAGTCAAACGCAATCGGACGGCTTGTCCCGACTCGATATTCATGATCCGTGGTTTATGCGATCGACCGAAGTAATTCGAGGAGCGGCTTCCTCACTGTATGACAATTATGCCTTAGGCGGAATGGTGCATTTTAAAACCCGACGGGGCAGTGACATCAACGGAGTCGAGGGGTTTTTTGCCGGTGGATCATACGGATATAACAAACAGGCGGGCGCGTTCGGCCAACACTGGAAGAATCTTGATGTATCGTTATTTGCCAGTAACGCCGCTGAAAACGGGTATATCGATCACAGTGGCTATAACACCCAGACGTTGAATTTGAATTTCCGCTTCACCATTGACGAAAAACAGAGCCTGTACGTCAAAGCCATCACCAACTGGCTGGATACGAAGGTGCCCACCCGGCTGACCAAGAGCCAATTTAATGCAAACGATCGACAGGCCGGAACTGGAACGAAAGCAAGGGACCAATCTCGCCTCGACCGCCGCACCATTATCGGTTTAATGTATGAACGGCAGTTGACCCCCAACCTCATCTTGACAACAGAAGGGGATTATGACGTCAAGGATATCAACCAGTATTTCAATCAAATCTTCGATAATGTGAATACCAATTGGAAACATTATACCGATTTGCGCCATACCGGCCACATCTCAGGCATGCCGCTGAACAGCTATCTCGGGTTCTTCATCAATAATATGGAACAGGAGGGGCAGACCTTCCAAAATTTGGATGACGGCCAGGGTACACGCGGCAACTTGATCCAGAATAACCGGGGAACCATTCGAAATATCGGGGGACGATTCCGAGAAG
>CAZBQO010000149.1:0-4890 GCA_964494125.1 uncultured Nitrospira sp. | reverse complement strand
AAGATCATGATTTGGTCGTGAATACACCGGCGATGTTCGGCGGGACAGAGCGGACAGGGGAGGTGCAGTATTGGATCGACACTGGAAAAGAGGTGGATCATTTCCATTATTTTCGCAATCCGGACACGGCGAACCGGCTGATGCAAGCTCTCACCAAGGACATGCCCCATTCCCTCTTTCACCGACTGGAGCGCGAGCCTTCCGAAGTGACCGAAAGTGATTACCGCAAGCGCGCCGTCGGATCCCCACAGCCTGTCGTCTATGTCCTGCCCGGCACCATGGGTAGTCAACTCAAGGTGGGAAACGATCGTGTCTGGTTGGATAAGTTGGATTTAGCTTTCGGAGGCCTGAAAAAGCTGAAGTCTACCGCGAAAAATGTGGTGGCTGATCAACCTATCGGGAGTGGCTATAAGGAACTCATCAGGTATTTGGCCAATTCCCATACCGTCAAACCCTTTGCCTATGATTGGCGAAAATCGCTGATCGAACTCGCTGACCGGTTTCGTAAGGATTTAGAGGAAACGGTCAAGGCACAGGAGGCGATCGGACAACCGGTACGGATTGTCGCGCACTCCATGGGCGGATTGGTGGTGCGGGTCATGATTGCGACGGAAGAGGGGAAAAAGGTGTGGGATCGCATGTGCCGGCATCCCGGTGCCCGCTTCATCATGCTGGGCACTCCCAATGAGGGGTCGCATGCCATTACGGGAATGCTCATGGGGCGTGATCCCCTGGTGCGAATGTTAGATCTTTTGGATATCACCAATTCCCAATCCACTTTACTGGGAATTATTTCCAGATTTGATGGAGTGCTGCAGCTTCTCCCGCATAACGGGTCCCTTGATGTCTATCAAGCGGAAACCTGGAAGTCACTCCTGGAGCATGATCGAGATCGGGCGCGAGGGGTATTTGGGGCAAAGGTGGCGACCTCACACACCGCCGGAATCGAGTGGCCCGTGCCGGATGCCGCGCAACTGGCTGAAGCCTTCGAGGTTCAACAACTCCTTCAGGCCAGCCCGATTGACCCTCAACGGATGATCTATGTGGCGGGTTGTGCAGATGCGACCCCGTGTGATGTCTCCATTGACCTCTCGGCTCCCGCCACGCGGCGAATACGGATTGATGCGACCCCCTTTGGGGATGGTCGGGTTCCCTGGGATACCGGCATTCCCGAAGCACTCAAGCACCAGACGTATTATGTGGACAGTGAGCATGGTGATCTGGCCAATGCTCCGGAGGCGTTTGATGGCCTGCTTGATTTATTGAATGCCGGGGCCACCACGAAGTTGTCCCAAGTGCCTCCCGTTCGTCGGGGGATATCCGTGGTCCCCTTTGAGCTCCCCGAGGTTCGGCTCGAAATGTATCCCAGCGAGGAGGATCTCATTGCATCGGCCCTGGGCTCGACTCGGGTCAAAAAAACACGCCAGCCTACCCGAAAAATTACCGTGACCATGGTCCATGGCAATTTGTCCCGTGCCTCGTCTCCTGTGGCGGTGGGGCATTATGAAGGTGACACGATTGTCAGTGCCGAGGCCTATCTGGACCGGCAACTCAATGGTCGATTGCGTGAACGGCAGTGCTTGGGTCTCTATCCGGATAAACTGAATACTTCTGCCGTAGTGCTCAATGATGGAGATTGTCATCAGGGAAGAACGCATCCCGGGGCCATAGTGGTGGGGTTGGGTATGGTTGGGGATTTAACCCCGGGAGGGTTAACGAGCACCATGGCCGATGCGATGGTCAACTATGCGCTCAAATGTATCGAGGTCGAGCGGGAACGCCGCCGTGCCACGGCGGTGGATGGTTCGTGTGGTCCAAGACTGAAAATCCCTCTGACCATGTTGCTGATTGGGACGGGTGCGGGAGGATTGTCCCTGGTTGATTCCCTTCAATCGCTCCTTCGCGGAATTCTTCAGGCGAATCGGCGTTTGGACCGACTGGAACGGTCGGAGACACCGGAATCTGGAAAGCAGACCGCAGATTCTGAGCGCCTCACGGGCTCCATTGAGACGGTCGAGATACTCGAGTTGTATCAAGATCTGGCCATTCAAGCCACGAAGTCGCTACTGGAACTCGGGCGCTCACGAGATTTTCGTGAACATCTGCATATCCATGAAGTCATGGTCGAGGGAGTTGAAGGGCGCCGCCGTGCTTCATTTGATGAAGATGCGGGGTGGTGGCAACGGTTGCGCATTGCCACCCAGGATGACGGCTCCTTGAAATTTGAAGCCCTCACCAATCGTGCGCGGTCGGAAACCTATTTGCAGCCGGCCCAACGCAAACTCATTGAAAGGTTTTTAGAACGGGCCATGGCCACCACCCAGAATGATCTGGAATTATCCAGCACCTTGTTTGAACTCATCATTCCGAATCGGATGAAAGAATATGCTCCGGACCGTCGCAGTATGGTGCTGGTGTTGGACGAGAAGTCTGCCGCCTATCCTTGGGAATTATTGCACAATCGGTTTGATCCCAACTCGCGTCCTCTCGCTGTGGAGGCGGGGATGGTTCGGCAAATGGCGGTTCCTCAATTTCGTGAAAAAGTTCTCCATGGAACAGCCCTCAATGCGCTGATCATTGGGGACCCCACCAGTCACGAACCCTCAGGAAAATTTTCTCCCTTGCCGGGTGCCGCGGCCGAAGCGCGGGAAGTGGCGCAACTCATTCGTCATCAGGAGTACCGCGATGTCGTGGAACTCGTGGAGGGTGAAGCGACACCGGATGCGATTCTGACTGCCCTGTATCAACAGCCCTATCGAATTGTTCATTGTGCGGCGCATGGGGTCTTTGAATTCCCATTAGAAGAGGAGGCTGCCAAGCCCGGAGTGACAGTCACCAAAACGGACCCGTGTACGAAACCCAAAACGGTCACGGGAGTGGTCTTAGGGGAAGGTTTGTTTTTGACCCCGGCAGAAATTGATCAAATGCGGTATGTCCCCGAATTGGTATTTTTGAATTGCTGTCATCTGGGACAAACCAAAGGGAGTGCTGAACAATCGAACATTCCGTTTCATCAACTCGCTTCAAACCTCGGGACCCAACTGATTCGTATGGGTGTACGGGCGGTGGTTGCGGCAGGTTGGGCAGTGGACGACCTCGCCGCCAAAACTTTCGCCAAGAAATTCTATGAAGAGATGTTCCAAAATCGAACATTCGGTGATGCCGTGCGGCTGGCGCGTGAGGAGATTTTTCTTCGCCAGGGCGGATCCAATACCTGGGGTGCGTATCAATGTTATGGGGATCCGGATTTTTCATTAAACAGCGGAGCGAAAAGCATGGGCAGCCAACGCCGGATGGTGGCACCAGTCGAATTGCGAGTGGAATTGTACAATCTGGTTCAAGAGGCCAAAACAGCCGAGCCGAAGGATGAAGCCCGGTTGAGACGCCGATTGCAAGAATTGGTTGCCGGTGTTGGACAAGGGTGGACGGATTCCGCGGCCATGTGTGCGGCACTGGGGTTAGCCTATGGGGAATTGGGCCTCTTCGCAGAGGCGGTCAGATTCTATGATCGAGGGAGGAGCCTGCAACCGGCCGATGCGACGGTGGAGTCGCTGGAACAGTTAGCCAACCTGAAAGTCCGATGGGCGCTCGAGCGTCTCGAAAGGCAGGGAGATCCCACAGCACAAAAGCTCGACCCACTGGAAAAAGATTTTCCGATCAAGGAACTTTTTGACGATGCGGAACATATACTCACGGGCCTTCTCGCGATCCAACACACACAGGAACGGTATGCTCTCAAAGGGAAGCTCTATAAAGGGAAAGCCATGCTGTTCACCAATAAGGGGGAGCAACAGAAAGCCTTACTGGAGATGAAGCATTGTTATGCGGAGAGCTATAACATTGGCAAAAAGGCTCAGCGACACGATGTGTATTATCCCTTGGGAAACCGTATCGCGGCTGAAATTGTGCTCTCGTGGGATCAGCCGAAAGGGCGGCCAACGCGACGCGGGAAGGCAAAAGTAGCTGATCCTCTCACGGAGGGGCTTGCCGAATTATCCGTCTATGCAAAGGATTTAATCGGGAAAGAAGAATCGTTTTGGGATATCAGTCTGACCCCGGATCAAAAATTGCTCGAGGCATTATATGCACAGCGCCTGACAGCCAACGAACAAAAGGAAATTCTCAGTGGATATCTTGAAGCCAAACGACGGGGAGGTTCAATTAGAGAAATGGATTCCGTGATCAAAAACATCAGGTTCTTTGAGTCGATGGTTGCCACTCAGGTCCCACTCAAAATTCGTCAACAACTGAGCGCCGGACTGAAAACATTACGTGAGGGTCTTGTGTCCGATGGTAGCGCAAATGGCGAGCCTGAATTGTAAAGGGTTTTTCAGATGAAAGGCGATCGGCTCTGGTGCTCTCTTGGGAAATTGTCCAATGCACCATCTGTTATCCCTAACGCCGTTGGACTCTTCTATCTATCCGTCTCGATCAGGCGGACCTGGGACGGTCGGTCCTGGCGTTTTTGACTGGTGTGTGAAGGGCCTTTGGATACACTACGGGCAATGGAGTATTTGAGGTCCGGTCACAGTATATCCAGGTGGCCCGGCTTGCAAGTTCTGTAGCGCGTATACGGACATGACGCCATTCTGGCCGATCATCCCGTTTTCCTGCTCTCTCATCACAAAAAAACAAACGCCACGAAAATCAGTCTGACTGAGATGGAATGCTTGCTCTTCCCATGAACGGCATACGAAGGGGGGCACGACTTCCGCATGCGTTGGCATGCTGAGCTGTGGCGAAGCAGCTGGTCCAGGGGAAATCTGTATAAGCTGAAAAAAATGTTGAAGAGAATTCGTGATTTTTCGTCCAACTCCTTCTCCACTCCGATGAAAGTTTTCCCCTAGATTCATTTTTCCGTCCGCGGTAGACTCCTCGTTATCTTTATGA
>CAZBQO010000148.1:0-4907 GCA_964494125.1 uncultured Nitrospira sp. | reverse complement strand
GCCTCCCATGACCACATGATTGCCTCCCCCGGTTCCCGTGTGTCGTCCATCCAACATGAACTTTTCCGTGCCTAATCGGCAAAGCCTCGCTTCTTCATAGATGGCCGTGGTAATCGCGACCATGTCCCCCCAATTTTTCGCGGGGTGGATATTCACCTCAAGTACTCCAGGATCAGGAGTGATTTTCAACACGTTGATGCGAGGGTCATAGGGGGGCGTGTAGCCTTCCAAGTGAACCGGCTGGTGTAATTCCGCAGCGGTGTCCTTAATGACGGCGACCAGATCAAGATAATCTTCAGCCGATTCCAGGGGCGGCATGAACACGCAGAGGTGTCCGTTACGAGGTTCCACCGTGAGAGATGCGCGAACCACACCTCCTGTGCCGATCCCGCTCTGCTGTCCCATGATCACTTGAGCCGGTTCATGTTGCCCTTCTTCTCCCCGTAGTTTTTGCAGCCGGTGTTCCTGAAGGGAGGATTCCTGAATCGGATCGGGTAAGGGCCCTCGAATGTCGAATGGGTCAGTCGGGATGATATAGGGATAGTCTTTGGGATCAATAACCGGTAATGACGGGAGAGGCAATCGAAAGCCGATCGGCGAGTCACCCGGTACCAAAAACAGGTGCTGACTGCGTGTGGTCCACGCGGCGGTGACCCAGCGACGTGGTCCGTCTTTAGCATTCCAGCGTTGCAATGGCAGAACATAGCCTGCAGGTTTGCCCAGACCGCGTTCATACACCTTAGCGAGCCGGGCACGAGCCATGGGGTCGTCGAGATTATTGGTGGCCGGTTCGAGATTTTCCGGCAGCTTGCGTTCCTGACCGATGAAATGCCAGGGATCTTCATAGACGGGCTGGATGGTTTTGGTGCCCACCTCTACCCGCTTAGCGATTCCCTGAATGAAGTGGTTGGCATCATCGGCGGAAATGTTTGAGGCCTGATTTTCCTCCGCAAAGAGTTGGTCTTCCTGCCAGATCGGTTTTCCATCATCCCGCCAATAGAGGCTAAAGGCCCAGCGGGGCAACGGTTCGCCGGGATACCATTTCCCTTGGCCAAAGTGCAGAAGTCCGCCAGGGGCGAAACGCTCCCGTAAGCGTTTGATGAGATTCGCCGCCAATGGTCGCTTCGTCTCACCGACAGCCTCGGTATTCCATTCAGGCGCATCGGGATGATCAATGGAGATAAATGTGGGCTCTCCTCCGATCGTGAGCCGGACATCGTTGGCTGCCAATTCCTGATCCAGTCGTTGTCCAAATTGATCGATCGCCTGCCATTGTTCCTCTGTGTATGGCTTGGTCACCCGTGGCGTTTCAACAATACGGGTGACCGACATTTCATGAGAGAACGTCGTTTCACAAATCTCCATCGCTCCACTAATCGGCGCAGCGGTCAGAGGGTGAGGTGTGCAGGCCAGCGGGATGTGCCCTTCTCCAGCCAACAGGCCGGACGTGGCGTCCAATCCCACCCATCCGGCTCCCGGCAGATAGGCCTCTACCCAGGCGTGAAGGTCTGTAAAGTCCCGATCGGTACCGGACGGACCGTCCAACGATTTCACGTCGGCGACAAGCTGAATCAAATAGCCGGAGACGAATCGACTGGCAATGCCCAGGTGGCGAAGGATCTGCACGAGGAGCCAACCGGTGTCCCGGCACGATCCACGTCCCAGTTCCAATGTTTCATCAGGAGTTTGCACGCCGGGTTCCATGCGGACGACATAGTCGATTTGAGACTTCAGTTGCTGATTGAGACTCATTAAAAAGGGAACGGTAGGATCATCGTGTGGCGCGGTGAACTGTCGCAGCCATTCTTGCAGTCGGGGGCCTGGTGGTTCTTTGGCCAAATACGGCAGCAGGTCCTCTTTGACCAGGGGATCATAGTTGAAGGGAAGTGTCTCGGCGTCCGGCTCCAGAAAAAAATCAAAGGGATTATAGATGACCATGTCCGCCACCAGGTCGACTTCCACATGAAATTCCTGAACCTTTTCAGGATAAATAATCCGTGCCAGATAGTTGCCGTGAGGATCCTGTTGCCAGTTCAGGAAATATCCGCTGGGCTCAATCTTGAGTGCGTAACTTAGGATGGGAGTCCGGCTATGGGGAGCCGGCCGCAACCGGATGACGTGAGGTCCCATCTGAACGCGGCGATCGTAGTGATAATGCGTTTGGTGATTGAGTGCGACGTGGAGTGCCATGAAAAATCAATAGCCCAGGGAATGCCGGTCTTGGTGAACGAAAAGCGGAAAAAATTAAATGACCATCTTCACATGACGGATCAACGGATCTTAGCACTCTCCTTCGTTCTTTGCACCATTCTCTTTCACCGGAACCATTCCCCAAAAGATCCAATCACCGCGTCAGGACAAGCTTTGTATGGTCCGTGTTCTCTTGTTGAAATTGCCATTGCGTCGGCCGGCTATGCTACACTCTACATCGTAAATTTCGGTGAGATCATCTTATGGCCAAGAGGTCACTGATTAAAGGATAGGGTTGTGAAATCGTTATTTGACCGCTATCAAATGAAGCCGGGATTCGATGAAATGTTCGAGTCGGCCGGCGTCCCACGCCGTCATTACCGGCGTCTCGTTGAGCGGCTACGGAATTTCTCTTCGAAGGATCTGGAATTGAAACGGCGTCAGGCCGATCAGGCGTTTTTGCGGCAGGGGATTACATTTACCGTCTATGGGGATCTCCAGCAAACGGAAAAGATTTTTCCTTTTGATCTGATGCCACGGATCATCCCTGATCTGGAATGGCGGGTTATTGAAGAGGGAATCCGCCAGCGCGTCATGGCCCTGAATATGTTTTTAGTGGACTTATATAGCGAGCAACGGATTCTTAACGATCACGTGGTGCCTCGTGAGCTCATAGAAAGTTCCGTGCATTTCCAGAAAGATTTAGTGGGCTTTTGTCCTCCCAAAGAGGTGTTCATCCATGTATCGGGAATTGATTTGGTCCGGAACCATGAAGGCCAATACTATGTCCTGGAGGATAATCTCCGGACACCATCAGGCGTGTCGTACGTTCTGGAAAACCGACTGGTCATGAAGCAACTGTTTCCCAACCTGTTTGCCGACATGCAAGTCCGGCCTGTCGATCAATATCCGACGCAACTCCTGGAGAATCTCAAGTGGCTGGCTCCCCTGAGTAAAGAAAACCCGACCGTCGTCCTCCTGACTCCCGGTGTGTTTAACTCCGCCTACTTTGAACATTGCTTTTTATCCTTACAAATGGGGATTCAAATGGTGGAAGGCCGGGATCTGGTGGTGGAATCGGATGATAAGGTTTATATGAAGACGACCCAAGGTCTCGAACAGGTGGATGTGATTTATCGCCGGGTGGATGATGCCTTCCTGGATCCTGAAGTGTTTCGCAAGGATTCCGTGTTAGGCGTTCCCGGCCTGGTCCGGGCCTATCGAGCAGGGAATGTGGGCCTGGCCAATGGCATCGGGAACGGGATCGCCGACGATAAAGCGGTCTATACCTTTGTGCCGAAAATGATCGACTACTATTTAAGCGAGAAACCCATTCTGAAAAATGTCCCCACTTATTTGTGCGGAAATCCGGAAGATCGGAAGTACGTCTTGGAACATCTGGGATCGTTGGTTGTGAAAGCCGTGGCGGAATCAGGCGGATATGGGATGTTGATGGGACCCAGTTCGACCAAAGCCGAGCAGGAGGAATTCCGGAAGAAAATCGAGACGGATCCGCGAAGTTACATTGCCCAGCCGGTGGTGACTCTCTCGCATCATCCGTGTGTCGTGGATGGAGAAGAGAATATGCGATTGGTCGGGAGGCATGTCGATCTTCGGCCCTTTGTGCTCTGGGGGGAAGAGATTTCCTTGTCGTTGGGAGGCTTGACCCGTGTCGCCTTGAAGGAAGGGTCCCTTGTCGTGAATTCTTCGCAAGGCGGGGGAAGCAAGGATACCTGGGTGCTCTATGGAGATGAATAGGCCATGTTAAGCCGAACGGCAGAATCGTTTTTCTGGATCGGGCGCTCGGTGGAGCGGGCCGAATATACGGCCAGGTTCGTGGATGTGCATTTTCATTTGCTGACAGAGATTGCGACCCAGGAAGACCAGGCCAATATTTGGACTCGATATTTGGAAGACACCGGTGAGCTGGAAGCCTATACCAAAATTTTTGGGGAAGTTCAGACCAGACCGGTTATGGAATTTGTCACGCTCTGCCGGGACAATCCGAATTCGCTGACGAATCTCATTGCGGCCGCCAGAAACAGCGCCCGCGGGATCCAGGACCAGTTGTCCAGCGAAGTCTGGCATTTCATGAATGATTTTTATCTCAGCCTTAAGGGAAAGACCGAATTTGATCTGTGGTCGGATACACACGATTTGCTCAGGTATGTGCGGAATACCTGCTACACGTTGGACGGGGTTGTGGGCAGCACGATGGTCCACGATGAGGGATGGAATTTTTACCGGTTGGGACTGAATATTGAGCGGGGTGGACGGACCGCTCGACTCATTGATATTCCTGTCCTCAGTGATCCCACGACGGAACCCAGGAGAATTTCCGAATATCATCAGTGTTTAGCCGCATTGAAATCGGCCAGTGCCTTCGAGGCCTATCGGAAATTTTACTCCACACAGTTGGTGCCGAAACGAATCGTGGAGTTTCTCCTTTTTCATGATAAATTCCCTCGATCGGTCCGGTATACGACGGCGCAAATCAGTAAAGTCGTGGAACGGTTGGCGGGAAGTAGTCGAAGGGCTGAAACCCGTCAGGCAATCAGATTAAGTGGGGCCTTGGCGGCGGATCTGGAATTCGGCAGTTTGCAAGAGGTCTATTCCACAGGCTTATCGCATTTTCTGACCCAGGTCCTTGAGCATTTTGACCAGCTTTCTAACCTGATCGCTCTGGCATTTTTCCGCACGAGTGGCTATTCCACCGC
>CAZBQO010000147.1:0-5038 GCA_964494125.1 uncultured Nitrospira sp. | reverse complement strand
TTCGCAACAGTTCTTTGAGGTATTTTCAGCCTCCCTTCGGGATGGGTATGCCGGGAAGGTCTTACTCCATTTCTTTATACCGGTATGGGTTTAATGGAAAAGAGATGGACAACGAAGTTAAAGGCAGTGGAAACCAATATGACTACGGCTTCCGGATCTACGACCCACGTATAGGTAGGTTCCTGAGTGTGGACCCATTGACACAATCCTATCCTTATTATACTCCATATCAATTTGCAGGAAATCAGCCAATTGAAGCGATCGATATTGATGGGTTAGAACCTGGATTGGCTAGATTAGTATTCTTAAATAAACATACTGGACAACCTAGTCAAGAAAAAGCCAATAGCAACATTGTTATTTATAAACAATTGTCTTCAAAAGCAACTTGTCATGGGCCTGGTAATAGTGAGTACAGAGTTCCAGGATATTATAATCCAGAAACTTGGTCTGATTGGGTCAATAAAGACCCTATAAGAGCATCTATCAGTAAGATTGAAGAAATTTCTGATTACATTCCCAATCCTAAATCTATTTTAAAACGTGGAATAAGGAAGGGTATCGAAAGATGGGGTAGAAATGCTGCAAAAAATTATGTCGAAAACGAAGCAGGAGTTCCTCTTGGGGTTCCTGATAAAAAGACATTAGACGAAGTCAAGAATTATCTTAAAACTGGTCGTAAGCAACTTAGGTATGCCTTGAAAAAAACGGATGCAGATTGGCGTGGTACGGGGAAAAATCATCATGATGCACTAGAAGAAGCGTTTAAAAAAACTGGTGTTGACAAGAAAGAATTTGAAGTGACAAAATGGGGGAAAACAAAAGAAGGAAAAACAATTCCAGTTGAGTATAGGAGTAAACACGGAGCGGAGGTAAATATTGATTTTGGACATAATTTGGATGGGCCGGACGCTCCACATGTTGGTTGGCAGACCCCTGGTAAAAGGAAAAGTGGAGGAGCTGAGCGAGGACATATAATCTTAGATGATGTGCCGGCGGGAAGATTAAAAAATAAACCGTAAGATATGATGGAACAAGATGAAATAATTTCTACCATTAATGAACTTAAGCTAGACGTGGCTCTTTATAGCTTAGAAAAAAGTGAAATGACTGTTTCTAATATACTGAAGACCTACAGTAAAAAGGAGATATATGAATACCCTTTGTGGGATAACATAGCTGAAAAAGCCAGTTATTATAACCCAGATGGGTGGAAATTTATTGCAGATTTTAGAAGAAATTCAAAAAAATTACTGTTTACGGAACCAAGCAAGGGCATTATTGTTTTTGAATTTAATAACTCAATTGACCTCGTAAGTATGCTAGACAATTCGTACGGTTTTGTCTTTTATGTTACCGATATAAATATAAGTTATCTGCTTTGTTTTAATGATCATGACTATTTAATTGGGTGTGGTGATGCGAAATACTGGGTTGGGTCATTAGGTAGCTAATGTATCAAAATAGGTAATGGTTTCAATTAGCAAAATTTCTTTCCTGCCGAGTGTCCCATCTATAGAGCTTCCAAGCCGATGTCTCACGGTTGGTCTTGTGTGCTGGCTGTAGAGTCGATAGCTATCGCCTCGACGCAGTTAATACAGATCATCGCTTTGCCCAATTTAATATAAACTATTTGTAACTTAGTCATAGTTCTTTGAGGTATATTCAGCCTCCCTTCGGGATGGGTATGCCGGGGCGCAGCTACAGCGCTGGAGATCAATACCGTTATGGGTTTAACGGGAAGGAGAATGACAATGAAGTAAAAGGGGAAGGTAATCAGCAGGATTATGGGATGCGGATTTATGATACAAGGCTGGGGAGGTTTTTGAGTGTGGACCCACTTACTCAAAAATACCCATGGTACACACCGTACCAGTTTGCAGGGAATAGACCGATAATAGCTATTGATGTTGATGGCTTAGAACCTCATGATGTTAATACTAAAGAATTAAAAAAAGAATTTTCTCCAACAGCGGCTGAACATAAAGCGAGCAACGATCCGATTACACACGGCAGTGATGCGAAGCCTTGGAAGGATTTAGTGAATTATCGTATTCCAGATAATTTAATTAGAGCAAGGAACTGGAATGCTACTGAGCAGACGATAGAAGGTGCTTGGGGATCACAAACTAATTTAGATTATTATACTGTTCAAATAACGAAATTCCCTGATGGGATTAAAAACGGAGGAGAGTTATTGGAAGCAATCAGGCTGAATTTGGGTCACTTCTTGGATGATAAAACCACATTTGCAGGTTATGCTTCGGATGGCTCTGATGCTAAGAAATGGCAATCAAGTAATCCTTTGGGTTCTATAATGTCGTTTGATGCAAAATTTGAAGACCCAATTCTCGGTTGGAAATGGAATTTAGATGATGCTTCAGTTATGACATCTTCATACTTTAAGAATAATGATGGTGGATTTTGGACATTCTCAACTCTGTCTACCACTGGGGATGGTTATCATCCTATAGGAGGTACGCGACAATTTGGAGTATCTACAAATCCAAGCGGAGGGTACACTTTTTACATTAGGGCGGCAGATCGAGCTTATGACGCCGCTACAAATATCTTCGGGGGTCAGACTAGGGTATTTAAGTCTGCAGAAGTTACTTGGAATGCAGTATGTAGTAACATTTTTATGTACGTAAACAACAAAGGTGGAAATGCTTTGGTTCCTTCAACGCCGATATCAAAACGAGTTACTTGGGATAGCGTGAAAGAACAAACAAAAGACAAATAATGATAAGAAGATTATTGAAGAAATCTCTGCTGTACACATTTTTTGTACATATCGGTCTTTTTATTCTCTTTATGATTGGTTTTATAGTTAATAAGGAGAAGTACGGAGATGGATATATAAATGAGGGGGTTTATTTTAATTTTCTATTTCTACAGTTTGCACCTATAACCTTTGCATTAATTTTTTTATGCTTATTTCTATACTTTCGATTTATTCGAAACAAACAAAAATAAATTGAAATATCAGACCGCTGAGCAATCACCTGGGAAATGTACTGGCCACCATCAGTGATAAAAAGATAGGAAATGATAGCAGTGGCGTGGTAAATTATTATATTGCAGAAGTTCTTTCACAGACGGACTATTACCCCTTCGGGATGGGTATGCCGGAACGTACCTACACCCCTTCGACAAGCTCAGGGTATAGGTACGGGTTTAATGGGATGGAGCAAGACTCCGATATTGCATTAGATAATTATGATTTTGGTGCAAGAATCTACGATGGAAGATTAGGACGATGGTTAAGTGTTGATCCGTTGCAGTCGAAATATCCAATGCTATCCCCCTATAATTATGTTGCGAACTGTCCAATCAACGCAGTTGATCCTGATGGCAGATTAATTATCTTTATCAATGGCTTACGATATAATGAAGGCGCAGCAGATCAAGGTAGAAATCAGGCAATCCCTGGAAGTAAAATAACTGCAATGCCCGGTATTTATCGAGAGCTTGAAGCCGGGGTGCTTCGAAATTACTGGAGAGATGGATTGGGCGAAACAAACACCTTCGGAGAAAATGTGGATATGGTAAAGGAATTTCAGAAAGCAATTGGCGACTATAGAGCTGTGTTTGTTAGCGGTTCAGCAGAACATAAGTCTCAGGCAGGACAGTTAGATATCATTTCTAGAACAATAGTATCAAGTAGATATTATGATGGTGTTGAAAAGGCGAAACAGTTTCATAAGATGGTACAAGATGGATTGATAAAAATCGATAAGGATGAAACAATTAAAATAATAACGCATAGCCAAGGAGGAGCTCATGGTGAAGGATTTGCTCGACAATTAATGAGTTATAAGGATGAAAATGGGAATGCAACATATAATATTGAGGTGATCTATAACATAACACCACATCAACCAACCGATATTACTGCTATTGAAGGTGTGAGAAATGTACAATATTCCCATCCAAGTGATGCTGTAGTTGCGTCATCAAACAACGACAAACTGCAAGATTGGCAACCAATAAATTTATTTAATGGAGGTTCAAAACATGGAAAAATGAAAGGAACTGTAGAGTTTGTTGAGAGAGATATTATGGGTGGAATTGGTCAACCTCCTTGTGAGTCAGCCACTGGGAATCGATGTGGTCATAATGTTACTGATAATAAAAATTTTATATTTAAAATCCCAAGAGGCCAATCTGGAAATGTCTCTCCCCGAAAGGACAAACCTCAATAGCAGTAAACTAAACAATATATGTTTAAAGTAGTCTGTTTTTTAATTGGCTCATTTGTTATTCTCAGCTGCAAAACCACATTATATAAATTAAATGACGAAGATATCAAGTGGAATCCATATAAAATGGGTGATTCTTTAATTTTTAAGAGCAATCAAGGTGTTTATGACACAATATATATAAAAAATGTTCAAAAGGGAGAGTCCCCTAATGATAATCTTGGCAAACCTAAATACTATTATGAATGGTTATTTGTAGGGGCTGAGAGTATCAACAATAAAAAAATCTCGACAGATTATTTAATACTACAAGTCGTAAACTCGCCAAGTGGGACCGGAATTGATTTTAATTTAATTTTGAAAAATGCACAACTTGATGGAGATAGTAATTATTATAGCACTAATTATTTAAAAAAAATGCCAATAATTAAGGATCCTACAATACATGATAAATATAATGATGTATTTAGGTTGCCAATTTTACCTAAGGTCGATTTCGTAAATCAAAACAATTCAATTAATCTGAATTATAGTATTAATGCAATTTATTGGAGCAGAAGCCATGGTTATATTCGCTTTGATTTAACAAATGGAAGTTATTGGGAATTAATAAAAAAAGCTTCTTTCAAAAAGGGTAATGGTGTCAATTAGTTTTCTTAAGCGCAGACACAATCTGGCTTTCTGTAAATTTTCTTCGCATGATTGTAAAATTTAGAGTTAACAATATCATTCATGTTAACTCTAAACTGATTGGCCGAACTTTGGGGGAGCCTACACTTTTCCCCGGTTGTCGTGAGTTTGCAAGGCAATAGGAGCAATAAAACTTTAGGATAGCT
>CAZBQO010000146.1:0-5054 GCA_964494125.1 uncultured Nitrospira sp. | reverse complement strand
TGAAAAACTGTGACGCTGAGTTACTCAGACCATTACCCTACTTGCTCCCGGAAACCGCCAAAAGCGAACTTCTGACCCTCAGCAGTGATTTGTATTGCTTGGGATTTATGATGTACGACATGCTCACCACGCGAGTGCCCTATTCCGGTCTTCCAAAGACATCGATTATGGGAAAACTGGCTTTCGACCAGGCTGACCCGGTGTTTGACTTCCCGGACCATGTCCCGAAAGCCATCTGTGAGCTTATCCGCCAAATGACCCGGAATCAGTCCTCACAGCGACTTCAAGATGCCACCCATGTCCTCACCATTTTGAATCAGCAATTGGCAAAATTTGCCCCTGAAGTTTTGAAGCAGCCAGCGGCCCCTGCAGAACCTCAACCAACGCCAGAAATCCAAACAGCCAAAATAGAGACACCGAGCCTTCCACCACAGGCACCAGTATCAGTACCCCCTCCAAACCAAACGCCTGCCGTGACCCGGCCGAAACACTCTACCGACTATCAAGGAATACACCGAACCAAGACGAGAAAAAAATTAGGCGTAGCGATTGGAATCACCCTGCTTCTCTTTATTGGTGGCACCATGGGTTATATATATAAGGAACAGCTCGGCATCCCTTCTCTGGCATCGAATCAACCCAGGGAACCTGAGCAGCCACTCATCAACGAACCGGCTCCTGTAGTTCCACCAATAGACTCATTCACAACCATTCCTCCGGACACCTCAATTTCCTCTCCGCTCAATACCTCAACGCCCGAAGTGCCACAGGGGAAAACCGATGGCACGCCAACTAGTGATACCCTAAACCGGGCAATTCCGACATCCCCAGCGCCGACAACGGTGGTGACAGAAGATCACTCCTTGCGACCTGATGCATCACGCCACACTGAAACACCATTACCTTCTCCTCCGGAACGCACCAGTGCACAATCTCTGAACCCGAGCCCACAACAGAAATCTGAAGGCAACCAGGCTCCGGATCAACCAAACGCGGCGCCACCCCCAGACCATTCCAACATGGCCTACCCACCATCTTCCAAGAAACCGGTTATTCCGGTCACAGCACCGGCGTCGACAACAAATCCTCCAGCAACGGGGCAAAGAACTGTCCCCACAGTTACGGAGAAACCCGCGTCACACTCTGAACAGTCTTCAGCGCTTTCCCCCGATGGACCGCAATCCTCACAGGACTCAACTGCTCCCTCCCCGAGCACAGAGTCGTTAGACAACATTGAAAGCAAGGAACTCAAAGACATATTGGATTCGGTTCAGATCCCTGAGAACGGAACAACCCTTTCCACGGAGGAAGCAAGTCCTGTAATTCCATCTCCTCCGAATCCACCGACTCTTACCCCTGCACCGAAACTCCCCGCTCTTTCATCGCCCGTATCTCCCCCATAACCACTCGATTGCATTGCAGATTTTCAGAAGCCCCATTGCATGAGTCAATCACACAAGACCAATATCTCTAAACCCTTATGGACGGCAGGAACCCTCGGCAGCCAGCAGGCCGAATCCGCCACATTATTTAGATAAAGTTTCCCAAAAAACGTGACCTATGATCCGTGAATGCACAGCCACCACACGTCTTAAACGGGAATATAGGGAGCAAGCATGTTAGCCAAAATTCAAAGTGTGGGGTTGGTGGGATTAGAAGCCAATCTCATTGAAATTGAGGTGGATATTGGTGGAGGCCTTCCACAATTTTCCATCGTGGGGCTACCCGATGCGACCGTTCGTGAAAGCCGGGACCGGGTTCGATCCGCACTCAAAAACACAGGGTTCCATTTTCCTGCAAAAAAAATCACCGTCAATTTGGCGCCAGCCGGATTAAAAAAGGAAGGGGCAGGTCTTGAGTTGGGAATTGCCATCGGCATTTTGGTGGCCGAAGGGGTCCTGTCACAAGACACAGTCACCTCCTACATTTTTGTTGGGGAACTGGCACTGGATGGCAGAATCAAAGCGGTTCCCGGGGCGCTGTCCATGGCTATTGCCACCCATCACCCCTTTTCATTGATCCTGCCTCACGACAATGCCTCGCAGGCTGCCGTGGTCGACCACGCCACCGTGTTTGGCGTCTCCACCCTCCCTCAGGTGGTGGAATTTCTTCGAGGGGCGCTCACTCTCCCTCCTGCAAAAAATACCTTCTCCCTCGTGCACCCCGGACTCTCCTCCACTGAGGAAGACTTTGCCGATGTGGTGGGACAATATCAGGCCAAACGTGCCCTGGAGGTGGCTGCCGCTGGTGGGCACAATCTTCTCATGGTGGGTCCACCAGGATCAGGAAAAACCATGTTAGCCCAACGGTTAACAGGCATTCTTCCACCCATGAGCTTTCAGGAATGTTTGGAAGCCAGTCAGGTCCACAGTGTGGCCGGAAACCTTCCACCTCATGCGGCTCTCCTGGCCAATCGCCCCTTTCGTTCCCCCCATCACACCATTTCAGAAGCCGGCCTCGTTGGAGGAGGATCCATCCCCCGTCCCGGAGAAGTCTCTCTAGCGCATCATGGCGTCCTCTTTTTAGATGAAGCCCTGGAATTTAAGCGGTCGCTTTTGGATAGCTTACGCCAGCCACTGGAAAATGGAACCGTCACACTGACCCGTGCACAGGCCAGCTTCACGTTTCCCGCTAAACTCATGTTGATCGTCGCCATGAATCCCTGCCCATGTGGATATTGCGGAGACCCCACCCATGAATGTGTCTGTACGCCCTATCACATTCAACGGTATCGAAGCCGTCTGTCCGGTCCACTCCTTGATCGGCTGGATATCCACATCGAAGTCCCCGCAGTCCCGGTCAAAGAACTATCGGGCAGAATAACCGGTGAAGCCTCTTCAACCATTCGTCAGCGAGTGATCCAGGCACGACATCGTCAAATCGACCGCTACCGGGCTGAGCAGACCCTCAACAATGCACAGCTCAAGCCTCGCTTGCTCAAAAAATATTGCCAACTGGATCAAGCTGGAAACACCCTGTTGGATCAAGCCGTTACCCGCCTGGGATTGTCCGCACGGGCCTATGGCCGGATTTTACGTGTGGCCCGAACTATTGCCGACTTAGGAGAATCGGTTATGATTTCACCCACACATGTCGCCGAAGCGATTCAGTACCGAACTTTAGATCGACCCATTCTGGCATAAGGACATTTCATGGATTCGTTTAAAGTATTTCGATGGTGGTTCATGATTGGCGCCCTCATGGCACTGGCTGTCATCATGATTCAAGGCGGGATTCGCGATCTCATGCTGGCTAATGAACCTATATGGGAAATTAAACTGGTCGAATTGGGACCGCCGATCTTTGGGGGAGGCCTTTTGGGTGGATGCATTGCCCTCATCCTGAATCGAATTAAGGATAAGTCCTAACTCCAGTCACGCGTGGCAACCTCCGCAGTCTCTCCCACACATCCCAAGCCCCCTCACCATCTCAAGGAGTGTTCAAAGCTTGTCCTGATCATGGCCGAAGGAAGGCACGTTCAGCCCTGTCCCGAGGCTTTTCGAAAAAAAGCCGCAGCCCGCTTGAACGAGCGGAGCGCACGAAGGGGTATGCGAGCAGGGGCACGCGGCCAATACCAATACGCATCCCTAAAAGCATTTCGAGGTGTCGCACGTGTTTTCAACACTCATCCAAGGAACATTTCCTCTAGCCACCAGCCTGATCCGGTCAGTACAATACGGGTCAGTTTTGAGTCTATTCACTGAAGAAAAAAGGAGGCATGGTGGGCATGGATGTGAAAGTTGGACCGCATTGGTACCGCAATTCCAATGGAATTGTAGAAATTGACGGACTCCCCCAAATTGAAATGCAGCTTCGAAAAACCGGAGGAACCCCTGTTCGAGTCAATTTTGCCATTTTCGATAAAGCTGGAAAAATGCACGCAAAGATAGAAGCCAATTCCCTGGTCATTAACGAACAAGGAGCCTATCAACTGGAACGGTTGGAGAACGGCATAATTTTATCCAACAGAGGAGACAAGAAACGGATCCTGGCCATTAATGTAACTGGCACGGATCAGGTGGAAATACCGGAAGGCGAATTCTATACGCTCAAAGGGCATCTCCTAAAGATTACGCCCCATGAATGGACAGTGGAAAAAACCACGAAACAGTCAGGCGAGACAGACATGAAGGGACAACCCGTTGCGGTTGGCTCTCAGTAAATGAGTCAGGGAAGCGGGAGGTCGTTGAGGCCAAACGCTTGTCTTCCCCAGACCATCACGGTCGTTAAATTTCGGCCGACGGGGCATGACATCGCCCCTCACAAATTGCACACATCCGTCCGCGGACGCCGTCCCCAACCATGGCTGGTCCCAATGAACTGGAGAGGTCCAGCGCCACGACATCTGACCCTTGATACGTCCATAAGCGGCCACATTCCTGACAGCAGTACCAAATGGTATACCCAGGCCACTCCCGATCACGCACAGCCATG
This sequence comes from uncultured Nitrospira sp., assembly GCA_964494125.1. Taxonomy (GTDB): domain Bacteria; phylum Nitrospirota; class Nitrospiria; order Nitrospirales; family UBA8639; genus Nitrospira_E. The sequence goes on along the minus strand of CAZBQO010000146.1, from coordinate 620 downwards.
AGTACGGTCTCCTTTGCCTACCTCTTGGTTACAGGATCTGACTAATCGGACTCAATCGTCCGGCATTTCCGCCTGAATCTTTTCAGGCAGTGTCTGTACCCAATCATCGAAGGGCAGATCGGCATCGACGACAATTTCCAGTTTGCCATTGGACAACCGACGAACCACCCCTGGACTTGCCGGGGCCAAGGGGATTTCCACGGCTTCCCGGGAAATATCCAACTCATCCGTCACTTCTAAAATTCTCGTGATATGCTGAAACGAAACTGTATCCAATAAACTCACCTTGGCTCCCTTCATCAGGCTGATCAATAGAAATTGTAGGAACTGTCCCGGACCCTGTCAACGAACTCCGGGGTGGCGACATTCACACCGCGGCTGAAAAAACCTGTCTGAAGACCCGCCCGGCAGCAACCATATCTTCATGATTGACATCCAAGTGCGTCACCACCCGAAACGCCCGATCCCCCATGGCATTCAACAGGACTCCGGCCTCTCGGCAATCAGCTAACAACGTGTCGGTCGTTTTAGAAGAATGGGGGACCTGAAACATCACCATATTGGTCTCCACTGCCTTGACATCAACGACCACACCGGGGATGTCCTCCAAGAGTGTCGCC
>CAZBQO010000145.1:1573-5132 GCA_964494125.1 uncultured Nitrospira sp. | reverse complement strand
TCCCCTCTGCCCTTTAATTTTCTCAGGATTACTTAACCAGTTCAACAATCAGACAGAAACGGTTCTTCCTATCCTAAGCCTTCCGTCTCCGTGGGTAGAGTGAACTCAAGAAATTACAAAAATAGGAGACCTCGAGTCCATCCGTCCATTGAAGTTAAAAATGGGGGGATTATTCCCTGATAGCGATGTATTTGGGCGTAGAAATTCGGAATCTTGGAAAGTTGGCTGGGGGACCAGGGATCGAACCTGGGCAGCCAGATCCAGAATCTGGCGTCCTACCGCTAGACGATCCCCCAACCTAGGCTGAGCTTAATTCACTGTTCAGAAGCAGTCAAGGGAGGGCAGAAAGACACTCATGAAGGTTGATTGTTGGCAATCTTTGCTCGCTCAACACCGGCACGGATACGTTGAAGTGACCGCTCTTTTCCTAACAACTCCATCACCTCATAAATGCCGGGGCTGACAGTCCGCCCAGTCAAAGCCACCCGTAACGGTTGAGCCATTTTGCCCATTTTGAGCCCATGATGCTCGATTAGGCCATGAAGGATGCGCTCCAGAGTCTCCTTGGCAAAGTCCTCAGCGACCTCCACCTGATCGGCAAATTCCTTGAGAATCGGAGCGATCGTCCGGGTGAGATGCTTGTTCGCCGCCTCTTCCTCCATCGTCATAGGCTCTGCCAGATAGGGTACAGCCCCTTGAACAATGTCCAATAGCGTCTCCGATCGCTCTCGCAAGGGCGGGATCAAGGCCTCTGCTCCTCCAGGAATTTTAGACAAGGCAGACTGGTCATAGCCTGCGCTCTGCAAAAAAGGCAAGAGAGCGTCGGCCACCAATTTAGGGTCGCTGTTTCTAATGTACTGCGCATTGACCCAGCGTAATTTTTCAGGATTAAAGACGGCCGCCGAGGCCTGCACCTGCTTAAAATCGAAAAACTCGACCATTTCCTGAATCGAGAAAATTTCCTGATCTCCATGGGACCATCCCAGACGGACCAGATAATTGATGAGCGCTTCCGGCAGATACCCCATCTCTTTATAGGCCAACACCGATGTGGCTCCATGACGTTTGGACAGACGCGTTTTATCAGACCCCAGAATCATGGGCAGGTGAGCAAACTGAGGCACCGGAAACCCCAGAGCGGAAAAGAGCGGGACCTGTCGCGGGGTGTTGTTGACATGATCATCCCCACGAATGACATGGGAAATGTTCATAAGTCCGTCATCCACCACCACCGAAAAATTATAGGTGGGATAGCCATTGGACCTGAGGATGATGAGGTCGTCCATGACCGTGTTATCAAACACAATCTGGCCTTTAATGAGATCATTGACGACTGTCTGCCCTTCCTGCGGGGTTAGAAAGCGAAGAGCCGCCGGTTCGGCAGGGTCGGCAATACCTCGATTTCGACACCTCCCGTCATATTTGATGGATTCGCCCTTAGCCTGAGCTTCTTTTCGTCTCGTCTCTAATTCCTCAGGCGTACAGACGCACCAGTAGGCCAGCTTTCGATTCAAGAGATCCATCGCCCGGTCACGATACAGCTCTAAGCGGTCGGTTTGGCGGAAAGGCCCTTCATCCCAATTCAACCCGGTCCATTTCAAGCCATCCAGAATGACCTGAATAGCATCATCCGTGGACCGGTCCCGATCGGTGTCCTCAATACGGAGGATAAAGGTTCCCCCCCCATGACGCGCAAATAACCAATTAAACAACGCTGTCCGCACCCCACCAATATGGAGAAATCCAGTCGGACTTGGCGCAAAGCGAACTCGAACCTCACTCATGTGTTTTCACCAATCTTGCTCTTGCTCTTGCTCTTGACCACCCACGCCCATATTAAAAGAGACCGCTCCGGATAGGTGCCATTGATTTCTCATGGCGCCAGGATGGCCTCTCCACGCCTCTTTCCCCTGAGAATCAAAGACAGCCTTTTCCTGGGCATCTTCATACGGCATGAAGGACGACCTCCCAAGTCATATTTCTCATTCTCCGGCCTGTTGCTTTACCATGCCGCCTTACCGATGTAAAGAACTGAATTGGCACGGCCTGCTCACTTGCCTTTCCCGTTATCGGCCCTTAAAATTTCATCATGGTCATCAAAGAAATTCTGAGGAGGCAGTACGCATGATTCGAATTATACGCGAGGGTTCCGCTAAATATCCCTGGATTCTCAAGTTACTCATCCTGGGCATCGCTGTCACCTTTGTCATCGGCATGGGTTGGTATGGGTACGAGTCCACTCAAGGCAACGCGGTGGCAACCGTCGGCCCCTATAAAGTCACCAAGGATGAATATCTCCGGACGAAGCAAGGCTATTTCCGATTCTATCGCGACCAACTCAAACAAGAAGACGTAAAAGAAGAGACCATTAAGCAACTCGCTCTCGAGGGTTTGATCACTACAAAATCCTGGCAATTACTGGCGGATGAAATGAATTTAGCGGTCTCGGCTCAAGAACTCCACGATGCGATTGTGAACCAAAAAGACTTTCAAAAAGATGGCGTCTTCGATACGGAATATTACCAGCGACTTCTGGCGGCGAACCGGATGAAACCTCATCAATATGAGGAGCAACGCCGGAACGAATTGCTGGCGGAAAAGGCGAGACTCCTTGTCTCTGAAGCCACAACACTCACCCCGACGGAAATGAAAGAAGTCAAAGAGCTCGCTGACCGCCAAACGCTTGATGGGGCCGAGCCTGATCTCACCGTCTTAGAACAAATTCGCCTTCAATTCCTCATGCAAAAGAAACAGCGAGCCATGCAGGCCTTCCAGACGGCTCTTCGAGCCCGTGGAGACGTCACGATTCACGAGGAACTGCTGTAAGAAAGAGTCTCCGGCCTTCTCCTGACAATCTCATCTGTATGGAGTCCCCCACTGCGCCACCCTTAGAGGCTATCCGTAAGCACAGACTCCTCCTTCATGTTTCACCTTTGCCCTACGTAAAATAGTCTTTGCAGAGAAAATGACTTCCAGATTTTTCTCTATTTCTGCCAACGCCATTATTCAAGAATAAGCATGGCATCCCCATAGCTATAGAACCGGTAGCGCCCACACACTGCATGGGCATACGCCTTCCTGGTCTCCTCTAATCCCGCAAATGCCGCAACTAACATCAAAAGAGTCGTTTCGGGAAAATGAAAATTCGTCAGGAGCCCATCAATGACCCGGAACTTAAATCCGGGTAGGATAAAGAGGCGGGTCTCTCCTGAACAGGGCCTGAGCTCGCCGGTCTCATCTAGAGCTGACTCAAGACTTCGTGCCACGGTGGTCCCGACAGCGATAACTCTCCCGCCTCGCTTCCGAACCTCACGAATCCTCTCAGCGGTCCCCTCTGACACCTCGAACCATTCCGGATGCATGATGTGGCGTACGATGTTCGTTGTCTTGACCGGTTGAAAAGTTCCAGGTCCAACATGCAGGGTAACCGTGGCCGTCCCGATCCCTTTCTCTGCCAGTTGCGTGATCAATTGTGGCGTAAAATGCAATCCGGCGGTTGGCGCGGCAATAGCCCCTTCCACTTTGGCAAAGACGGTTTGATAATCCTCTTGATCGCGTG
>CAZBQO010000145.1:0-1473 GCA_964494125.1 uncultured Nitrospira sp. | reverse complement strand
GGGACCTTCTTCGCCCAGAGGCGAGCCGGAATGACTTTGGTATTGTTCACCACGAGCAAATCCCCAGGTCGTAATATATTTGGGAGGTCTTTGACTTGCCGATCGGTAATATCTCCAGTAGATCGGGTCAGCACCAATAATCTGGCATGATCGCGTGGATGAACCGGATATTTGGCAACCAGGGTCTGGTCAAAGGGAAAGTTGAATTGGGAAAGATCCATGACCAGGCAAGAAAAGAAGATAACAGAGTTAGTCGGTAGCAGAGAGGAGCACACGGTCAATAGGAAGAAGTATCGTGTGGGGGTAATAATGTCGGATAATCGATTGGTAGTCATACCCTAACTCGGCCATCTCGCGCATACCCCACTGACACATCCCCACGGCATGTCCCGCCCCATGACCCACCACGACCACTTCCTGACCCAATGACTCGATGGAAAATTGGGTGCTGAAAATTTTTGAGTATCCGACCACTCGTCGCAAGTCTTGCCCACGCAGAATAATTTCTCCACGAGAATGGAGCAGACGCACACGATCAACCCGACCCGATGGCGTAAAGGTATAGGGCGTAAAGGTCGCGATGTTGCCAACGTCATATCCCTCTTTGAGCAGTTGCTGCTCAAGAAAGTCGAAGGTAAATGATGCACGCCAATCATATCGTGGAGCCTGCTCGTCAAACGGGCAATCGACACCTTTAAGATAGGGAAGATCCAACGCCCACACATACAAGGCATCCTCGGTAGGACCAGCCGCCGTCGACGAATAGGCTGCAAAGATGGGGCGATTTTCATACGTCACCACTTGACCTCTGGTGGCTTCAACGGCCTGAAGCACGGACTCAGCTTGTACGGAATGGCCATGATAGACTTGATCTTGCACGCCGGCGACGACATCGAAGGATTGCAATTGGTTTTCAACTTTTTTGTACAACACATAGGTTCTGGCAGCAACGGCTTGAGCTTTCAGAGCCTCTAATGGCCACTTGGCCCCGACTTCACCCGAAACCACCCCTGCGACATACGATTCAAGATCAACCCAATTAATCAAGGTTAATCCGGAGGGGTCCAATCGAATTTCAAGCGGGCCGCGAACCACCCATTCTGGCCGTGAATTCCTGAGCACAGCCTTTTCGTTTTTCGTTTCCACTCCTACCTGATAGATGCCTCCGGATCCCTCAATCCGCAGACTCGGCTCAGTCACGACACGGTCATTGAGAAGAAGACCAGCGCCTTGCCTTCGAATAGTTACTTGACCTGAAGCATGAAATCTTTTCCCGGAAGGCAGGAGGAGGGAAAAGGAATCCGCAGATTGAATGGAAAGAACTTGAGCAGCCTGTGCAAGACCCACGCGAACAGCCGGTTCATCCGCCCAAGTGACCGGCGAATACAACATCACCCAACTCACAAGGAGTAGACTCAGACCCAAGCGATGTGTCACACATACCATATACTCTTGCCTACCGCCGGAAGAAAA
>CAZBQO010000144.1:0-5271 GCA_964494125.1 uncultured Nitrospira sp. | reverse complement strand
ATCGCCTGCCCACCTACCATTCCTTGATGGCCTGAACCTAACGCCAGTTCGCGAACAATACGCAATTTTTGCTCGGACGAAAAACTTTTCCCGTTTTCTTCCAGGCTACACAGCTCAAAGGCCATGGTCAGCAGGCCATCTCCGGCCAATATCGCCATGCCCTCCCCATAAACTTTGTGATTCGTAAGGCGCCCCCGTCGATAATCGTCATCATCCATGGCCGGTAAATCATCATGGATCAGTGAGTAGGTATGAACAAATTCCAGAGCCGCGGCAAAGGGAAGCATGTCATCTTTGTCATACCCAAACGCCTGAGCAGAAGCGATCGTGACAATCGGCCGAATCCGTTTACCACCTCCTAAAAGGCTATAGGCCATGGATTGGTACAAGACCGCAGGCTCCATCCCTTCAGAGGAAAGAACCTTCTCCAGGAAGTTATCCACACGATTCCGTTGATTGTCTAAATACGCTTGAATGTTCACAAGGAAGTTACAATAAACCTGGAAGGATGAAGAATACGTGGCTCGACCCTATCAAATGATTTTTTCGGGTGTCAAACCACATAAGGACCTGGCTTCCCGGTCCCCATATGCTTTTCAAGCTTCTCGCGGCGCATTTGGACACAATTGTCTTTTCTCTCGAAGAGTCAGTATACTTTGTCCCATGAGTATCAGAAATCGCGGCGGAGAATGGGAACCCTTGCTGTTAGGGATCCAACCGGAACATTGTGGCGTATGTGAAAAAGGCCTCTATCGCAATTTGACGATGCTGAAAGGCGGATGGTCTCGTTGTTCGATTTGCGAGCGGTTCGTCCATTATAGTTGTCTCGCCAGCGGTAAGGTCTCTTACCTCAAGCGTCGCCCACGCGTATGTCAGACCTGTGACACACAGGATCGAAAGGGATCTGGGGTAAAACCCCTCGCTGGAACACAGGCCACTAAATCCACATTATGAACGACAGTCTTTCTTTTTCCCCTCCTATGGGATCGGGCAAACTCTCGACATGGTTTCTCTTCGTCGTTCTTGGGCCGGTTCTTTCTGCCTTTAGCGGGTTTCATGCAGCCAGCTATCTCTTAACCGGGTTATACACCTGGCCCCGTACCAGTCGGGTGTTGGTCCTCACCATCGGCATGCTCATTTTCTCCTATGAATTTATCTTCAAACATTCAGGCCCTCTCTTGCCTTCCGGGAAAACACTTTCCCAAAAGGAATGGGTCCTTTATACATGCGTGATTCCTTATGCGGTCGGTGTGGGCGCCTTAGCCATCATGGCCGGACTCACGAATTAGGATTGAGCCATGTACTGAGGCTTATTTCCTTCCTTGTCACTATTTCACGGAAAAGGGAAAAATCATGAAAAATGTGGACCTGAAAATTGAAGGAACGATTCTGACCATTAAGGTGGATTTATCCAAAGACTTTGGCCCGTCATCTTCTGGTAAAACCACCATTATTGCCACGACAGAGGGAAACGTATCGGTTCCAGGGCGTGAAGAAAAGATCGGGCTCAATATTTACAAGAAAAAAGGGGAAGCCTAGCTCACGGATTCGCGGTTTTCCGATAAAACTTTGCCCGTCCAAGAACCGGAAACCGCACTAATCGTATCAGGTGGTCCTTCCGCAACCACCATTCCACCCTCATCCCCTCCTTCGGGTCCAAGGTCCACGACCCAATCGGCATTTCGAATCACATCCAAATTATGTTCGATGACAAGAATCGTATTCCCCGCTTCCACCAATCGATCAAGCACATCTAGGAGTCGTTGAATATCAACAAAGTGCAACCCTGTCGTCGGTTCATCCAGGATGTAGAGTGTCCGACCGGTTGCCCGTTTGGATAGTTCTTTCGAGAGCTTCACCCGCTGGGCTTCGCCACCAGACAATGTCGTAGCCGATTGCCCCAACTTAATATAATGCAGACCCACGTCCGACAAGGTTTGCAACCGACTCCGAATAGGTGGAATATTCACAAAAAAATCCAAGGCTTCAGCCACAGTCATATCCAATACTTCGGCAATGGTGCGACCTTTGTAAGTCACATCGAGCGTTTCCCGATTATACCGCTGGCCTTTACAGGTTTCGCAGGTTACGTAGATATCAGGGAGAAAATGCATTTCAATTTTAATCAGCCCATCCCCCTGGCAGGTCTCACATCGTCCACCCTTCACATTAAAACTATACCGACCGGGCTTATATCCACGAACGCGGGATTCGGGCAATTGGGCAAACAAATCACGGATAAAGCTAAAGAGACCCGTATAGGTAGCCGGATTGGATCGAGGAGTGCGCCCAATAGGCGATTGGTCGATATCAATCAACTTGTCCAACTGGTCAAGCCCCTGAATCACCCGACATCCCTCAAAGACCGGCTTTTTCTGGGAAATTCCCTGGCCCAATGAACGAAAAAGGACATCCACCACTAAGGTACTCTTCCCTGAACCTGACACTCCAGTTACGCAGGTCAATAACCCAAGGGGAAATTGGACCGTGATATTTTTGAGATTATGCTTGTTCGCCTCAACCACGGTAAGAAAGCCCTTGGGTTGCCGCCCACGCTTGGGGAGATGTATCTGTCTGGTACCCTTGAGGTATTCTCCGGTCAGAGAGTAGGGATGGGACATCACCACTGACGGAGGGCCTTGGGCCACTAAATGTCCCCCTTCCACCCCCGCACCCGGGCCTAAATCCAACACATAATCGGCCGCACGCATCGTATCCGCATCATGTTCGACGACTACAACCGTATTCCCCATATCCCGGAGGCGCAACAGGGTGTCTAGCAGGCGACGATGGTCACGCTGGTGCAGCCCGATACTGGGTTCATCCAAGATATATAAGACCCCGACCAGTCCGGAACCGATTTGGGTCGCCAGACGGATGCGTTGTCCTTCTCCACCTGAAAGCGTGGCTGAGGGACGATCCAACGTGAGATAGGCCAAACCGACATTTAAGAGAAATTGTAAGCGCTCCCGAATTTCTTTAATAACCCGTTGCCCAATCATCCGTTCACGTTCGGTCAGTTCCAGTAATTCCACAAACGTCAAGGTATCTTTTACAGAAAGATGCGTGACCTCCCCTATTGACCGCCCTCCGATTTTGATCGCCAAACTTTCCGGCTTTAGGCGAGCGCCGTGACAGGCCTCACAGGATTTTTCAAATGTCCAGTCCTCCCATTCCGGACAACCCGAGGCTTCATATCCAATACCATCACACACGGGGCAGGCCCCATGAGGACTATTGAAAGAAAAAACCCTCGGGGAAATTTCGGAATAGCTGACTCCACATTGGATACATGCGGAATGTTCGCTGAACAATTTCACCTCATCATCTTCGGTCAAAACACTGACAAGCCCACCGGCCATCTTCAGGGCCGTTTCCACTGAATCCGCGACACGACGAGAGAGGGAAGGATCTGCATTGCAGATTATTCGATCAACCACAATTTCAATCGTATGCTTGCGCTGTTTCGATAGGGTAATGGGCTCTCCGAGATCCCGAATCACCCCATCAATCCGAACACGGACGAATCCCGCCTTTTTAGCTTCTTGCAGTTCCTTTCGATATTCCCCTTTCCGCCCACGGACAATCGGAGCCAAAATCTGGATTTTACTCCCTTCTGAAACCCCGAGAATGCTATCGACCATTTGTTGAACCGTCTGGCCGGAAATGGGATTGCCACAAAGATGACAAAACGGCTGTCCGATTCTCGCAAATAACAGACGAAAATAGTCGTAGATTTCCGTCACCGTTCCCACCGTTGATCGGGGATTATGGCTGGTGGTTTTCTGCTCGATAGAAATCGCCGGAGAAAGCCCTTCAATCGTATCTACATCCGGCTTAGTCATCTGCTCCAGAAACTGCCTGGCATAGGCCGACAAGGACTCCACATACCGGCGCTGACCTTCGGCATAAATAGTGTCAAAAGCCAAACTGGACTTACCGGATCCGCTCAAGCCGGTAATTACCACCAAGCGATCCCGGGGAATTTCCACATCCAGGTTTTTCAGATTATGCTGACGAGCACCTTTGAGCACGATGGAGTTCTGCATAGGATGGGGATTATATCATAAAGGATCAAATAGACAGCCGGCTCAACAGCCCCCTTTTCCATTGACCGTTACCAGAGGGGTCCGATACAATTCTTCAGGTCAGGAGGATGAGACTGAGAGTGGTTTTCTACCCTCCCTCCAGCTTGTCATCTCATCTATTATCTTCCTTAATAGTAAGGGGCCTTTCATGAAGAATTTTCGTACTGCATCGTGCCTGACATCACTGTTCATTTTCTTGGGCACTCTATTCCTTTCCACTTCAACCTGGGGGGCCAAATATGAGTTGACCAGGAACAGCGTGGAAAACCCCGAAGAGGTGAACGCGGCTGAAGTTTCCCTTTTTCGGGTAAAATTGGGAGATCCAGAGGCTACAGCCGTTGAATCCCTGGTCGAAGAAAAAATTTCAGGCATTCGAGCCGAGCAGGAAGGTACGTTCATTTTGCTTTGGGATAAGGAAAATCCAACCGGGGCGATGGCTGGAGTCCGTATCACCGACGGAAAAGTTGATCTTATTTTCATTAACAATCGGTTCGCTCATAAAGTTCGAGGAGTATTCCGGCATATTTTGTCGGCGAAAAGTTTGAAAGAAATTCGTGACCTCTTGGGTCCCGAAGATTTCCCCAATGAAACCTTGATGGGTGCCAAGTTGTTGTATGAAAAAAAAGGATTCCTGGTCAATTTCCTTGATCGACAGGTGAATGTGGAATTCTGTTTGGGTTGCCCGGATTTATTTTCACAATTTTAGGGGGACTGAATAACGGCCCTGGTGGAGATCCATTGGCAGGGCCAGTTATTTCGGTTCCTCGAAGCATCCACATTTTACACTTCCTCCAACCACCCCTTCCATCCAATCATGGATGACCGTGTTCTCACCAATCAACTTCTCGAGGAAGAACAATCCCTAGAAGGCAGCCTCCGTCCTCAACGGTTAGCCGACTATATTGGACAGGAGACCATGAAGGAGTCCCTTCGTGTCTGTATGGACGCGGCCATTCGACGGGGAGAGGCCTTGGACCATGCCATTTTTTATGGTCCACCCGGTCTTGGGAAAACAACCATTGCCCATATCATTGCAAAAGAAATGGGCGGGACCATTCGATCCACTTCAGGGTTAGTTCTGACTCATGCCGGAGATTTGGCCGCAATCCTTGCCAACCTACAGCCACGAGACGTGTTGTTTATTGATGAAATCCATCGCCTCCCTCCATCGGCCGAAGAAGTA
>CAZBQO010000143.1:0-5375 GCA_964494125.1 uncultured Nitrospira sp. | reverse complement strand
ACGTCGGACAACGGGATATATATTAGATTCAATCGGGACAACCAGCCGTTCAAGGGTCGCCCACGCTTGACCATCGGTGGAGACCATTGGTTGACCTGTCCGGACATCCAGCAACGCGAGTTCCAGACGCGCATAATTTTCCGCACGATACCCTGGCATTCCCCCACCCCGCATACCCGTCGGCTGCTGCATCCCGCCCATTGGGAAACGGTCAAATACCTCATACTCGGAACTGGATAATACCGCCAACAACAGATAGGGCACGTGCTGCTCCTTCCCCAATTGGATGAAGGGGTCCACAGAACCCTTGGGTTTCACATCATCCGGATACACGACGGAATGAATTTGAATCGGTAATTGTTTTTGAAGTTCCGTCTTCAGATGTTCCCCAAGGTTCTCCAACGTCCCTCGCCGAAGTTCAGGAGCTGATTTTTCAAATCCCGAATCGTTCAGAACAACCAAGACGGCGGTCACTCCTTCGTCTGGAAACGCCATTTTTGCAACGCCCCCATCTGACAGACCGGTGGAGGGGGGCAGGTAAGCCGACAACCGTTTGGGAGTGTTATCCAACGAACAACCAAAGATAGAAAAAGCACAGAGGAGCCCGACAATCAACCAGATGTGACGCCACATAATGAAGCCTCCATTGGTTAAGAAAAAAATAGCGGTCTGAATGTTAAATTGTCTGCCCTTTGATCAAGGATCGTCAAGAAAGGAAGAAACCGTAAAGGTGATATCTGTCAAAAGTTGGCAAAGCTGAAGACCGGGATCCATTGGGGCCCCTCAGGATCATCCGTACTTTTGCTTCCCAGGACCTTCTTCCCTGGCTCCTCATGGTTTTCACTATCTTTCCCTCTAAGACCATTTATTGTTTATCTTGGGAACCGGATATCCGCCTAAAATTCGGACCTGCCGAAGCAAGAGGAAAGTCTCAGGAAAAACACGGGATCCAGTTGCCATCTTTCAGGATCTTGGGGTAGGGTAAGCCGGTGTGCCCACTGCTTAAAAAATTTTTCCATTACGTCTTACTCGTGGTTGTCGTGTCCGTTCTTCCCGCCTGCGACAAAGTCTCCATTCCCCGCCTGACTCACGAAGATAAACACGAACCAAGAATCCCTGTCACGGTCACCTACGCTTTTGCACCCAATCTTCTGACCTATACCCAGACCGTGGGTGGGTGTGGGTTACCTTATACTATTCCGGTAGGCGAGATCATATCCAAAACATTTCTCCAGATCGGCCAAGAACAATTCGATGGCGTGAGAGCCGAACCCCCCGTCGGAGAGGCGCAAGGCGTTTCTCCCGATGGCTATCGAATCGTCCTGAGTCTCCAGCAATTTGGATTCGATCCAGTAACCCGTTCGGGACAAGAAGATCGGTACGACGTCTTTGTGGATCTGAAACTCCACGCCGTCTACGAAGACGCGAACGGCACCCCCCTTGCCCAGAGTCCCCTGACCTACCACCAGAAAGTCAGACTATGGGTGCCGGAACTCACAAGCCAATCCGTCTCATGCCATACCGATCAAATTGACGGAACGGTAGAAGACGCCGCTGAAACTCTGGCTAAACAGATGATCGGGGTGTTCCCACAATTGGTCCAACTCACTACCGAGCAGCAACCCGTCGCCACGCAACCAGGCTCTCCTCCACCAGCTCAACAAGGTCCGGCTGGAGGCGTGCCGGCCACGGCCCCACCCGTTGCAAGTCCATCGGTTCAATTTAGAACCAAATTAATTGATGCCAACCGCAATTTGGTGTTGGAGGGCGGAGAGGCCATCAGCCTTTTAATTGAAACGACCAATGCCAGCGAAACATCCATTCCATCGGCCTATGTGGAGTTACGGGGGACCCCTACCTTGGTAGAGGCTTTTAAACGGGTAGCCCCTCTTCCCGTCCCGCTAGGATCCTTTAAGCCGGGCGAAAAGCGGACCGCAGAAATACGGGGACGATTGGGTCAGGTGACCGAGCGCATCCAAGGTGAGTTGATTATCGGAATCATCCTCTCTGAAGGCCTACCACCAGGAACCCACACCATCCGCGCTGAAATCCAGCCAGGTCCGACCTCCAAAAAGCCTACGCGGTAGAGACCTTCTTGCCCTTAGGGCTTTCCTCATCATTCATTATTTTGGAATGAATCCCTGACAAACTCGAACCTCCTAAATAAATCAGAATATTTTGTGACCAAAATTCAACGATGTTGTGTGGTAGAAAATGGTTTGCACCCAGGATCGCCATAAATGAGGATCAGAAAGGGCAACGGAAAGGGTATCTGTCAAAACCAGAATTAACACGTGACATCTTTTCTTTTCCTGATGCCCGTGCTCCATCCCTTTGCCGGCATTATGGTACTCAAGAATTGTGGACAGCGGATCGTGACTTCAGTCGGCGTCCGACTATATCTCACACCAGCCCACTCCTCCAATAACCCGAAGCCAATGAGATAGAGGAGGCTAACCTGAAAAAGGTGATTCCATCTTAATTCTTGCCTCTTTCATTAATTCATCTTTTTTCGACATCTTCTAGCATTGCCACAATTTCATTATTCCCACGACGCCGGGCTACGGATAACGCCGTATCGGCTGGTTCGAGCCCCTTATGTAATGGTCCGCCCTTCTGACTTGCCCTTATTGTTGTGTCCGCACCGGCTGCCAATAGAAGGTGGGCGACTTCTTTGTTTCCATTCCAAGCGGCGACAATTAAGGCTGTAGACCCATCATTGGCTTGATGGTTAACTTCTGCCCCGGTAGAGAGCAACAATTCACTTGTTTGCGGATCCTTAATATTTGCAGAAAACATAAGAGGACTATAGCCGTACCCTGGTTCGGTTTCATTGGGATCGGCACCGGCATTGAGTAAGTATTTCAGAATAGTTGGATCACAACCATTTCCACTAGCATTAAATATGGGGGCCAACCAAAGCCCATTGTTAGTTTTAAACTTATTGGCAACATTTGCCCCTTTTTCTAACAGCGTCCTGACAACCCATCTATGGCAATAATAGGTGGCTACAGTTAACGCAGTTTCTCCCCTGTTTCCTCGAGCATTAATTTCAGCCCCCTTAGTTAAAAGTAGATCAACAACGCCTTCTTGACCTCCTTGAGCAGCATAGTGTAGGGCTGTCCACCCTCGATAACTTTTTTCAGAAATACTTTCTCCCTTTTCCAATAATTCCATAACGGATTGGGTATTTCCAATTGCGGCTTCCATCTGTAATTTGGTGGCACAGCCGATTGAAAAAAAAGCGATAAAAAAATAAGAAATCACATGCCTAGGAATATTTGTCATTGTAGAATTATTCTCGCTATGCACAATGGGTTCTTCAAAACTCTATCCTTCTGTCTTCATTCTTTCTTGAGGAAATCAATGTTCAAGGAGTCCCAGGACCAATTCCACAGTTGGATTCACTAAAAGTACCTGAACAGCTTCCATGTCCGCCCTTTTCTCCGGCCTTCCTGAGTATGAAATCTGACAATCGTCCATTGGTGAGGACATCATAGCTCGAGGCCCCTGGTGCCCCCGTTTAATGCTCCCATAGCGGCTCCCGTTGCGGCGCCAACCAACAGGCCCTTACTTATATCTCCCCCATTTTGAGCTGCACTATATGCGCCGAATGCACCACTAATTGTCGAACCAACTAATGCCCCCCATCCTGCGCCACACCCACTACAGTAATACGTCGCCACCGCCGAACCTACGATAATTTCTCCAGCGAGCACAGACCGACCGGCTTTTGATTGTGTGAGGAACGCAGTCCTCAAAATGGGGCTCATACCCTTGAAGGGCAATTGTGGAAAAAACAAACACTATGAGTCAGTCCTAATTTTTTTCTGAATGGAATTGAAGTATGTTGATAGCACGAAATGCCCGGAGGGATCGTTAAAGATAGGGTGACTCATTGCGCACATATGAATACCCCCTTGAACGTTTCCGGATCGGTAGGACTAGGCACACTGGTGTCCGCTAAAATAAACCGGCCCAGAGTGGCGTGATCGGAATCCATAAAAATCCGTGCTGCCATCCAATTCCTTGCCCATGTTTTGGTAAGCCACATTGGCCATACCCTTTTGATAAACGACTCCCCGTAAGGTTCGTAGATCACCTTTTCTTCCTTCCCCCACTGCTATTTGTGATTATACTTATCGAGCCAAAATGATCGGGATGGAAAGATGACTGTGGCGAGCCAAAGCGGAGACCTCAACGGGTCTAGACTTGAAAACTATCTGATGACCCCACCCACCTGCAGATCCGCTAACCAACTGATACTCAAACCAAATGGCGGACTCTGTCAGAGCCTGGCGAGTTAGGCCGCTCCTACATGACCTGCGTCAGCACGAATGAATGTGACCGATTATAGTGAAAATGGGTTGGTCCTTTTCCAGAAAGAAAATGACCTCGGCTGCCTGATAGAAACCAAACCCATTCAGCCATCAAACGAGGGCAAAGAAAAAAAACGCCCCGGCTGGGAATACCAACCGGGGCGCTCAGGATAACGGGGAGGGTTATATCCCCTTGTTTATAAAAATGACTCTTAGAAGTTGATCCAGAGTTGGGTGTAGCCCCAGTTCTGATCAGCCGTGCCAAACCCGTTCTTCTTCAAATAATCCCCGGTGAAGAAGTGGCCGTAACCAACTTGCCAGCCAACATGATTATTTTGGAAGAACAAGGTGTAAACTACGTCAATTTCACCACCCAGCGACTTTTCGTCATTGCCTGCAGGAGTACTAAAGAAGGTGGCCTGAGAAGCTGTGTACCAGTTGTCCCTCTTGTTTGCCAACCGCATGATATGCCCGGCAATTTCGAAATGGCTTTCCGGCGTTGGACGCAATTGCAAATTCCCGCCATAAGTCAACATATTTTGCCAGGACATCAAGTCCATGTACCCGAAATGAATGTGGTTCGTCGGGAACAATTGGCTGAAGGTATGGCCACCATCCTTATTGCTGCTACCTGTGGCGTAGTTGATTTCCGCACCAATACGGGGTTGCATTGGAACCGGCAAGGTAATACCACCGTCCAGATGTCCCGCCAATGCATTAATACGAGTCTCACTCGCTCCGCCAACAGGCCCGATTTCTCCAAATTGCCAATAACCTTCTCCCGTGAGATCGAACATGCCCTCTTTGAACGCGACACGGCCACCGACAGTGCTTCGTTCCTGATTGGATTGCTGTCCACCGGTACCGAAGGCCGGTGAACCGGCTCCCGTGGTTGCACCCCCGTCTTCATAGATATAGGCGGGTTCGATTGCGACAGACCCGAACTTCATCGGGAGACGTAAGAACAGAATGTCGCCATCACCCTTACTGGCCTTCCCGTTTGAACATCCTCCAGCATTTTGCACGCAATTGCCTTCCGCCACTCGCAACCAGCCC
>CAZBQO010000142.1:0-5445 GCA_964494125.1 uncultured Nitrospira sp. | reverse complement strand
AGCGCCCGTAGCTCAATGGATAGAGCACTTGACTACGGATCAAGAGGTTGCCGGTTCGACTCCTGCCGGGCGCACCATCTTCGGTTTTCATTTTTAGAACCCCTTACAGATTTTTTCCAAATCCCGACGTGTTGATTTGTCGGGGGCAAGATTGAAGGGCCACCAGGTATTTTTCACCTGAGCCATTGGCTTGGCCATGTCGGTATTGGTTGCCGAGGAGCCTCTCTTATTCCGGATCCGTCACCAGCCTACGAGCCGGTTCGGTAAATTTGGCGTAATAGGGGAATCCAAATTCAGACCTGCCGTATTCATGAAATTGTCCAACCTTCGGAAGGCGATAAAGTGTTTGAGTTCCCCGGCGTTTTGCTGCTGGGGAGTCTGGGAAATTTGTTGAATAAGTTGGTCAATTTGACGATGATCTTAAACGGATGCGGTTTGGTGTGTAGAGGGAGGGAAAAGGCGACTTCCAGAATTTTTTGATTCATGTTTAAAAAATTAGAAGACTTTCGGGTGAAATTCTCAGACATGGTTTCTCCCACGCTGAAATATCCACGTGTGATTCATTCTGCGGTGTGAGCGCTTGGACTCAGTTGCCAGAGGCTCCAACTCAACATTTTACGGAGAGCCATCATGTCAGGACTGGTGGAAGGATTGGTCCAGGTTTTCAGGTTAAGTTTTTCCAAAGGTTGAATCGCGCGTCGATCCCCAAGGTTCCCAAGGCCTTTGACGGCTTCCGTTTGTATCTTGGGCTCTTCTGTATCCAAAGCTTTCATAAACTGAGTGAATAAGAGGGGAGCACTGCTCTGCGTGGCAATGGCGCCCAAGGCTTGCATAGCGGCTAATCTGTGGTCTGAGTTAGTGGAGGATTCCAGAAATGAAGCCAAGGCCGGGATAGCCTTTTCTCCTTGTTGCCCAAGGGCCGATAGTGACGTCGGCGTCAGGGCGGGGTTGGTGAGCGCCTGCTTAAGGGCTTCGAAGGCTTGATCGGAAGCCAGAGTTCCCAAAAGTTTGAGGATTGTCGTTTGTCGTTCAATATTGTCTGAGGATTTCTGAAAGAGCATCAGCAATCTGTCGACTTGTTCCCATTCAGCCACTAGATACAATGGGAAATCATCCTGTTGAAGTCGGGTGTTTAGAGCAGTCATGGCGAAGGTTCCCGTATCCGAGGCTCCTGCGACTTCCGCAGCTTCACTTGTATCTTCAAATGAAGTGTGAACATCCCAGTTCCAAGGAGGAAATTGTTCTCCATAGCGATAAGAAATATGACAGGCAGGGCCTTTCCATAATCGCGAAGTAAGGGCCGGACTGGTATTCCGATGTTTACTCGGGCCGGTGAATGTCTGTCGTTCTTCGCATTTCACCCGTATGACCGCATCGTGAGGATCTTCTCGAGCAGAGACGATGGTAAATCCTGTGTCGGCCAATCGGTCGGTGACGGTTTTTGTGATAGCCGTGGAGTCCTGGAGTCCTCGCTCCGTGAGCGCGATGGTTTCGACCAGTAAGACTTGGGCTGATATCAGGGGATGAACCGGATGAGCCTCCAGTGGTGTTTGTTGAGCCCAGGACGGTGAGGAAAGACCCATCAGACAGGAAATTCCTCCGACTATTTGCCAAAAGACGAACAGAGGTGTGAAGAGTGTGCTCATATGGTACGGACCTTGATGTTCGGGTGAATGAAAAAATGAATTGTGTCGTGCACGAATCTACTCTGTCCTTGAAACCGTCGGTAAGAACGGAAAAAAGGGGGGTTCTTAATGGGAGAATCTGTGGTCTGAGTAGAGACTCAAACGGAGAAACCTGGAACTAGCCACCCGTTATTACATATCTTATCAGGCATTCAAGTCTGAAAAATACTATGA
Source organism: uncultured Nitrospira sp. (assembly GCA_964494125.1). GTDB lineage: Bacteria > Nitrospirota > Nitrospiria > Nitrospirales > UBA8639 > Nitrospira_E. The sequence goes on along the minus strand of CAZBQO010000142.1, from coordinate 3,586 downwards.
GAGGCAAAAAGGTGCTGGTTATGGAGGGAAATATCGCCATGGTTTCAAAAATCGAATTGTGCCGACATGCTGTTCAACGATGGGGCTTCTCTTTTCTCATTGGCATAGTGTCGATGGGGATTTGCCCTGTTTCGGCCGAGGTCCTCATGGCCACGGATTTTGAATCTGGGACCCTTTCTGCCTGGACGGTGTTTTCTACCTCCAATGGAACCTTAGGGGGCAAGGGATTTCCTACTGTTGCCCTGTGTGATCATGGGAACCCGGTTTCTCCCTCTTATTGCCTTCAGGTCCAAGTCGGCCAGCTTCATTTCGCTCCTGCCCATGAAGTGCAACAAGGTGGAGGGATTAGTCTCACCACAATGACTATTGCCGGCCTCATTCAGCTCTCAGCCCGCGTGGGGGTCACCTACCATTCCCCCGATTATAAAAGGAATCTGAATGGGGGATTGTTTGAATGGGTCGTTGATGATCAAGTCATAGCCGATCTTGATGTCGGTCCGATGGAGGATGGTGTCACGGTTCGGCACCATTTTATTGGAACAGTCCCTGTGGCAGCAGGTCGTCATACCATACAGCTTCGGGTGACCCGTCCCTTTCAGAGCGGTGCCGGCAAGCCGTCACCCGTTCAGTTTATAGATGATGTCATGGTGGAACTCCTTTCTCAACCCTGAAAGGTCCCATCAACCTTATTGAAGATAAAGCATGATCTTTGCCGGCATGCCGGGTTAAGACTGGAGCGAGGAAAACCGATACAGGAAGACACCACCCAATATCATCCCGAAAGAATCTTCTATGGTTATTTCCGAACGGAGTCTCAGCCACGATACCCTGGTGGAGACTTTTATGGGTCGATTTGATCAACATGCCAGACAGGATTTTAAGTGGCGGATTGATCATGCCATTCTGCAAGGGTATCGATTTGTGATGTTAAATATGGTGGCTGTCTCGTTTATCGACAGCGCGGCCCTCGGATGGTTGGTTCTCGCCCAACGGCGCTTTCAGCGAATTGGCGGCAAGCTGGCCATTATTTCGCCGATAGGGTTTGTTCGGGATGTCCTGGAGATCACTGAAATTGGGGAATGGATCCCCATTTTTTCCAGTGAGGATGAAGCCTTGAAGATCTTTGAATCTAGCAAAGAACATCCAGGGGAGTCGTGACGATGGGGACATCGACCGCACTGAGACAAGATCTCCGGCAACCGATACCAATTCTTCAAGGAGATCGACGGTCGTTTCGCCGGATGTCCGTCAAACCCTACCAAGTGCTTCCCGTTGCCATTCGTTATGGGCAAGACACAGTGTGTCGGGGCCGTGTCCTCAATCTCAGCCCTCAGGGCATGCTCGTTGAATTCCCCAACAATCAAGTTCCTCCGGTGCTAAGGGGCACCCAGGTGTCTGTCAAACTGCATTACCTCGGCGATAGCATTTGGTTGCCTGGACTTGTCCGGCACTGCAAGGGCCAAAAGATGGGATTTTTGTTCCCGGCCCTGACCAACCATCCCACGAGAGCAGTCAAGCACCCATTGACCATCGTTCTGCATTCTCTTTCCCGCGCAGTCACCTCTCTCTAATTCCTTCTTCTTTTCCATCATTTCAGCCATGTCCTGATCGTGAGCAGATATTCATCTGACTACTGAATAGAACGGCATCATCATGAAGCGTCCTCGTCTAACGCACCACTCATGACGGGTTCCGTCTTCAGCTAATTTAGAAAAGCGAAGTCTGGCGAATGAGGATTGGAAGGACCAATGGCACATGGAATATCCGCCGTTAGATGAGGAACGGGCGGGTCTAGATTTCAACGAGGCTTATGGTCTGTTGAGGACTGAGGGACAGTTCGGGGACTGGTTTTGGTGACCATCGAGAGAGTTTTGGGGGATCGGATTGTCCGGGCGATGGGTTCCTGAATAGCTAATTGGCATTCTAGGCGGGGACGGACCGAATCCAGGTCTTTGTGTAAATGAATTTCAGTGATGCGGTTGTCATTTAAATCGATGGCTTGGCAAATGGCATCCTGCGCGATTTTGAGCCCGCCATCCAGATCCCGTCGGAGGGCCGTTTTGAAGTGGAAGCGGAGGGAGAGGCTAAGGGTGTGGTTCTCCAATTGCTCTAAAAATTCCGTCCGATGAGATGATTGCCGTAAGATGGTGAGTAAGTGTCGGGCCACAGCGGTCTTATAATGCCGGCCTGGGGAGGCCAGGACCCTCCGTCCGTTGACGGTGGCGTATTGATGGTTGATGCTGGGTGGAAGCGGTAAGACAACAAAAAGTTCGCGAGTCGACAAAGAATCGCCGCCCAAATTCGACCAATCCATCCCAGAATCTGCGGTTTTGGCTTTTCGTTTATGACTGTGGAGGAGGACCAGGCCACCTTTCCCTTTGGACTGCAAAAGCTTGGGAAGGGAGGGGATACGAATAGTTCTCAATGGAGCATCTATGAAAGGGGTATGGTATCGGTGGTGGAACGAGAAGCAAAGGTTCTGTTAGAGGAGGCTCTGAATTTTGCTCATGCTGTGTTCAAAGGTGTCTTCGTTTACATGGACAAAACGTCGCCATTCCGATGGATTCCACACTTCAAGGCGATGAAACATGCCCACTAAAACCACTTCTTGATCCTCATCGACCGGGACGAGTTTGCGAAACCGGCCCGGGATGAGGATGCGACCTGCCTTATCCATTTCTGATGCGGAGGCTTCCGAGACCATGTGATACATGAAAAGACGTCGTTGGTCTTCATCAAGAGATTGTTTGGCGTTTTCCAGGATCTTGGCCCATTCCGGATTGGTATAGGCGGAAACGGGCATATCCTGACCCTTGAGGAACATCAGACTATTCCCGTGAATTTCGATTTCTTCACGAATAGGACTCGGGACAACAAATCGTCCCTTTTCATCGATTTTACAATAATATTGTCCAGCAAACATGCAGAATGTTCCTTGGGTCTTCTGAAAGAAGTATCTGTGAGTGTAGCTTACCGAAAGTTTAAGAAAAGTCAAGTAGTTTTGCTTGAGTAGTCGAGCTAGTCGCCTTCGGTGGCAGGCATCCCCATATCCATATCGTCAGTGTCCAACGCGTCCATGGCCTCGTCCATGTCCTCTCCCAGGTCTTCCCCCATCTCCTTTCCCATTTTTTTCATGAAGCGGGCCATGCTCTGTGGATCGTTTTCGTCAAGGTCCCCGAAGTTGCTGGGATCGGCCAAGGCTTCCATTCTGGCTTCTTCCGATTTGGGAGCAGCGAAGCGGGACATGATGCGTTCCAGGTTGGTACTTTGGCAATGCTTGCAGGATGGGACTGGAGCGTTCGAGGTGAGGATTAAAAAGGAGTTGCGCTTCCGGCAATCCTGACAACGGTATTCGTAAATGGGCATTGAGTCGTTCCTCCTGATCGCAATGTACGGGCTGTATATATCGCAAAATGGTCTCTTTGGGAAGAGTCGAAAATTGGTTTATGCGAATTGAAAGATCTCAAATACATTAGTATATACAGGCTGAGGTATCGGACTTACGACTTATTTTTCTAAGACCCTCATAGAATGGGCTGTTGAAAGGGCCAATCGAGAAAAGACAGGCAAGGGGAGAAGGAAGTGA
>CAZBQO010000141.1:0-5564 GCA_964494125.1 uncultured Nitrospira sp. | reverse complement strand
TAGAGATGAAATGATTGTATTACTCTCTGTGGAGACAACAAATCGGTGAGTAAGATATACTATATTGACAAGATCTATGAATATGATTACAATATCATATTTATATTTTTCGTTACTCATGGCAGAGTTCTGATTAGATAAGATGGACAACAATTATGAACAGTTCGATTGACAAGAGGAGTTTGGCGATTTAACGAAATCAACTGTTGAAAGCATTATTTGAAATGAAAATGTTGACCTAAAAACAAAGGAAAATCATCTTATTACTCAGTTCGATACTACAGTAATAAAACGCTTAGTTGATTGGAAGCGTATACGTAAGACAACACTAAAAAAATATGAAAAAAGTATTTTACACTGGTCTCCATTATTTAAAGAACTTGTACAGGAGGCAATCAAAAACAAAACAAAACTTAGCGGTAACTTTGGAAGGTATGTTGCTTGATTAGTCTCTCTCAGACAAATTATTGCTAAGGAGGCATGAAAAGATACAAGTAAATTTGCTGCAGACGCATTTTTCAAGAATCTTTTGTGAATTGATTTGGCTGTAGGTGAACCACCTATAGAAGATATTATAGATCACTGGGATGCTAATGAATGCTACTGCATGGTGCCGATACAAGCTAAACAATTACTTGATGAAAATTATAAAAATTGTTACGAATCTTTGAAAATTGAGTGATTGGCAAAGGTTAATATACCTAGTAAAGCTGGTTAGCTAAAAAGAATATATTGCTAAAATAGAGAAAATATATATAGCATAGTATGCTAGAACACAAGCAAATACCTATTCTACCTCCTTATTCATTAGTAAGCTGAGGAGTGAAAAAAAGTGATATGGAAGCTATACTTCCATTTTTTTCTGGTAGTGAAAAAGCTTCTAACTTACGTGAGTTAGTTACTACACACATGGTGACTGTAATAACTCATTGAGCATGAATGGAAGAAGAATTGTTAAAAATCATAAAACAAAAATATCCCAACAAAATGTTACTCCCTTCTTCTTATATGATGTGACACTACGAATGAAAGGTAGTGTGCTTAGATGTAGGAAGTTATTGATTCGTCGCTTTTCCATGAGGAAAAGGAGATGGAGGTTTATTAGCGGAATTGTTGGATATGAGATGGTCAACAATTAGTGAGCAATTGTGATGAGAAGTAGAGCTACACGCTATTATAAAAAAGATTCGTTCTCTGAGACCGAGATTTTCACGGGATCGATATGTAAACCTATGTCATAGGCGATCTATCGCAGATCTTGCCGAAAATCCATTAAAGAATGATGAACTGGTAAAAAGAATGTTATGATTTGACACGGATGAAGTACACGCTTTGTTAGAAAAAAAGCTTCCAAACCTTTCTGATCATCAACGTTTAGGTATGTTACTTACCTACAAACCTGAAACATTCAAACAAATCTTGGAACCCAAGGAACAATCCCCCCCGCCCAACGCACCTACAAACCTGAAACATTCAAACAAATCTTGGAAAGAGAATATGCAGAGGAAGCGGGGCGCCAAATCATCTCATCCTCCTTACGTTTGGTGTTATTGGAAGAAAAATGACCACATTTGCTAAAAGTACGTATGTACTATGAGTGAGAAGTAACCAAAGAACAAGAAGATCTCTTGAATCACACCAGTATAGAAAAAGACGCTAACATTACGCATAAGAAAATAAAAGTTGAAAAGCTTTTACCGTACATGAAAAAAAAGTTACTAGGAAAGTTGTGATATAACACATCATATGAAGGAAAAGAACATTACCAGCAAAAAAAATCATCAACCGCTATAGGGCATTATTTAGCGTACAAGATATACTCACTCCTGACAGAAGAAAACAACGCTAGAAAAAAGCAGAAAAATAAGTAAACTCTCGCTAAGAATGTTTACTTGTTTTTTCTTATGTCAGAACAACTTATTCTCGTAGATACCCAAGACACCCAAATTGGGACGATGGAAAAGCTTACCGCACACAAACTCTGAGTACTTCATAGAGCGCTTTCTGTCTTATTATTTCATCCTGATGGACGTATTCTCTTACAACTCAGAGGAAAACACAAATACCATGGAGGATGACGATGGACGACGACGACCTGTAGTCATCCGAGAGTAGATGAAACCACCGATGCAGCGGCAGCACGTCGTCTAGAAGAAGAGATGGGAATCGTCTGTAACCTTAGTAAGATGCATGAATTTGTCTACAAAACAGCTGTAGGAGATGATCTACGAGAACACGAGTACTTACATGTCTATTTCGGTGAGTATGATGGAGCAGTACACCCAAATCCAGAAGAAGCTGATGGCTATCAATGGATAGAGCCGCATCAGTTACGCTTTTTGCTCAATCAGTATAGTCGTTGGTTTAGCCCTTGGTTCAAAATCACCTTGCAAGAACTGCAAGACAAGGGTATATATACGTTGTGATAAATAGAATATATTGACATACATTGTAAGATAATTATAAGATATATACCATATATTATGGTTACAGATCATTACCAGGGGTACGCCTTTCTTGGGTAGATGAAAACTACTTGTTTTCCTCTCTAAAGTATGGCCAGGTATTTTTCGTCTACCACAGGAAGAAAGAATAATTTTTCTCATAGAAAGAATTGTTCTCGTACGATAATAAAATAATCACCCTACCTTTCTCGCGACAGCTGTTGGTGCAAAGGTAGATTTTTTCATAACAAATAAAAATAATAGTAAGTATGTATTACAAACACAGAGAGTATTATGCTTGGTGGGTATATCAAGCATTGTGTGGGCCAAATGGTTGGCTCCTCCAAGGAGATATTAAGGCAAATATCCGTAAGGAGCATTCCTTTGACCAAAACGACCGAGAATATTTTCAACATTTTTCAGGACAAGATTTTCTCGATCCGTGTTCACTGCGATGCATGGAAGGAGAAAAGCTGAAAATGTTTTACCAAGAAGTGGGGAAACACTTCAGGAAACGCGGTGCTATGACGAAACGATTGCAGTTCGACGTAGTCAAGATACTGAAAAAGTTGAAAAGACAGGGATTTTCCATGCTTGATATCGTAAATCAGTATCACGATATCACGTATCGCAAGAAGCAGTATCAAGTCCTGTTACGAAAAGAAAACGTCTTCTTGCTTTTAGAAGACGATTTTACCGATAAGGGCTCTACGCTCAAACTTTACGCTGGAGTATGGACACCTATGTTACTATCAGCAAAAAGAGAAAAGTCTCTTAAGTTGATCTACAGTATCCCACATAGACGTGAAAATGAGAAAAGTTATCTCATTCGTATCTGTGATGCGGTAGGAGTATTTTTGAAATCTATTAATTAACAAAAAATGTAATCCAAATGAAAACAAGTAAATTCGCGATGGAAGTCGCAAAAATACTGCTAAAAGAAAACGCAGTACAATTAAAACCAAAAAATCCATTTACCTGGTCTTCTGGTCTCAGAAGTCCTATCTACTGTGATAACCGCATGTTGCTAAGTAGCGTATATGACAGAAGACAAATCACAAAGTTTATGGGTGAGGTAGCAGATGATATCGAGATATTTCCGAACATGATTTGCGGTGTTGCAACAGCAGGTATTGCATGGGCGACTCTGCTTGCAGAAGAGGAAGATTTGTCGATGGGATACTGCAGAGCAGAAAGCAAAAGTCATGGCTTGCGAAACCAGTTAGAAGGGAGGTTTGAAAAAGGAAAGAAAGTCCTGGTCGTAGAAGACCTTATTTCCACGGGAGGAAGTACCATGCATGTAATAGAAGCATTGAAAGATGCAGAGATGCATATTGCCGGGGTGATATCTATCTTCTCGTATGGTTTTGAAAAAGCAAAGCATGCTTTCGAAGAAGCAGAGGTGGAGGTAGTGAGTTTATGTGATTTTGTAACCTTGCTTCACGTAGCACAAGTACAGAACTATATTACTGAAGAAGAGCATGCTCTACTTGCGACATGGAGTGAAAATCCTCAGGATTGGTCAGAAAATTATTTATTAAATACAAAAATTGAAACCAAATGAACAGACAGAAATTAATCAATCAAATAGAAGCCAAGGGCAGCTATTTGTGTATCGGACTCGATACTGATATACAAAAAATCCCTAACCATCTTCTGGATTATGAAGATCCACTATTCGAGTTTAATAAGCAAATCATCGATGCAACGCATCAGTATGCAGTTGCCTACAAACCGAATGTGGCTTTTTATGAAGTGAGAGGATGGAAAGGATGGCAATCTCTCCAAAAAACGCAGCATTATATTGCTTCTAAAGGATGCTTTTCTATTGCTGATGCCAAAAGAGGCGATATTGGAAATACGTCGACTCAGTATGCGAAAGCGTTCTTCGAAACGATGGATTTTGATGCTCTGACGGTAGCACCGTATATGGGATCTGATTCTGTGGAACCTTTTCTCCAATACAAAGACAAATGGATCGTACTGCTTGCTCTTACCTCAAATGAAGGAGCACAAGATTTTCAGTTCTATGGAGAAAGTGTCCAACGACTTGAAAAAGTTCCAGCTCCGCTCTATCTTGAAGTATTGAAAAAGGCAAAGACATGGGGTAATGCTGATGACACTATGTTCGTCGTGGGAGCCACAAAATCTGCGTATTTACAACAGGTACGTCAGATGGTGCCAAACCATTTTTTACTTATTCCTGGTGTGGGAGCCCAAGGTGGCTCTCTGGAAGAAGTTTCCAAACATGGCCTCATCAAAAGAGACTGTGGTCTATTGGTTAATCTTTCAAGAAGTATCATTTACGTTTCCACTGGAGAAGATTTCGCTGAGACTGCAGCAGTCGAGGCAAAAAAAGTCCAACAAGACATGCAGGAATATCTGAAAATGTATTGTTAAATTGATTTCTTTATTCTAAAAATAGGGTGCCGTTTACGGCCCCTTTTTTATTTTAAAGAAAAAACACTTATTTCAATCCTGCCTGTACCAACCCAACAAACAGTGGATGGGGATCTTCTAGTCTCGAGGTAAACTCAGGATGTGCTTGTGTCGCTACAAAGTAAGGGTGTCATGCATGCTCTATAAACTCGACGAGATGTGTTTTCTTGTCTGTTCCAGAAACGATAAGTCCATTTTTTTTCAATACATCTACATAGATTGGGTTGACCTCAAATCTATGTCTGTGTCTCTCGACTACCTCTCCTGCATCGTTACTACGATCTGGTGATACGCTTCTATAAGTACGTTCTACGACTGAGTTTGTTGTGAGTTGTGTCGTATAGTTTCCTAGTCTCATCGTTCATCACTTGGCAAGTTCTTCTGACTGTCCAGGCATGAAGGCGATGACTGGATCTGGCGTATGCGTATCGAACTCGAGAGAGTTCGCTTTTGGCAATCCACACACGTTTCTTGCAAATTCTATTACCGCTATTTGTAGTCACAAACAAAGTCATAGGTAAGGAATGTGATGCGTTCTACAATATTCGGCAACGAGAATTTTACCTTCCACCCCTCTATAGCCAAATCCTCCAGGCACGATAAATGCGTCAATACGTTGCTCTTTGATAAATGCTTCTATGTTATTCAAAGAATCTATCTCTTCAGCAAGAAATCGATGGA
>CAZBQO010000140.1:0-5655 GCA_964494125.1 uncultured Nitrospira sp. | reverse complement strand
TTCCGATGGTCGACTTCAACGCGAGCACCGGCCAATAATTCTTCCAGATTCCTTCCGGATAATTGGCCATACTGACTGAACTTTCTGACTTCGAAATACACGTCGCCTTCCACCTCATAGGCAACGTGCTTCTCAACTAATGCGGCAATCATGCCCACAATATCCTGGATATGGTGAGTCGCCCGAGGCTCTATTGTAGGAGGAATAATTCCCAATCGCCCCATGTCGCGATAAAAGGCTTCGATATATTTTTCGGTCACCTGAGTCCAGGGAATACCTTCTTTGTGAGCTCGTTGGAGAATTTTATCGTCCACATCGGTAAAATTTCTGACATAGGTTACCTGGTAACCGCTGTACTCCAAATACCGCCTGATGGTATCGAAAACTAACGCACTCCTGGCATGTCCAAGATGACAATCATCGTATACCGTGACACCACAAACATACATCTTAACCTGATTCGGCGTCAGCGGGAGAAACAGTTCTTTCTTTTTTGTTCGTGAGTTATACAGGGTGAGAGGCATGACTTATTGTTCTCGAGTGGGTGCGGGATGTGTGAGTTTTTTCCCATGATGTTGGACCAGCCAAAATCCAAGAACCAACATCACCACAAAGATGATGGAAAATAAGTTGAAATACTTCTCGATGAGTTCTTTGACCCATGGGCCCATGAATTGGATAGCACCTGCAACGAGAAAAAACCGACCGCCCCGACTGATCAGTGAGGCTACCATAAATATTCGAAAGTTCACATAAAACGCTCCTGCCCCAATGGTAAAAATTTTGTACGGAATGGGGGTGAACCCTGCGATGAGAATAGCCCAGGCTTCATACCGTTGAAAATACTGATGCACCAAATCCATTCTGGCTTGCCCCATAAATTTAAGCAGGAGAGGCCGCCCCCCAAACCATCCGATTCCATATCCAAAAGCTCCTCCAAGCACAGACCCCATCGTCGCAACCGTTGCGTACCACCAGCCCAGGCTTGGATTGCCAAGAGTAAGCGCAATGACCAACACATCAGGAGGCAGTGGGAAAAATGAAGATTCGGCGAAAGCGAGACAGAATAAGGCAGGAACTCCATAGGGAGAGTCGGACCATGATAACATCCACTCGTATAATTGTTTGCCCAATTCCATATTTTTTCAGTAGAAATTGCTCGCGCTCAGCCCCTTATGGACATTTGAGTTATGTTGGAGATCCCTTCCCTCTCCCAGAAACCTTGATTGGTTTTCGCAAGGATTGTTTTGAGGGAAACAGAGCCTTCTCCCACCCCTTAAGCGCCTGCATCGCAGCGTAATCGGTCAGATCCAAATGAAGTGGAGAAATTGAAACCATTTGATTGGAAACGGCGTCATGATCAGAATGCTTCCCTCTAGCCCATGATTCTCGTTGTCCGGCAATCCAAAAATATCGATTACCCCTTGGATCTGTTTTTTCGACTACGGGATTGAGATAACGTCGCTGACTCAAACAAGTTATTTGAATACCGGCGATGTTCTCCAATCGACGACTCGGAACATTCACGTTTAATATGGTTTCTTCAGGAAGCCCACATTCTAAAACCCGTTTGGCAACCAAAAAGGCAAAATGGCCTGCGACGGCATATTGGCATTTTGGTAAGTCTTCCAGGGAAATGGCAATAGAAGGGATACCATGAAGCATACCTTCGATGGCACCGGCAACCGTTCCGGAATTAGTAACGTCATCACCCAAATTCCATCCATTATTAATACCTGATACCACCAATTTTGGCAGGCACGCCGGTAGAAGATGACACACAGCTAGTGTCACGCAATCCGCTGGGGTCCCATTGACGGCATACCATCGTTTTTTCAAAGGACGCAGCCTCAATGGTTTATGCAATGTCATCGACCGCCCAACGGCATTTTGGGTTTTCTCTGGGGCCACAACCCAAACTTCCCCTAACGGGCTCAGAGCCTCAGCCAACACCTTGATGCCAGGAGCATTTATTCCATCATCATTGGTAATCAAGATGTTTGGCCTGGGAGAAGAAACGATCATCTAAACCTTTTACTTTATCAGGAGCTTGGACTAACCGACAGCCATTCCATTTATCAATTCTCATTTTTTCCTGATGGCAAACAAAAGCCCGCCCCAATTATTCTTGGGACGGGCTTTTGGTCTTCCTAACTTTGCTATTTTACGGATCCTAAATGCTCTTCATAAAATGAGCAACCGCTGCTGGATCCACAGTTCCCATAATATGAGACTCTGGAACCGTGTTCGACTTCTTACCGGTTAACCCACATTCCACTTCATCCGTAATCATCTCAACTGGCATGGACATCCCACCGTAGACATGTGGACCGGCCACAATTTTTGCATTGGAGAACCCATAAATTGCGGTAGCCACATCTTTGGCCAACCATCCGACATAATTAAACTCGGGAATAACAATAAGCTTAGCTTTGCCACAAAGCTCTCTTAGTTCGTTTGTTGGGAATGGTCGCAAGGAACGAATTTTGATTAATCCTGCCTTGATGCCTTTCTCTTTACATTGGCGAACCGCTTCACGGGATTGTGCCGCAGCACTCCCCGAAGCAATAAGGAGAACATCTGCGTCTTCCACATCCTGGGCTTCTAACAATCCATCCATATATTGATTAATATATTTCCGTGAACGTTCCACGCCAGCCCAAACTTCCTGCTGCCACACCGCGTGAATGTTGTAAGCCATAAAATTAGATTTTTGAACTGGAGCATCACGAGACAATCGAGCCGGCGGATTCTCCGCATCTAAAACCGGGACCGACCCTCGGTACGGGTCTCGAGGTGGGAGCTTGAGCCCACGATCCTGCATCGAACAATATCCTCTAGCATGAGTCACAAAAAAACCATCACAACAGACACCTACTGGAAGGGTCACATCATTTTTTTCGCTGATGATAAAACCCTTCATAATAAAGTCGAACAGGTCCTGTTGATTTTCCGCATGAAAGACCAACATTCCACTGTTTAAAAGGTAGGCAATTTCAATATTATCCGGTTGGATGGCCAATGGAGCATTGACGACCCTGCACGTAAACATGCAAACAGCGGGAAGGCGGTGACCGGCCCACGAGACAATGGGCTCAAGACCTCGCAAGGTTCCAGGACCAGCTGTGGCCGTAAAAGCTCGAACACCTGCGCGGGAAGCGCCGGCAATTGCCGACATGACGCCATATTCTTCTTCGCCTCGATAAAATTCTTTCACATACCCTTCCCCATACAAGACTCCGATTAATTGCAAGGTTTCACTTTGTGGGGTAATGGGATAGGCCACGGACATATCGACATTTGATCGCCTCACCGCCTCTTTTGCACATTCACTACCGGTAATGAATTCCCGTTCACGAGGAGCCTCAAAAAACATATACTCCGGAGAGACAACCCTCTGACGCTTGGCATCTCCATGAGGGTCCTTTCTTCCCTTTCCGCTATCAACCGATGGTGCAGCGGGTGCACTCGTAATTGGATCACCTTGGGGATTGGTTTTAACTTCTGATTCAAGGGCTTCGCTCATGGTTTGACCCCCTTATTACTTAAATGAAATTTCACAAATATACTCATGCTTCCCTTTGCATATGTTCAGCTTTATGGCCAAACGCTGCCGCGTTTCCATCAACCGGGCTTTCAATGCCAAAATCCAGAGGATTGGTGTGTGTTTTGCCACCATGGACCTTGGACTGTAGTCCAGTAAAACGAACATTATTGCCATTTTCTGGTAATTTTATCCCCATTTCTTCTCGTACCCGCTTAAAAACTGCTGCAACCCTTCGGATCTTTGTAGCATCAGAATCTCGAACCGTGAACATGGCATCCTCATGCCCTTGTTCCGCACAAATGGCAGATGTCCAGCAATTGGTTCCGGCTCGAATCATCTTGAGAGTCAGGTTAGCGTAGTGACAATGGACCCCGATAAAAATACAGGCTTCAATCTTATTCCCCCATATTGTCAGATTGGGATGATTCGGATTGATCACTTCCTCCGGTTCAACCTTTGGGTACTTGGGGCGATAATCAGGCATGGGAATGACGAGCACATCTGGTAATTGTGCTGCTAACTCTAATACAGCCCTAGCCTTTTCGGCCGCATGATCATTCCAATTCCACAAAACCAACGGACCAGGGAAAATGGTTGCATTCTTGCGAGTCAACATCGTACGCGCCATGGCTTCCATTGCCAGCTCTTCCGCAACAACATGGCCAAACTTCAAACCATATCCTTGTTCAGGCGTCAGGACACCAAGTTCCGCAGCAGATGGTGGATGGAAACCTTGTGGCCCTGGAGCCACGATTGCTTCTTCTAACTCTTTCGTTAATTCCACGTTGGACTCCGATTGATGAGTATGAAATGACTGGGGAATGAAAAATTTTGTTAGATTATCCCCTCAGTGGACTAGCAAGGACCGCTTTGGTATTTTTTTCCAAGTAGGAAATATTTTCAGTGAGTGCCGCATCCCCAATTTGATCGATCATTTCCATTTTAATGGCATGATGCTTGGCCATATTGTCACACACCCATACGCATTGTGCGCAACCCTTACAACGATCAACGGCGACATAAGCCGACCCATACTTTAAACCCCTGTCCTTTCCCGCCTCCGTATCATACTGAATTGTATTGGCTTCGGGACAGTACTGTGTGCACAACTTACAGCTGGTTGCAGCACAAATATCTATATCTATATTTGCCACAAGATACATCGTTCTCCCCTTTCAATTTCCCCATTTTTCCTTTTTAGACCGAAGCCTTTGCTGCTTTATTTGCTGCACTAGTTGTTTGGTCGGCCATTGAGGACGCTCCCAATGTCCATCCATTATCGACGGCGTAATCCCAACCAGCCTTTACTACCGCTAAATTTTTCTCAATCAATTCCGCCTTTTTCTTGAACTTTCTTTCCACCACACTATCCAATGCAGCGGTTCCACCTGACACCACAAAACCCTTTCCAAGAAATCGATCTTTTACAGCCTCCCCGGTGGCCTCTATAGTTGAAAGTCCCGTAATTGCGCCGATGGCTCCTACCATAGCCATATTGGTGGCCAAATCAATTCCCGCCACATCTAGAGACATTTGGGTGGCTGGGAGGTAATATATTTTGGCACCTAGTTCTTTCAATTCTGCAGCTTGATCCGGCTCAAGATTCATGGGTGTATTGCTATTGATTAGAACGACTCCCTCTTTTTTTAACCCATAGTAAAATGGATTCGTATAGCTCTTTCCATGAGTAATGCACTGTGGATGAAAGACCATGAGGATATGAGGAAAGGTAATTTCTCCAATTTCATAAATCGGTTCATTTGAAACACGAACATAACTTTCTACGGGAGCCATTCGCTTTTCAGACCCATAAAACGGAACGATGGTGCTCTCCCCACCAGCATTAATGACTGCTGTGCTAAAAATGTGGGATGCAGTCACCACACCCTGACCACCAACGCCTGCCATACGAATGTTATAACGAATAGCCATTTTCAACCTCCTCCATTTTCATACCTTTAAGAGCATCCCAACCAAGCACGCAAACTATCGGGGAGACGACTACCCTTTTGTTACTGCAGCTGCAGGCTTCCGGAGATATTCCTTATACCCATACAATTCCCCTAAATACTGCTTGGCATCGTCTGTAAGATATTCAGAAAATGCAT
>CAZBQO010000139.1:0-5679 GCA_964494125.1 uncultured Nitrospira sp. | reverse complement strand
CGGTTCGGGAAGCCATGGTACAGGTGCGGATCAGGGCGCAGAAGGATGTCCATGATGTCTATGTCATTGATCGTACCCAAAAGCTCGTGGGCCGGATTTCCGTCCGTGACTTGTTGCTGGTGGATCCGGAAGAAAAATTGCAATCAGTTATGGCTCAGGATCTTCCCACCATTCATCCTTTGGAGTCGCGTGAAGAGATTGTCGAACTCTTTGGGGAACGGCATTTTTTTACGATTCCGGTTGTGGATCTGGACGAACGGCTCTTAGGCGTGGTCCGGAACGAAGCCATTATTAAGGCCAGTCAGGAAGATGCGAGTGCAGACCTGCTGACGATGGTGGGAGCCAATAAGGATGAGCGTGCGCTTTCCCCCGTGTGGTTTTCGGTCCGAAAACGATTGCCGTGGTTACAACTAAATCTGTTAACGGCATTCTTGGCTGCATTCGTCGTGGGAATGTTTGAAGGGACCATCGCGAAATTTACCGCACTGGCTGTTTTACTTCCGATTGTCGCCGGGCAGTCAGGAAATACCGGAGCCCAATCCCTCGCCGTGGTCATTCGCGGGTTGGCTCTGCGGGATATTCGGCCATCCCAATGGCTCAGGGTCAGCGGAAAAGAAGTCTATGTCGCATTTTTAAATGGCCTGGCTGTTTCTGCCACGGCCTGTCTCGCCGTGGGATTATGGAGCCGGTCGTTGGGATTGGTCTTCATCATCGGCTTGTCCATGATTATTTCGATGGTTATTGCAGGGTTATCCGGTGCGATCATTCCTATCGCCTTGAAGGCACTCAAACAGGATCCGGCTCAATCCTCCTCCATTGTGTTAACTACGGTGACCGATGTGGTCGGGTTTTTCAGTTTCTTAGGGCTTGCCACCTTGCTTTCAAGTTTATTGGAAACCTGATCATTGATCGGTTTGTGGACAGGATTCTCTTCTTGTCCGCTCTATCCCGCTCCCATACCCCTCGCGGGCCCCTTTTCCTTCCAAGAAAATTTCTGATTGCCTACTAATTGATGGTAGGGTAGTATCGTTTTTGCTCTCATTTTTATCTTATGTTGTTGAGGAAAGGAGGCTCTATGGGATCACAGAAGACGTCTAAAACGGATCGGGTGGGAACATTGGATCAGGATATTACCCGGATACGTCAACAATTAGAAATCTTGAAAAAATTTCTGATAGATGAGCCTTCCACGGTTGTATTAAACGAATTTGATTCCGCTACAGAAGACATTCTCGCCGATGCCCTAGGCAGTTCCTCTCCGCTCTTAGATACCTATGACTATGCCCAACTTGGAGAGGCAGCGGGGCTGATGAATCTTTCTGAAGAGGCACCGGAAGGCACCACCCACCAATCACAGAGGGAAACGATCCGGCAACGGCAGCGAGTGCTGGAAAGCGCGATTGCGGACCTTGAGGCCAGGCGAGCCTCCCTCTCGCAGGTATCCAAGAAACGGAAAGCGTCTGGGCCGACCGTTTCCGACTATATGGCAAAAACTGTGCGATCCGTGTCGCTCGATGCTACCTTGCAGGAAGTCGGACAATGCCTTCAAAAATGGAAAATTGGGTCGGTGTTAATTCAAAGCGGAGATGAGTATTTGGGGTATATCACCGAAACCGAATTGACTCGAGAGGTCGTTGCGTCCGGAACAGACCCCCTTACTACCACAGTGAAGACATGCATGCGCGAACCCTTAATCACGGTTGAGACCAGTGATCCTATTGTCGAAGCCGTGCGTCTGATGAAAGAAAAAGGTACCAGACATCTTGCGGTCACAGAAAGTAGCAGGATCGTTGGTGTGGTCTCCGTTTCAGATATAATCCGGTATTATTCTGGAGTTGTGTAAAGATTCGTCTTCTGAGAGATTATCACTCGCCTCCTAGCATCGGGCTACCAGGCTCCCTTCCTCGGGGACACCCGCGAGTTTTTTCGTGGGCGTGTTTCTCGAGGAAGGTTCCACATTTTCCCATAAAATATTTAATCCGCCATTGAATGAAGCTTTCGGAGGCAGCGAACGTAAGCTGAGAAAAATCTGCCTGATGGACCTCTGGTAACATTCGTATGTTTAGTCAATCGCATAATCTTTCCGAGATTGCAGACCATACATCAAGAACCGATCATGGGATTAACAATGGGTAATAAGAAAAGCAAGGCCTCGCGCCACTTTCCCAGTCTAACGGAGATCTTGAGTTCCGTCCTGGCGATGTGGATCGGTTGTGGCGGTGTGGTTCCGTTGAGTATCGGAATGGACAGAAGTGCCGGATGGGCCGGCGAGGCCTCGGGGCTCTCCCTGGAACGAACGGAGGAACAGACATTCAAGCAGGGAGGATTTGCGGACGTGGCTCAGGCAGTAACCCCGGCAGTTGTGAATATCACGGCAACGGTTGATATTGTCGAATCCCGGGGAGGCGGCGTTCCACTTCCGTTTAGAGGTTTTGGTGAGGGCCAACCGCCACCGGGTATTCCCAAACGTCAAAAGGGTTCAGGTTCAGGCGTCATCCTGTCTTCCGACGGGTATATTATGACCAATAATCATGTGATTGCCGAAAGTCGTGATCTCCTTGTCACTCTTCCCGATGCACGTGAATTTCCAGCCAAGGTTATTGGAGCGGATCCCGAGACGGATTTGGCGGTTATCAAAATTCAGGCAAACAAACTTCCTGTGATTCCCTGGGGAAATTCCGCCTCATTAGCCGTTGGCCAATATGTATTGGCCATTGGCAACCCGTTTGGTCTGAATTCAACGGTGACGCTAGGTATCGTGAGCGCTCTTGATCGAGGAGGGATGGGGTTAGCCCGTTTTGAAGATTTCATTCAGACCGATGCGGCAATTAATCCAGGAAATTCAGGTGGGGCATTGGTAAATACCAGAGGAGAATTAGTCGGCATCAATACGGCAATAGCCTCTCAAAGTGGAGGGTATCAAGGAGTGGGGTTCGCTGTGCCTTCTTCATTGGCAAGGCCTGTGTTAGAGGAATTGATCAAAAATGGCAAGATTGTCAGGGGATATTTAGGGCTGGGGGTACAGGAAATGACGACGGAACTGGCTCCGTGGTTTGGCCTGAAAAGCGGGGAAGGGGCCCTAGTGACCGATGTCGTTCCCGGTGGGCCGGCCGATAAAGCCGGCATACACCGGGGAGAAGTGATTCTTGAGTACCAAGGGAAAGCCGTGAAAGATGGACAAATGTTGTTGGAACAAGTGACACGTGCCACTATTGGAGAACAGATTGAACTGGGTATGGTGGAAAATGGAAAAGAACGTAAGGTAAGAGCGGTCATCCGTGAGCAACCACCGATCCCACAGGCGGGGCGTACTCGAACGCCTCGCGTGGAACATCCTCTTGCCGGGGTGGAAGTGGCCGATGTCGATGAGGCGGCCATTCAGGAATATGGGCTGAATCCCGTCACCAAAGGAGCGGTGGTCGCATTCCTTGAGGAAGGATGTGCCGCTGAGTTAGCGGGGATCATAGAAGGAGATGTCATTATTGAATTGAATAAGCATCCGGTGGAATCCGTCAGGGAGTTTTCTTCATGGTTTAAACGGCTAAAGAAGGAGCAAGCGGTACTGGTGGTGCTTGTCCGTTCCTCACGTCATTTGTATGTGGTGGTGAAATCTTCCTGAAGGAGTCAGGATGAGAAGGTTTTCCGGTAATTCATGGATTTATCAGAGGAGCTTTTGTCTGAGGCATTTAAAATTTTTGACCAATGGTTCTGGGTTCGTTCCCAAGGGGCCGGGTATGTTTGAAGATTCCTGGTGGAAAATAAGAGCACCAGATCAAAATGGAGCGATCAAATCGGTAAACTCGAAGTCGAAAAAAAACAAGATGGTATATTCGTTGAAGTAGGTTGACCCTTGGAACCAGGGTGTGGAGCGAACAAATTGTCCCGTCGCCGTTTCATAAATATCCAGGCGGAATCGGGTATATCCTGACAGTTTTTGAGAAGCGTATATCGCAATCTCGGGCAAGGCAATCGGGAGGAGCGTACT
The DNA here is from genome assembly GCA_964494125.1 of uncultured Nitrospira sp. Lineage (GTDB taxonomy): Bacteria > Nitrospirota > Nitrospiria > Nitrospirales > UBA8639 > Nitrospira_E. The sequence continues at coordinate 1,694 of CAZBQO010000139.1, read as the reverse complement.
CTGTATGGGTGGTAACCCGAACAAGGAGGACCGTTGCTCGACTCCTAGACCCTGAACAAGGATGTGGATCCGGTACTTGGCTTTAGCGGGATCCATGACGATTTTCAGCCCGCTTTCTCCCAGCCAACCCCCAATCGAATTCTTAAAAAAATCTTGGACAACGGTCAATTCTTTTTCAACCTTCAATCCAGAGATATCGAAACTTACTGTCTCTCCAGAGATTAAGGGAATGGGCATGGTATTTTCTCCATGCAGGCTGCGCTCCACAGCTTGAGCCATGAGGAGTTGTTGGACTGCAGTCGGCGATGCGGGAAGGGGTATGGCATTCATGGCACCGCAGCCGGTCAGTATTCCCACTAACAGGAGAATTTGTAGAATCCATAGCATGAACCTATTCAACTGACGTGCTTCAGTTAACCAAACCACTTTCACCTCTTTTTGTATTAAGACCAGGGAAGTACGTGAGTCAACTTCAAGGAGAATAGGTCTTCGATACTGCCCTGTTAGTTTAGGGGGCAGATTCTGGGGAATCAATCATTGAGTCGGTTTCCTTTGTCGGTGCAGTTGAAACGGACGGATTGGGAGGTACCGCAAGGGCAGGGTTCATTTCCTTGTGTTTAGTGACCCGAAGCAATGTGGGGTCGTGAATAAAAGGTTCGTATTTCGGGACGTCTAATGTCACCATGTCACGTTCTTCAATGAGGAGGTCGATTTCAGGCACCTGTTGTTGAAAAGTGGCTAAGATGCTTCCGTCTTGAGTCGTAATGGTGACCAGTAATCGATCCTCTTGGCGTTGTTTGTGTGTCACCGATCCCTCAAGTGGATGCATGGCGTCCTTCAAAAAAGCCGGAAGATAGGAATCCAAATACCGTGAGGCTAACATCGGGCTACTTAAGCCAAGCCCTAGTCCTAGAAAAAATACCGTCGTCGGTATGACCCATGGTCTCATGGTTTCTGTTCCGTGGTTGGAGGTTCGTCTTTTTGTTTTTCCGGTTCTGTTGGAGGAGAGGTCTGCTGTGTGGCTGGAGGTTCGTCTTCCAGGGGTTTCTGCTGCGCGGGAGAAGGTTTCTGCTGTCCACGAATAAACGTTTCCAGGCGACTGAGGGCATCAGCGGTCATGTCGCGGGCCCCCTTGGTCGCTTGTTCGGATTTTTCGGTGAGGTCGTCAATTTGTCGACGGAGATCGCGCATTCCCCCGCCGGTTCGTTGAAATGCCATGATCGCAATCACTAAGGCGACGATAGCGATCAGTAGGGCCAATACTTCCATGATGTCCTCCTGTTCTGGCCAAGCCGTCCATTTGAAATGTGAAAAGACGTTGACGCCATGTGAGCACCCGTTTGCACATTGAGGCACATATGCTGAAATGACCGTCCTCTTGTCCTTCCGGATTCCGGTCTGTCTGCCCTCCTTTCATTATTGTGACACGCCATTCATTGGGAATCTACCGAGAACCTGTTTTTGTCTATACACGGGAAACTTGAAAGGTAGATGTTGACCTTTCTCATGGATGTGCCCAAGGTCGAATCTTATGGCATGCCCTGTTTGCTCAAATCGGGAAAATGGTTGACCCCGGCCTCCGGATGACATGAGATTAGAGGGGCCTTGCTGTTGGTTAGCAATGGCGTTGCCGTCGGTATTTGATTTCTTAATGAAGAAGTGAGTCAGGATTACCTGTTGTGTTGATGTGCCCG
>CAZBQO010000138.1:0-5702 GCA_964494125.1 uncultured Nitrospira sp. | reverse complement strand
ACAACCCATCATGGTGATTCAGGATATCATGTTGGATTTTCACTCCTGGGATGATGTCCAGCTCCAGAGGAAAAGTAACAGTTTCTATCGCCTGCAACTGACGTATCGCGATGTGGATGACGACGAAGAGATAGAGTCCTTTTACGATTCAAACGTCATCATTGATATTAAGGCTGATCAGGCAGGCCTGCATTTTTCCAGTGATGCGGATTGGTTTTCCCATGTCAATATTTTCATGGAAGACCTCGGCGGACATATGTTTGGCGTGAAACAAGCTACCGAACCCTATAATCAAAAATCTCCGGATTTGAGAGGGTTGGTGCAGGATGTCAATGCGATCGCAGAACACAACCGGTTTCGTGCCGACTATGCCACTGCGGTTTCACCCATGTTCTTTAGTACGAAAGGGTATGTGAGCTTTTTTAACACCTTCGCTGAGGGCCGTTATCAATTTGCGATGAATGGCCGAACCGAGTTATACCACGCCGCCACACGGCTCGATTGGCATGTTCTTGATGCGCCAACGTTGGATCATGGGTTGGTCAATTATTACCAACTCATTGGCGCACCCAAACAGGTTCCGCTCTGGAGCACCGGCCCCGTGATCTGGCGTGACGTCCACAAGGGAGGCAAACAGGATGTTCTTGATGACACCAGACGCTTCACCGAGATGAAGATTCCCTTCACGGGATTATTTGTCGATCGCCCTTATAGCGATGGCGCCCATGGGTGGTCCGAAATGAATTTTGGTAGCGGCTTTTCCAATCCCCAGGAGTGGATAAAGGTATTAAATAAGAACTACCACATTCATTTAATGACCTGGATAGCGCCGATGACGTTTGGCGACCTGAATTTTCCCGGGCGCATGGCCGGTTATAAAGGGTACTTTGATCTCAGCAACCCCCAGTCTGTCAGCGAATTTACGCGGCGTTTAACCGACTTGCAGTACAAAGTTGGCGTGCAGGGGCACAAAATGGATAGGGGGGATGAAAACTTTCCCTATGACGAAGCGTGGTACGATCGCACGCCCATTCTGGAGCGCCGCAGTAAATTTATTTGGCTCTATGCTAAACATACCCATGAAGCGCTGGCCGATTACTGGGGTGAAGACCAATTTAATTTTGCTCGTGCGGCGGTACAAGGCACGCAGCCGTATTTGAGTGCAATCTGGGCAGGGGATGTCAGGACAAATTGGGAGGGCTTGCGCAGCAATATGGCCAATGCCATCCGCGCCAGTTATCTGGGTTTTTCTAATTGGGGTACGGATGCCGGAGGTTTTACCGGCAATACCGGCTTAATCAGTGAAGACCTTTATTTGCGGTGGATTCAATTTGGCCTATGGACGGGGTTTTTTGAAATTAAGCTGGATGGGGCCAGTGGTCGCGGCGACGATCGGGCGCCCTGGCGTTACTCGGAATCATTTCAAGGCCTTTACCGGCAGGTTTTCGAAGAGCGCATGGCGTTGATTCCCTATATATACTCCCTGCTGAATACCGCGGCGGAGCAGGGAACCTTGATGAAGCCGCTTGGGGGCGTTTACCCCGATGACGAACAAACCTATGACATCTGGGACCAGTACCTGTTTGGGCCCTCGTTATTGGTGGCGCCCATTTATAATCAAGAACCCATCCGAAAAGTGTATTTGCCGGAGGGAAACTGGATTGATTACTACAACGGTTCTATTCATTCCGGAAAACAATGGCTCGAGGTAGAAGTGATGAGAGAGCATGTGCCCATTTTTGTGAAGGCCAACAGTTTGATAGTCAAAGGAAATATCTATCAGGGTAATGACAGTACCTGGAGCCAAACCCCACCCCATCTGGATATTTTCTATTACCCCCAGCGAAATGCCAGCGCAAATACCACTTTTACCTTGATGGACGCCGGCGATACCAACAAACTTAAGACAATACGCGCTAAAATTTCTGGCAACAAAGTCACCTTATCGATACCAGGTAATAGTTATGGTGGTAAAGTTCATGTTTTCGCGAGTGATGGATCAAAACATTTCCGGGATTATCCCGTTAACAAGGACACCATCATCACGCTCGAGTTGCTATGATGTTAAAAAGTAGAATCTTTTCTTGAATTTAACGATCTGCATCTAGGCGGGTGAGCCTGCTACCCTGATTAGTTCACACTCTCCAAGAAACCCTCCCTGACCCCACTCCGCCACGATCAAGGTCTTCCGTCCTTACCCCGCGATTAGCTCGCTTGGAAGGTTAAATGGAGGAATATATGAATATGGTCATTGTCGTTCACGCCCCGGTTCTTCCCCAGAATGATTCTAGTAGGGTGTTCAAAAAATCATCCAAAATCTTCCCATGGAGCTAAAGGGGTTGGTCCACTATGCTGCCATCCCTTGATGGTGTTAGCCCTAAATACCGTCAACAACCTGAAGAGTTCTCTGTCGGTACCTTCAAATGACCAGATCATATCCAGAAGAGGAGAAAGCGAAGATGTTTTTGACTTCCCCGATATTTGGCCCATTTGGGCTTAGCTCGTTTTAAAATGGAATTTTGCCTCTGAATGCTTATGGCATGCCTAAGAAACTCGATCCTTCTTTTCTCACTTCTCACCATAATGATCATTGGATGCATGGTTTGACAGGAATGCCAGGAATAACTGCCGAAGAAAAAGTCTCCAATAGAGAATGTAGTATAAAAGTCTGCCCGCTCAAGGCCTCAGCCTATTTTAAACTACCGTAATCAAAGGGATGTTGTTGAATCGAAGGCAATATCTGGATGGGTTGAGTGCGAAGCTTTGTATTACCCAAGGTTAGTTGGGGATCTGATTATTTTATCCTCTTCTGAGATGAGTAAATTTTTACTGTGTGTTTGCCGAAAAGGTCAATAAGAGGGAAGTCTGGAATGCTGACTGTCAGAGAACATGTTCGCCAGGATACAAAAGTTCTTGAGTTATCCGGTCGTTTTGATTATGACTCTAAGCTTGGGCTCGAAGTGGCCATTTTGGGTGCTCAGGAAATAGGATGTCATCATATTATTCTCAATTTCTCAAACATTACCTGGATTGACTCGATGGGCTTGGGGCAGATGTTTCTTTGGTACCAGCGGATGAAGTTCGATCGCATTCGCTTGAGTATTGTGAGTCCTCAATCCCATGTAAGAGAATTGCTTGAATATGCGAATTTGCCTCAGGTGATTCCCATCTATCAGTCGGAGGAAGAGGCTGTCGGAGGCAGCGGGCGCTGACTCCTGTTTCTTCTTTCTGGTATTTTTAAAATTTTCTCATCCAGCCTCCTGTATTCCGAAAGCAGTAGTTGCCGTGGATTCTTTCGTTCATCCTTCACTTGTTTCGAGGGCTTTAGGGCGGACGGATTGGAAAGTCCACCACTGGTTCCTTCGAGCCTGTCGCTCACTAAAAGTTCTGTGGTCCACAGAAAACCCTGTCTGGATGATATGGTTTGACTCAATTCCGATCTAAGGGTTGTAGAATTCTTTGTTGACCGTTAAACAGCGGAGATTTGTATCCACACAATATGAAGGCGAGGGGATACAAAAATCCCCTGTGAGTTTGACCCACAGGGGAAAATGTTTACGCGCTTGCTATGAATCGACGGTTATTTAAATCGACGGTCAAATTCCTTCACGACTTCATTTGTGAGATCTAACCCATCTCTACTGTACAGCACAATTTTTAGCGTGTTTTCACTGCCTTTATCAATGACCACATCAAAGCCATGGCGTGCGGCGACGGCACTTGTGGCTTCTTCGATTTTCTTCATATATTCCTGAACCAGGTCTTTTTGTTTTTGCCCGAGTTCATTCTGGAAATCCTGACCTTGTTTTTGCCAGGCTTGATATTTTTGTGCAAACCGTTCTTGTTTGCGTTTTTGCTCCTCCTCACTCAGCTTGGAGTTGGACTCTGCGGCTTTGAGTTCTTCCTGAAGACTCTCCAATTCCTTTTGATCGTTTTTCATCACGGTTTCTCTGGCTTGGGCATGTTCCTTCAAAGCCGCCAAGGCGCGGCTTCCCGCCTTTGACTTTTCAATCACGGTTTGAGGATCAAGGACACCGACGCGAAAGGAATCTTTTCCAGCGGCAAGGGCGTGCTGTTCAGACGCCACACTCAGGATACAGATACCGGAGATGAATAGGACCCCAACAATTTTTGTCAAACCATTCACACACATCTTCTTCATGCTTTTCCCTCTGACGTTTAAAGGATGACCCTCCATTCGGGCTGAGATGCCGAAGAGGCTGAAATTCCGACTAAACCTGATGAGAGTACCGACGGTCGACGGAGCTGTCAAGAGTCACAACTCCTTGTGGATAAACAGTATTGCCGTTGTATCGGGCTCTGATATCTCTTGCTGCCGAGAGGCGAAAGATATTCGCTCCTCATGAGGAGAAGGTCGAATACGGGTTTGTTGCGAGGGGCTGATGACTTTGACAGATGGGAACATATGTTTGGAGGGTCTGAGGAATCAGGGCTGCAATTTGGGCCGGGTTATCGTGGGGACAGGATCTCGGTAATTATCAGAATGTTGCACAGGTGTCCCCGGCCAGTGCATCTGCGTGAGGAGTTAGGACTTACTGCTCGATGAAGAAGTAGCCACGGATCCAGTGGAGGCACTGGATTTGGACGATGTCTCTGATCCCGAAGCCGTACCTGATCCCGTAGAACCAGCGGAAGATCCGGATGTGGGGGTCGTTGAACTGGACCCACTATCGGAGCCGGTCGAACCGGTCTTGTTATCTGTTTTGGATTCGCTGGCACTGTTGTCAGCGGGTTTCCCTTTGTTCTCTGATTTACTCTCGGGCGTTTTGAGTTTGTCCGAGTAGTCCGTGATATACCATCCTGATCCCTTGAACATGATGGCGGGAGCTGAGATGACTTTAGTGACGGGTTCAGCTTTGCCACAACCACAGGATAATTGATCGCAGGTTTGAATAGGAGGATCTGACATTTTTTGTTGAATTTCAAATCGCTCACCGCTACCGGTGCATTGATATTCATAAATGGGCACGGGGTACCTCCAGAAAGTAAACGTCAATTAAGGGGATTTGTAACCATACGTTTATAAAGGATAAGGCTGATTCTGTTCAGGTCAAGGTTTGGTGGTGCTTGAATTGAAAAAAATGAAACTCTGGACGGGGGGAAATAGGCTATTCAAGTTTAGCCACGGCCTCGGTAAGGTGTTGTAAGCCCTCCTCAATGACCTCCAAGGTTCCGGTATAGGAAAACCGCAGATGCGTGGGACTGCCAAACGGTTCACCAGGGACGCACGCCACTTGGGCTTCTTTGAGAAAAAATTTGGCAAATGCCAACGGCGTGGACAAGGATTCTCCCTTGAACCGACGGCCCAGGAGTTGAGCAACGCTCGGAAAAGCATAGAATGCGCCTGCAGGCATAGGACAGTGAATACCCGGGATCCGATTTAACCCCTCGACAATAGCCTTTCGTCGAATATCCAACTCCTTCACCATGTGTTGAATAAATGCATCTGCCCCACGGATGGCCCCGATTGCTGCTTTTTGGGAGATGGAGCTGGGGTTTGAGGTGCTTTGGCTTTGGATGTCACCCATGGCTTTAATCAGCGTCTCGGGGCCGGCGGCATAGCCAATCCGCCATCCCGTCATGGAATAGGTTTTTGACACCCCGTTCACAATGATGGTGTTCTTGGCAATGTCCGCTCCGAGTGATGCGATGCTATGGTGTTGGTGCCGGTCGTAAACCAT
>CAZBQO010000137.1:0-5751 GCA_964494125.1 uncultured Nitrospira sp. | reverse complement strand
TGTATCGAAGTTTCTCAACCGGCAACACGCTCGCCACCGCTTCACGCACGAATGGGAACATTTTTCGAGGGCCGGTGTGGAAGAGCAGAGGTTCATCATCCACGATGAGGTATTGGTTAAACGAGAACCCGCCTGCACCTTCGATCACCACCGGTGTGTTAATGCGGTAGATCCCGTCAGCAATCTCATGCACGTTCGTTCCTGTCTGCTTATTCGTCATGGTCATGAGACTCTCCTCGTTACTGATTGAAAACCCCCTTTAGGATATGAGATATCCACCTGGCTCCATATAAAATATTCGAGCCTCACAAATTGTGATTTTTGTTTAACTGACTGAGGATGTCAAATTGTCATAGGGCTCATAGGGTTGAGCTCTAAATTCGCTGGACGGGTATTGGCCTTCTGAATCCTTATTTAATGCGACGGTCCTGGCTTCTTTGGTATCGTATTCCTGTCTCAGGGCAATCCGCGCTTAGGGTTGTAGTGCCTTTGAAAAAGGATAACCAGGAAATGAGTTTCCCTCATCCTTTTTTAACCAGGAAACTTCTATTTGCAGGTGAATGAAGGGAGTGGCTAACCATGTCTGATTTTGAAAAGCTCGGAGTGTTTTATTTAGGGAGGCCATATGACCTCGCCACCAAATCAGCCAAACCCGGCCTCCTCCTTTATGACTCGAAAGATCTGGTCACCCATGCGGTCTGTGTCGGCATGACGGGTAGCGGCAAGACCGGCTTGTGTATTGGTCTGTTGGAAGAAGCCGCAATCGACAATATCCCGGCCATCATCATTGACCCCAAAGGCGATATCGCCAACCTCTTACTGACCTTTCCCGATTTGCATGGGAGCGATTTTCTTCCCTGGATCAATCACGATGACGCAAAGAAAAAATCCCTCACGCCGGAAGCGTTCGCGGACAAGGAAGCAGCCAAATGGAAAGCGGGTTTGGAATCTTGGGGACAGGATGGAGCCAGAATCGCGAAACTCCGGGAAGCAGCGGACTTTCTGGTTTATACCCCCGGCAGCACGGCAGGACTTCCTGTATCCATTCTCCAATCGTTTGCCGTTCCCTCCCCCAACATTCTTGAAGACGCAGAACTTTTAGGGGACCGGGTGGGAACCACGACAACCAGCTTACTCAACCTGGTTGGTCTGGATGCCGACCCGCTGCAAAGCCCCGAACATATTCTGCTGGCCAATGTCCTGAAAACCTCCTGGGAAGCCGGACAAGACCTCACGCTTTCCTCGCTCATCCAACAAATTCAAACCCCGCCGTTTTCCAAGTTGGGCGTGATGGATTTGGAATCGGTTTTTTCCTCGAAGGATCGCTTCGCATTAGCCATGCGTTTTAATAATTTATTGGGAGCGCCAGGGTTCTCCGCATGGCTGGAGGGCCAGCCGATGGATATCGATCAGATTTTGCATTCCCCAACCGGCAAGCCCCGCATCGCCATTTTTTCCATCGCGCACCTGAATGATACCGAGCGCATGTTTTTTGTCAGTCTCCTGCTCACTCAAATGGTCAGTTGGATGCGCAGCCAATCGGGCACCACCAGTCTGCGCGCACTGCTCTATATGGATGAAGTCTTTGGCTTCTTTCCTCCTATCAAAAATCCGCCATCCAAAGCCCCGATGCTCACCATGTTGAAACAAGCTCGAGCCTTTGGCCTGGGCGTCGTGCTCGCGACTCAAAACCCGGTTGACCTGGATTACAAAGGATTGGGCAATACGGGAACGTGGTTTATCGGACGACTCCAGACCGAACGGGACATGGCTCGCGTATTGGATGGATTGGAAGGCGCGGCGGCCAACAGTCAAGGAAACTTCAATCGTCAGAAGATGGAGCAGATTATCTCCGGCCTCGGGAACCGGGTGTTTCTCATGAACAACGTCCATGACGATGGGCCGGAAATTTTTGAGACCCGTTGGGCATTGTCCTATCTTCGAGGACCTTTAACCCGAACGCAAATCAAAACCTTGATGGATCCGGTGAAAGCGGCGCTTTCAGTTTCTCTAGCCTCATCCGCTTCCGCCAAAAACCCAACCGCCGCTTCTCAATCTCTTACCGGAACACCTCCTAAAGAAAGCGCCACGCATCCCCCGGTTCTTCCTCCGGACATCCGCCAATATTTCACACCCATTCGGGGAGCCATACCCGCAGGCGCCTCACTCACCTATCACCCACGGCTGTATGGTGCCGCATCGATCCATTACCAGGATGCGAAAAAGAAATTGGATGAAACCCGTGAGGTCCAAGCCCTTGTAGAGATAACCACAGGCGCGGTACCGGTCCATTGGGATCAAGCAGACGCTCTCGATATTCCACCTGCCGATTTGAATACGCATTCTGCTGACGGAGCACAGTTTGGGGAGCTGCCAGGCGCCGCCACCCGGGCGAAATCCTTTAAGGAATGGGAAAAGGATTTTGAGGAGTGGGTCTACCGGACGCAAACCTTGGACATATACAGGAGTGCCTCGTTAGGGGTGACTTCCGGCCCGCATGAATCGGAACGTGATTTCCGCCTTCGATTACAACAGCTCATCCGCGAACGTCGGGATGAGGAGACTGACGCACTCCGTAAAAAATATGCCGGAAAAATGACGACACTCGAAGACCGGATCCGGCGGGCCGAACAGGCCGTACAACGTGAATCCGAGCAAGCCAAACAACAAAAACTCCAAACGGTTATTTCCATCGGCGCGACTCTCTTATCGGTATTCATGGGCCGTAAAACCGTCAGCCGATCTTCGATGGGCAAGGCCACATCCGCCGTTCGAGGGATGAGCCGAACCATGAAAGAAGGCAAGGATGTGGACCGTGCCGAGGAAAACGTGGACGCCCTTCAACAACAATTGGCTGCGTTAGAGGCGGAGTTACAAGAAGAGATTCAATCACTAACCGCTCAGTGGGATGTCGAAACCATTCCCCTGGAGACTCTCAAAGTGCGCCCCAAAAAGTCGAATATTTCCACAAAGTTGGTGTGTTTGGCATGGATCCCGTATTGGACAGGAACCAACGGCCAACAGACTCCAGCGTGGCTTTGACCCTCTAGAGTTTCCAGCCAACGATTTGGCCATTCTGGTTTCTTTTAGAGCACCATATCCCGTATCTTATCACCTACGGCTGATGCGACATCATCAATGATCGACTGAAGTGGGAGCCATTGACCCACCCCTCACTGATCTTTTACCCGTGTGTCCATGCATTCGATTGTTTATCAGGAGGTCTTGCCATGGAATTAATTCAACAACTCGTCAGCAATCTGGGTGTCAATGAAGGCCAAGCCAAAGGGGGCGCCGGTCTCTTGTTCAATCTGGCCAAAGACAAATTAGGCGCGGGCGAATTCCAACAATTGGCCGACAAGGTTCCTGCGGTCAAGGACCTCTTAGGAGCAGCACCCGCTCCCTCCACAGCAGCCTCTGCCGGGGGCGGCATGATGGGAGCGTTAGGAGGCCTCGCCTCTTCACTCGGAGCCGGGGGATTAGGCGGAAAGATGGGGGGATTGGAAAACCTTGCCAATTTGGCAAGTGGATTTTCCCAACTGGGATTAAGCCCCGACATGATTGGAAAGTTTGTGCCGATCGTTCTTTCCTTCGTCCAAAATCAAGGCGGGGATTCCATGAAGGGTCTATTGGAAAAAGTCTTAAAGCCTGCGGCCTCGACTACCTGATGATTGGGCGAATATGAACCCTTTGCACAAGGATGCCATGATGTACTCCCACTATACTTCAAGAGGTTCCCGTAGACTCTTTCCTTACCTGACATGGTTAATCATGCTCTTGAGTCTGAGCACGGTTGGTTGTCAGAGTGTCTATTATGATGCGATGGAAAAAATCGGCTACCACAAACGCGACCTGATGGTCAGTGATGTGGAAAAAGCTCGGGATGCCCAACAGGAAGCCAAAGAACAATTCAAATCGGCGCTTGACCGGTTTACCAAAACCCTCAATATCGAGGGGGGGGAGTTACAGGACAAATACGACGTCCTGAATGCGGAATACGAAAAGAGCGAGGCCAAAGCCCAAGCGGTTCGGGATCGCATCGCGTCGGTGGAAGATGTCTCTGAGGCTTTATTCGATGAATGGGAGGCTGAACTGAAAGAATATTCCAGCGCCGCCTTGCGCAAAAACAGCCAAAAGCAACTCACACAAACACGCACCCAATATGCTCAATTGATCAAAGCCATGAAACGGGCGGAAACAAAAATGGATCCGGTCTTGGCCAAATTCAAAGACCAAGTCCTCTTTCTGAAACACAATCTAAATGCCCAAGCCATCGCGTCGCTGAAAAGTGAGTTGGTAAAGGTGGAAGGCAACATTGCCTCTCTCATCAAAGAAATGGAAGCGTCTATTAAAGAAGCCGATTCCTTCATTGCCTCAATGGAAAAAACAAGCCCATAACCAGGTTGGAGCATGTCCCATTTCAACCCGCACTCTCACGGCCCTTTGATTGAAGGCCAGAAGCCAAATACTGCAGGAGTCTGTTGAATATTTCAAATATTTTCGTTTTTCATCGTCATATGAGTGATCGAAACCAACACAAGAAAAATTAGGGAGTGTTCAAAAAGGCCGGTCCAGCAAGGCCGCAGCCACTTGGACGGGCGGAGCGTACGGAGGAGTACGTGAGCACGGCCAAGGGGCGAGAACGCCGCTGGCGGCATGTTTCAACACTCCCCCGCAGTTCATCCTGACTCACAAGGAGGGTCCTCATTGGGCATCATATCCTGGATCGTGTTCGGCCTCATTGCAGGGATCCTGGCAAAGGTCATTATGCCGGGAAAGGACCCTGGCGGAATGATTATCACCATCTTGATCGGGATATCCGGCGCCATGGTGGGCGGGATGATCAGCACGTATTTTGGCTATGGCGATGTCACCGGGTTTAATCTGCACAGTCTTGGCATCGCCATTGGCGGAGCCTTCGTGCTCCTTTTTGCCTATCGCATTCTCAAAGGAGACTAATCCTAGCCAACACCACCCATCTTCATCTTACGACTCTCTCTTTCTATTCTCGGCCTCGATCATTGCCGAAAATTTTCATCCGGTTTGCCGCTTCCTTCCCATTCAAAAAACACCAATCAGCTATCCCTGTAAAAAAGTTGTCATTCCTTTATTTAAGGCATAAAGTTAACTAAACTCTTAGGTAATCGCCGCTATGTGACATGGGAGACTTAACGGATCATACAAAACATAAGACTCTTCGCGCTTTCATGTAAGTCACTGATAGGTTCGTCTCCCAGAGTTCGACGCCTGCGGTCTGGTCCAAGGGAGGGACGCTCTTTTCTCAGCTGGCGGGCCTTGTGTGAGCCCTTCGGCTTCGCTCAGGACAGGCTCCGCGAGTTGGCTCGCCCTCCTTAAGGGTGGCGTCCTTCCGCTCCCCATGAGACCAGACTGGGCGTTAATGGTTTTGGGCCCTTTTGCCAAAACAAAAGGGCCTCGCCTGCCGGGGCGAAACCCGGCAATACAGAAAAGCACGTTAACAAGATGACTGGTGACAGAAGTGCGATGCGTTCACATACCAACACTTAATAACTGGCAAATTCCAAGATGGATTCCCCGATACAATTAATGAAGCTTTAAGACCAGAACCATGTATTCTGAATGATCTGTCTTACCTCTAATAACAAAAAAAATTTCGTCGCTTTCCGATAATAGGATTCTTTCTCTTCCATGTCCTCCGATACCCCCAAACAAGACACGCCTCCTTCGGCAACACCACCACGATCGAGGAAAGCCTTAAAATGGTTCGTCTGG
>CAZBQO010000136.1:0-5824 GCA_964494125.1 uncultured Nitrospira sp. | reverse complement strand
CTCTCATGACGCTCGGTCCCGACGATATGTAACCCTCCAGCAGCCAAAACCTCCTTTTTATTCTGATCACAAGCGGCTTTAATCGTGGCGTAGGCTTTTTGTTGCTCCTCTTCCGTCAGATCTTCCCCCCGATAAATAACCTGTTGTTTGAAGAGCGCTTCAGCATTGCCTCCCAATAAAATATCGGTGCCTCGGCCGGCCATATTGGTCGCGATAGTCACCGCACCCTTTTGCCCGGCCTGGGCAATAATTTCGGCTTCTTTTTCATGAAACTTGGCATTCAAGACATGATGCTTCACACCCCGATGCTTCAATAAGGCCGCAAGACGCTCGGATTTTTCAATGGAAATCGTGCCAATCAGAACCGGTTGGCCCTTCTCATGATACTCCTTGATCTCGTCGGCAATGGCTTCGAATTTTTCCTTTTCCGTCCGGTAGACCACATCCGGATTATCAATCCGAATCATGGTGCTATTGGTGGGCACCACATTCACTTCGAGGTTGTAAATTTTCGCGAATTCCGCCGCTTCAGTGTCCGCTGTCCCGGTCATGCCCGCCAGCTTATTGTACATACGAAAATAATTCTGGAATGTCACGGATGCCAGAGTCTGGTTTTCGTTGGCAATTTTTACCCCTTCTTTGGCTTCCACAGCCTGATGGAGCCCATCACTCCAGCGCCGTCCCGGCATCAATCGACCGGTAAACTCATCAACGATCATTACCTCGCCATCTTTCACCACATACTCGACATCCCGGTGATAAAGCACATGGGCCTGAAGCGCCTTAATGACGTGATGCACCAAACTCAGGTGTTTCAAGTCATAGAGATTATCGACACCCAAGAGTTTCTCAACATGCGCATTGCCTTCCTCGGTCAACGACACCGTTTTTGTTTTCTCTTCAACCGTATAATCCTCTTCACGTTTAAGGTGAGGAATTATCCGGTCCACTTGGAAATAGAGGTCTGTGCTTTGTTCGGCGGGCCCGGAAATAATCAGCGGTGTTCGAGCTTCGTCGATGAGAATACTGTCAACTTCGTCAACAATGGCAAAGTTCAACTCCCGTTGAACGCCCTGATTCAAATCCGTGACCACGAGATTATCCCTTAGATAATCAAAGCCAAATTCATTATTGGTCCCGTAGGTAATATCGGCCCCATAGGCCTCACGTCGAGAACACGGTCGAAGGAATTGCAACCGTTTATCCGGTGCATCATAGGTCGGATCGAATAAAAACGAGGCGTCATGTTGAATGGTCCCGACTGATAAGCCTAAGCCATGGTATAGCGGTCCCATCCACTGGGCATCGCGCTTCGCCAGATAATCGTTGACGGTAACCAGATGAACCCCTTTTCCCTCCAACGCATTCAAATAGACGGGAAGGGTCGCGACGAGGGTTTTTCCTTCACCTGTGCGCATTTCAGCAATGCGGCCCTGATGCAAGACCATACCCCCTAACAACTGTACATCAAAGTGGCGCATGCCAAGCCGGCGTTTGGACATTTCCCGACACACGGCAAATGCCTCCGGGAGTAAATCGTCTAAGGTCTCTCCTGCTTCCAGTCTTTTTTTAAAGATTGAAGTCTTTGCCGCTAATCCCGCGTCATCAAGAGGTTGCAACGAACCCTCAATGTCATTGGCTCGAACCACCAGTGGCTTGAGCCGCTTCAGCTCTCGATCATTTTTGCTTCCAAACAGGATATTTAATAGACGAACAAACATATCGACCTTACACCTCGGATACAAAAATAAGGTTGGAGAAACTCACGATGGATAGGGATGGAGGACTAGACACACCTTCCAAGCCGTACAGTTGCCTTAGTATACCGAATTAGCGGTGGGAATCAACTCACGAGAAAGGGATTTATGGCGACAACGCCTCATCATGTGACAAAGGACGACACGATGCGGATGACAGCCATTTGCTTGACAGAATCTTTGGTATTTCCCTAGCATAAGCTTCCTTTGTTATTCAGGGTTTCAGGCGTTTCTGGTCTGTAGATACCATGACCTATCGAAAAAGTCTCACCATAGTTTTTATTCTAATGCTCTTCCTCATCATGGGGAGCATGCATCGGACCTACGCTTCGCATATTACGGAGCATACCCATCACCACACACCAACCACACACAGCACGGGAGTCTGTTCATGGATGTGCGCTGCCGCACAAACCATTTCCGGAGACAACCTGGATATTTCCCCTAGCTTTCAACTACTTACCATCATGGAATGGCCATTTCCTCCAGTCCCTTCTCTCGTTTCCACTCATTTTCTTTCAACCAGAGCTCCACCCCGGTAAATCAGATTAAGTTTGCCTCCTAAACCGTTTTCACCAAAACCAGTTGAGTTGGAGAACGGTTTCACAGAGCGCGATCAGCGAAGGTGGCGGCGTACATCTGCCTGATCAGGAGAGACCGAACGAGAGGGAAACTTCTGAAGGGGGGGAGTGAATTTTTTAACGGCAAAAATTCCAGCCGGGGTTCATTCCCGATATGCCGATACCCGAAGCAATAAACAGACCAACCGTGGATATAGGGGAACACGACCGGTCGTCAGGTTACTTAAGAGGAGAGGTCTTATGGTACGTCGGCACAATCTGATGTTCTATATTTTTTTATTTCTCTGGTGCACGCTGACCTCCAACCCAATTTCTTTGGCAGGAAATCCACCTGAAAGCTCAGAACCTATTGAAACATTAGAGGTCATTGAAGTGACTGGGACAACGGTGACAAAAGCCAATATAACCTATTCATTTCCGTTGCCCTCTTTCAACCACTCAGGGACACCCACGACCTTTCACCACCTTGCTGGTCCGGATCTCCATTTCGTCAACCTGCCACAGCAGCCCATGCCCCGTATTCTCCTGGACCAGATCGGAACAACAACACGCGGGCGAATGACAAGTGTCAAACCCCTGAAAACCGAACGTCCTCTCTATCCGCGAATGGCCAGAGAGCAAGGCTGGCAGGGGAAGGTGGTGCTACGAACGCAGATAACCGCCGATGGCATAGTCAAGAATGCCACCGTTCAGGAAAGTTCGGGATTTTCTCTCCTGGATGAGAGTGCCGTGCAATCGGTAAAAAGCTGGTTGTTTGAACCAGCAAAAAATGGAGAATTCGCGGTTGCGTCCACCGTGGATTTACCCATTCGATTTGATTTGCTTCAATAAACCTGTGGAATATTGCCACTATTAATAAGGTCAACCCATGATACCTCTTTTCCCAAAGCTCAGACTCATCGCGGTTTTTCTCCTTCTCACCCATATCGGCATGGGCAGCCCCTCAAGTCGGGCTGGAGAAGCCCATGACCTTCTGGCTCAGGCCTTTTCGTCCTATGAACACCAACAGTGGACTGCGGCCATTGCCCCCTTAGAGCGCGCGCTGACCTTGTACCCGGGATACGCTGAAGCGCACCATCTGTTGGGATTAATCCTCAATAATCTTGATCAGCCCGCCAAGGCCATCATGGAGTTGCAACGGGCGGTGGAGGCCTATCCCCAATTTGCTCAAGCCTATGTGGATCTCGGTTCCATTTACCAGCAACAGGCCCAATTCCCAAAAGCCGAACAATCATTCAATCTTGCCTTAAAGGCCTATCCCAAGTTTGCAGAGGCCCGCATCGCGTTGGCAGCATTTTATGATCAACAACAACAAGCGCAGCAGGCCATCAAGGCCCATCAGGCCGTCTTGGAACTCGAGCCTCATCGCGTCGATTCCTTATACGGCATCGCGTTTTGGCTGGCCCAGGAACAAAAGCCTGATGAAGCCCAACATTACGTCGACCAGCTGGTCTCCCTCCATCCCACATATGTCAATGGATGGTTAATGGCCGGATCACTCGCTCAACAATCTGATCACGTAGACAACGCCATTCAGGCCTACCAACATGCCGTCAAATTAAACCATGATTTAGTCAGCGCCTATTTCAACTTAGGCATCCTCTACCAGCAAAAGGAAGCCTTCAAGGAAGCGGCGCAAGCGTTTGAACAGGTCACAAAACTCGATCCCAACAATTCGGAGGCGCACGTCAATCTGGGAGTCGTCTATGCAGCCTTATCACAAATTGATCAAGCAGAGAAGGAATATCAAACAGCCTTGTCCTTGAATGATCAGTTGGCCGAAGCCCACTATAACCTTGGCATGTTGTATGAGTTTCATCGCAATGCTCCCCAAAAAGCGCTCAAACACTACGAAGAATTCTTGAAGCTTGGGGGACAGGACGAACGAATTCAAACATTATTACAACGGAGCAAATCGTGAACTCCACGTTTGAAGATTCCTCTTCCAATGTGAACAATCGGGTTTTTCTCCTGAGCGCCCTGGGCAGCGCCATTCTTCATGCGGCAATTCTTGCAGCCCTGGCCTATATTCCAAGTCCTCCCACATTTAAGGACCCCACGCCAACGGTTCAGGTAACTTTGGTTCCGGCTCTCCAAGAGATCAGTCCCACCCCACAACCGATCACGAAACCCCTCACGCCAACCGCACCAGATTTTGCGCAACCGACGCCACCGTCTCCCCGGACCCAGCCTACGCCGTCTACGCCGGCGCCACCGATGCGGGCATCCATCAAACAGACCCCATCCAAACCTCTGGCTCCTCCGCCGCCTCTTCCTCAGGCACAGCCAATGCTCAAAGACACGCGAACGGAGCAGGCCATGAAGAGTCGTCAAATGATGAAAATGGCAGTGCCTCCTCAACACCAACAAAGGCCTCCGCTTTCAACAGCGCCGCCACAGCAGGAACAACCCACTGCCAGAACTCCCTTAACAATGAACAATCACGAACCAAGAGCCCAACACACACTGCCGCCTCCACCATCCCCCACAGCTCGTCCCGCATTAAAAACTCCGCCACCAATGGCGGCCGGCTCCTCAACTTCCAAGCCGAAAATCGTGGCCTCATCCAAGCCATTGTATCCCCGTGTGGCGCGGGAGTCTGGTTGGGAGGGCACGGTTATTGTCCGAACATTGATTACCGCCGATGGCGCTCCGAGCCAGGTAGAAATTCGAAAGAGCTGCGGTCATGAAGCCTTAGATCTGGCTGCGCAAGAAGCCATTAAAAACTGGAAATTTCTGCCAGCCAAAGACGGGAACATCCCCATCGCCAAATGGGTCGACATCCCGATTAAATTTGACCTGAATAGTTAAGCACGCAAGAAGAAGGGAACCGAGGCATGATTCAATTACTCATGGGTGGCGGATGGATGATGATCCCCATCTTAGGCTGCTCATTGTTAGCGCTGACCATCAGCATCGAACGTGGATTCCAATTCCGATCGTTGCGGTTTAGCCGCTTGGCGGACCGGATGATAAAACTGGTCGAACAGGGAAAATGGACCGATGCGCTGTCCTTAGCTGAACAACGCCAGAGCCCCACACTCCGCGTGCTTGCGGCAGGGATATTCCATCGAGACCAACAGCCTGACAAAGCCATGGAAGCTACGGGAATCGCCGAGATATCTCGATTAAAGCGCGGGTTATCCGTCCTGGATACGGTCATCACGTTGGGCCCCTTACTGGGACTACTAGGGACAATCATTGGAATGATCGATTCATTCGGCATCATGTCCAAAACAGGACTCGGCAATCCCCACGCGGTCACAGGTGGTGTGGCGGAAGCACTTATTTGCACCGCGGCAGGAATCGGGGTTGCCGTCATTACGCTCATTCCTTACAACTTTTTTCTTTCCCTGATCGAACGTGAAACTGAGCGAATTGAACAATATGCCACAAAACTCCAGTCGTTCCTGGGACGCTCCTAACTTGCAAAAGGAGTTCAAGGCGACGCTGCGCAACCTCAGCGTGCTAATGCTCGAGCGCTTC
>CAZBQO010000135.1:0-5936 GCA_964494125.1 uncultured Nitrospira sp. | reverse complement strand
CGGCTTGTGGAAATAGCGTTGGGCGGCGGCCTCAATGCCAAACACGCCTGGTCCCCATTCAACGATATTGAGATAAAGTTCCAGGATACGTTTTTTACTCAAGGTCGATTCCAACATCCAGGTAATGAGAAGTTCTTTACCTTTTCGAATCGGATCCCGGGAGGTCGAGAGGTATAAATTCTTGGCCAATTGCTGGGTAATGGTCGAGCCCCCCCGAACAATCCGTCCTTTCTCCAAATTGGTCTCAATAGATTCCAGGACCTCATGCCAATCCACGCCGGTATGAGAATAAAATGTACCATCCTCGGATACCAGAATGGCCATACGAACGTGACGCGGAATGCTTGAGAGCGGCGTCCATCGGTAATCGATTTTCAGCGTGGTGCCTTGAGCATGTGCTTCGTCGATGCGTTGCCGCATAAGCGCGGACTCTGTGGGATTCTCCGAGGGCAACCGGGCGATCGAGAGAAACGGAAAGGTGAGAATCTCAAATAACACATAAAGGCCGAGAAGAATAAATATCGGTTTAAATGGAATGAGGCGAATCCACTGGAATCGCCGGACACGAGGCTTTCTCTGCGAACCCATACTCCAGAGAGGTTTGGGACGACGGGGTTTTGCGGCTTTCGGCCTTGATCGCTTCATGCTGTGTTCTTGACTGCCCTTCACCTGTCCTGACGGATACGATATGATGAGGCCCTGGTGGACAGAACCCACTCGATGTTGCCCGAAGTACGTATCAATTTAACGAGACAGTTGTCCAATGATTTCTCGAAACAGTGCGATCCCATCTAACACAAACACGAGGAAGGTAAAACTCGGACCGGATTGGGTTTTATGATATCGTGGCTCCACCCGGGCACAGATTCTTCGCCATCGGCTAGAACGACAACTCTGCCGTCATCACCGGGTCGTTGGCCGGGATCTATCCGAAATAGGATCAAGATGAATTCCCGATCACGAAAGTGGGGCATGACGAGAAGGAACAGGAATGCAGAACTCGATCCACAAAGACGACTTTGTTTTCTGATGCGGCGGCTTCACCTGGGCACAGATTCTTCGCCGCTGGCTCAGAATGACAATTCTGGATAGATTATCATCACCAGTTCGTCCAATACCTGAATGGGATAATCTACATTTTCACCGCATAGGAGTGCATGATGAATGCCATGATCCTCGAACAGGACGCCGATGTCGCGACGGGTCCTTTACGGGCTCGCGATATCCCCAAACCTGAGCCGGGTCCCGGCCAGGTTCGCGTCAAGGTTCATGTCTGCGGAGTGTGCCGCACTGATCTGCACGTCGTCGAAGGCGAACTGCCCCCGTCTACGCGTCCCATTGTCCCCGGACATGAAACCGTCGGCATCGTGGATCGTGTGGGACAAGGAGTCAAGCAGATCAAAGAAGGTGATCGAGTAGGAATCGCCTGGCTCCAGGGAACCTGCGGGACCTGCGAATTCTGCAAGGCCGGGCGGGAAAATCTATGCGCACAGGCTACCTTCACCGGTTATCACGTCCACGGTGGGTATGCCGAATACGCACTGGTCTCTGAACAATTCGCCTACCCTATTCCATCCGTGTTTACGGACGAAGAGGCCGCCCCGTTATTGTGTGCCGGGATCATCGGCTTTCGTGCCCTACGCCGCAGTCAGGTGAAACCCGGACAGCGACTGGGCTTGTACGGATTCGGTGGCTCCGCCCATATTACGATTCAAATCGCCCGGCATTGGGGTTGTGAGGTCTACGTGTGTTCCTTACGGGAAGAACATCGCACCCTGGCTCGTCAACTGGGAGCGGTGTGGGTCGGGACGGCCTCAGAGATGCCACCAAACACTCTTCACTCAGCGATCATGTTTGCCCCGGCAGGTGAACTGGTGCCCCCGGCACTTCGGGCATTGGAAAAAGGCGGCACCCTTGCCTTGGCCGGCATCTACATGACGCCCATTCCATCCTTAGACTATACACTCGATCTATTTCAGGAGCGGACACTCCAAAGCGTCACCGCCAACACCCGCCAGGATGGATTGGACCTGTTGGAGGCCGCCGCTGCCATTCCCATTCACACCCACACGGTTCCCTTTCAATTAGAAGAAGCCAATCTGGCACTCCAACAATTAAAGGCCGGAACCATCCAGGGCGCGGGAGTCTTACATGTGATGTAAAGGCCTAGGAGTCTGTCGGACTTAGGGGATCGAAAGCGAAACAGCGGCTGAGCGAGGCCAGATTTTGACGATTTCGCAGGCCCATAGTGGGACTATGGGCCAAGAATGCGGTGAAATATGGACCGCTGAGACACTGTTGCAGCCGATTCTTCTTAAGTCCGACAGGCTCCTAACATCCTCGCTCGAAAAACAGGCCGCGATTGATATCGCCGATGCTGACCATTCCCATCAGTTTGCCGTTTTCCGCGACGGGGATTCTCCTGAAATTCTTCACACCCATGTAGGAAGCGGCCTCTAAGATCGGCGTGGAGGGCGAGACGGTCAAAGGATTCCGGCTCATCACCTCTTCAACCTTTTTCTTCAGGGCTTCCGGATATCCGTCCTCCATCTCGGTGAAATCCCGGCTGTGAACATTGTCATGGATATAGTCACCAAAATTCGGGAAAAGCGGTAATATAACGTCTCGAAGAGCCACCAACCCGATCAGATTCTCTTCTTGATCAATGACCGGGATCGCCCCGCAATGCCGGCTCAACATTTTGATCACAACCGTTCGAACCGAGTCCGTCGGAAACGCCGTCAACACTCCTGTGGACATCACTTCACGTACAAGCATACCCACCTCCTGCGTTGAGGGTGATTGAGATAAATTACTGTACTCCCCTCAAAATGACATTGTCAGCTTAATACCCGGCGGCCAGGGAGTCGGGTTTGCGAGGATCGGATGCCCCATAGAACCCCTGCGGCCCCTTCAGAATGCTTTGAGCCCCGCCCATGGTTTCCCCGACCGTAATGGTGTGACCCCATTGTTCAAGAAGGGTCAACGTGTCCGGACTCAATCCGCGTTCCACTCGCACTTCGTCGGGCATCCATTGATGATGAACACGGGGAGCCGCAGTGGCAGAGGCCAGGTTCATATCATGATCAATGACATTCAAAATAAGTTGAAGTGTCGTGGTGATGATATGACTTCCTCCGGGGCTTCCGGTGGCCAGGAAGGGTTTTTCATTGTGTAAAACCAAGGTCGGAGTCATTGAGGAGAGAGGGCGCTTTCCGGGTTCAATCGCATTGGCCGCCGATCCCATCAGACCATAGGCATTGGGCGTTCCGGGTTTCGCCACAAAATCATCCATTTCATTGTTCAACAAAATTCCGGTTCCCTCGGCCACAATGCCGCTGCCAAAGCTGAAATTGATGGTATAGGTGTTCGACACGACATTACCGTCTTCATCCATGACCGAAAAGTGCGTGGTATCCCGCCCCTCGTAAGGCAAAGGGTTGGAGGGCCGAATACTTGATGAAGGACGAGCCTTCTGCGGATCGATGGAAGCATGTAACTGTTTCGCATATGTCTTGGAGATCAAACCTTGTACGGGCACCTCGACAAATTCAGGATCGCCCAGCCATCGGCTCCGGTCCGCATAAGCCAGCTTCATACTCTCAACCAGCCAGTGAATAGTCCTGGCGCTATTCTGGCCGAATAGCTTTAGTGGCTCGTGTTCCAAGATGTTCAGCATTTGAATCAAATGAACGCCCCCGGAACTGGGCGGTGGCATCGACACAATGTCGTATCCGCGATACGTTCCCCGCAGCGGTTGCCGCCAGACTGCACGATAGCGACCCAAGTCTTCTTTGGTCATCAACCCTCCGTGGGCACGCATCTCGGCGCTCACACGCTCCGCGATGGGACCGTCATAAAAAGCACCTGGTCCCTGCTCGGAAATTTGTTGAAGCGACCACGCCAGATCGTTCTGAATCAACCGATCGCCGGACCGGTACGTCGTCCCATCCGGATGAAAAAAAATGCGGCGAGTGGAGGGCCACCGAGAAAGCTGTGTTGCATGCTCTTGCATCGCTGCGGCCAAATCAGAGGAGACGATGATTCCTTCCCTGGCAAGTTGAATTGCCGGAGCCAGCACGGCCTGCAGAGAAAGAGTGCCATATGTTTCAAGCGCTTCCACCAAACCCGCGATCGTGCCCGGAACGCCGACAGATTGATGGCTGTAGCGAAGGCGTGACCGGTCGACCGTGCCTTCCTCATCAAGAAACATCTGTGCCGATGAGGCAGCAGGAGCGACTTCGCG
The DNA here is from genome assembly GCA_964494125.1 of uncultured Nitrospira sp. Taxonomy (GTDB): domain Bacteria; phylum Nitrospirota; class Nitrospiria; order Nitrospirales; family UBA8639; genus Nitrospira_E. The sequence continues at coordinate 1,690 of CAZBQO010000135.1, read as the reverse complement.
GTAGTCGAGGGCCATCGCAACAGACTTCTCTGCTGTGTAAATCAGCATAAACCCGCCGCCTCCGAGATTCCCGGCCTGGGGAAGCGTGACGGCCAGCGCAAATCCCACGGCTACCGCGGCGTCAATCGCATTCCCTCCGGCTTTTAATATGTCCACACCCACACGGGTTGCCATGGCCTCTTGACTGACGACCATTCCGTGTTCGGCATAGACGGGATGAAAAATTTCCCGGTGGGTAAAGATGGGCGTATCTTGCGCCAACCCGTCATCCAAGACACTCCCCACCAAAACACAAGAACACACTATCCATGCCAGGTATGCCTTGCCTGCCAGTGCCCAATGAGATGTATGGTTCATGTGGGGAACCTTGGACTTCATCATGCCGGATACCCTTTGATACCCTTCACAGAGCCAACAACAAACCACGTGGAATGGTGGGGTGGCTCCATCTTTCTTTGAACCGTTAGGTCTGTGGAGGAACCGGATCTCAGAATACCTTGAAAAGTTCTGAAAACAAAACCGGGCCTTTCACCCGACCAGGTACCATTCCATCGCCGCCGAGGCATTTTCTTTTGAGCCCGTTTCTTGCTTCTCACATCCTATTGAGTGAGTATTGGATGAACAGCAAATAGATGAAGAGTCCTCATGCTGTTTCTTTGAACTTCCTGTTTCAATAAGACATGACCGTGATGACTATTGAAGAATCTGTTCTCGGCTTTCTCGTAGCTCTTGCCGCAGGGACATTGATTGGCTTGGAACGTCAGCAGGATCTGAGCGTAGAGCGCAAAACCGGCATCGGCGGCGTACGAACCTTTCCCTTAATTGCCCTTGCCGGGGCCATGTCGGCGTTTATCTCCCAAACCCTTGGCGTATGGCCCATTATTGCCACTCTCCTGATTCTTGGCGTGCTCCTGGCTGTGGCGTATGAAAAGGAATGGGGTCGGAAGGAGTCACCGGGAATCATTACTCCACTGGCAGCCTTGATCACATTTCTCCTGGGTGTTCTCGCCTTACTCCCTGCCCTCCCCCTTGACGCCCCCCATCGGTATCTTCTCATCGTCGGAAGCGCGGGGGTGGTCATGGCGTTGTTGTCGTTAAAAGAACGACTGCATCATGTGGTGCAACAGGTGTCCGATGATGATATCTACGCCACCGCCAAATTTGTCATTTTAGCCCTTGTGGTGTTGCCTCTCCTCCCCAACCGCACATACGGTCCTCTAGATGTCCTCAATCCCTTCCATACCGGCATCATGGTCGTTCTCATTGCGGGCATCAGTTTTTTGGGATATCTCTGCACTCGCATCATCGGCTCCAATAAAGGCCTTGCCACGACGGGCATCCTGGGAGGATTCGTGTCGTCAACCGCCGTCACCATGAGCATGGCTAATAAAACACGCGCGAACCCACGTCTGGCCCTGCCGGGAGCGATGGCCATCCTTGGGGCATCCAGCACCATGTTTGCCAGGATGCTGGTCATCGTCAGCCTTCTTCAGCCGGATCTGTTCCTGATGCTTCTTGCGCCTTTGGGGGGCATGGCCGTCTGCGGGTATGTCATGAGTTTCATTTTGTATGGCAAAGCGCAACGAACAATGTCCGATGGTCAAGACATCTCCCATCGAAATCCATTTGAATTACGTCCAGCCCTGGGATTTGGTCTATTGTATGCCGGAGTCCTGTTCATCTCGAAAGC
>CAZBQO010000134.1:0-5979 GCA_964494125.1 uncultured Nitrospira sp. | reverse complement strand
ACATATTCCCGCCCGGGTTCAAGGCCTGGCATGGCTAGGCGCTGCGGACCGGTTTTGGTGATGAGATCCTGCTCCAGCCCTTTGATGGTCGTCAACGTTAACTCATAATTGTGGACACGTGCCGACTCATATCTCGGCAGTCCTTGAGCCATCGCGGCGAGTGTGGTGACGGACCCTGCCGTCCCGACCAGTGGGATGCCTGAAAAAGGCCCGAAAACTTTAGACACTTTGGCCAATTCCTCATCAATACAGGCTTCAGCCCGGTGAATCTCCTCTACTGTGGGTGGATCCAGACGAAGCACCCGCTCCAATAAGCGCACTACTCCCAGATCCAACGAAATGACGGCCGGAGCCTTTCCAGATTGAGCCAGGATACATTCGGTACTGCCGCCGCCAATATCCAATCCCAAAAAATTCGCAATGGCGGGTGGCAGGCCAAAACGAATACCCAACAATGTTCGTTGGGCTTCTTCTTCTCCCGTTAGGACCTCCACTTCCCATCCGGTTTCTTGAGTGACAAGGGCGAGAAAGTCTTTGCGATTTTCCGATTCACGCACGGCGCTGGTGGCCACGACTGCCACCCCGTTGAGCGGATACTTCGCGGTCTTTTTTTTCCAATCTTTTAGGGTGGACACAACGCGATCCATCGCGGCCTGGGATAACCGTTTGTATTGGTCAACCCCTTCCCCGAGCCGTAGGATCCGCCGATCCGCATCAACCACGGTCATTTCTCCTGGGGGACTCAATTCTGCCACCAACAAGCGGCAGGTTAAGGTGCCAATATCAATTCCTGCGAGTAACATGCTGTTGCTTCTCCGATCTTGAGATATGCTCCACACATTTCACTTCACGGTCTTCCACGTCGCGAATGAACGGGACCGAACGGTGAGGTCGACATCCATACCTGAAAGACACTCAAAAAGACCAGGACATTTAAATTCGTCCTGACTTCTTTTCCCACCCAAGATTTCTGTGTTAGGATTTTAAATTGTTCTGCATATTAATACGCATAAACTTTGGGCTTGTCACTTACAAAAGGAGAACAGGATGGCGCAAATTCATTGCCGAAAATGCGATAAAGACGCGGACCCGATCACGGACAATCTTTTTATGGGGAAACTGGAAGAAGAAATCAAGCAGAAAGTCTGTCAAACCTGCTGGAATGAATGGGCTGGCCCGGGCGGAACGAAGACCATGGTTATTAACGAGTATCAGTTGAATTTAGGGGATGAAAATGCCCGGCAAACCCTTAAGACACAGATGCGGACTTTTTTGAAATTGGATGACACGACCGGCGAATTTAAAGATTACCGCCATTAATCTATCAAAATTTCCTACCAAATTTCTGAAGGGTTCGGATAGAGGCTCCTTTCTTACGAAGGACTCCTCCAGCTTTGTGAGGCAGAGCAGGAGGGATTCATCGTGCAGCCTTGTTTGACGAAGGTTGGGGGTGGGCCAGTTTTCCGATGGTATCCTTACAAACATGTATGATTTCTTCCCGGGAAATGCCTCTTGATGGATTCCCTGAGGCACGTTAGGATGAGTGTATGGACACACCATTAGGCAAGGGGGTTTTCCTCATTGCCACTCCGGCTTTGCGCGATCCCAATTTCCGTCAAACGGTCGTGCTGCTCTGCGAGCATGGACCGGAAGGGGCTTTGGGCGTGGTCGTGAATCGTCCGACCGAGATGAATATTGCCGAGGTCCTGCCTCAAGTTCCAGTGCTCGAAGGGCAGGAGCATCGGGTCTATTCCGGGGGGCCGGTTCAGAAAAACAGCTTGCTCGTCTTGTACCGTCTGAATGAGGAAGTTGAAGATACCCATGCGGTGCTTGACGGCGTGTATCTTGGCGGGAATATGGAGACGCTGGAGCGCATTCTTGAAGTTCCCGGTGAGCACGAATCGTTTCGGGCATATATGGGGTATTCGGGCTGGGGACCAGGACAATTGGAGACGGAAATGGAAAGCGGGTCGTGGCTCACCATGCCTGCCCAACCTCACCTCGTCTTTGATGAGGATTCTCAGGTCTTATGGGGCGAGGTCATTCGATCCTTCGGAGATCAATATACGATGTATGCGCATATGCCCGTTGATCCAAATTTAAACTAACCGCCTTTTTGACTCTGCTGCATCCTCACCCCTAAAACACCTTCGGCTTCAACAAGACCTAAGCCCATTTCTTTGATAAGGTCTGGTGTATGACCACGCAGACCGAGCCAGGTCATTGGCTCAAAAATTTCTGTCTTCTTCTTGTCAGTCCCAAAATGCTGGTCATGCTGTTGACCGGCTTTTCTTCCGGCCTTCCTCTCCTGCTTATTGGCTCGACTCTCAAATTCTGGATGCGGGAAGAAGGGCTCGATTTAACCACCATTGGATTTTTCGGATTAGTCGGCCTCCCCTACACGCTCAAATTTCTCTGGGCTCCAGTGATGGACCGTCTCGTGTCTTCTGCTCTGGGAAGACGACGAGGATGGATGCTGGGCACTCAGATAGCGTTGATGATCACCATCGCCTCGCTCGCGTTGACTCAACCGGCCATTCATTTATCAACCCTCGCGGTCTTGTGTGTCCTTGTGGCGTTTTTTAGCGCCAGCCAGGATATCGTCCTGGATGCCTATCGCCGTGAATCCCTCTCTGACGAGGAGCTCGGCATTGGATCTTCGATGTTTATTTATGGCTATCGCTTGGGAATGTTGGTCGCCGGAGCGTTGGCCTTATTTCTGGCAGATCAGGAGAGCCTTTCATGGAATGCGGTCTATTTCATCATGGGGGCCATGATGATTATTGGCATTCTCACGACATGGTTTGCACCGGAACCCACCATTCCCGCACCACCGCCAGCATCATGGCAGGAAGCCATCACAGGTCCGTTTCTGGAATTTTTTTCCCGTCCGGGCGCCCTCATGATGCTGCTGTTCATCCTGCTGTATAAGGTCGGCGATAGTATGGCGTCAGAAATGCTCTCGCCATTTATGGTGGATCTCGGCATCTCAAAAACCGACTATGCGATGATCGTCAAGGTTTTTGGCATGATTGCCTTGATGGCGGGAGGATTGATTGGCGGGCTGGTGGTCTACCGCCTGGGGATTGTGCCGTCCCTGTTTATTCTGGGTTTCCTCCAAATGATTTCAACGGCAGGATTTGTCATTCTGGCCTATACCGGCAATCACCTCCCGACCCTGACGGCCGTCATTGCCTTTGAAACCATTTCCAGTGGTCTAGGACAAACCGCGTTTGTGGCCTTTATGGCCAGTCTCACAAACAAGCGGTTTACCGCCACACAATATGCCCTGTTGACCAGCTTCATGGGCATTCCACGGGTCTTTGCCGGCTCCACCACCGGAATCCTGGCCACCTGGTTAGGATGGGAAGGGTTTTTTCTTCTATGCACCTTAATTGCCCTGCCCGGCTTATTCCTCATTCCCTATCTCCGGCGCTTGGAAGAAAACCACCAATCCCTCACCAGGCAATAGGTCATGTTGCGCCGGCAAAGATGGAATTGAGACAAGCAAGGACGCCTACATCCCCTTATTTCCAAATGAGGTTGAAGCATTTCCTAATAGTTACCCTGCACCTTAAGGCCGTTAAAACGGCCAAAACCAGAAATGGGGGGTATCGGGCGGGGGCTGAATGACTGAATGATCAAAGATTAAATCCGGTCGCAACGCCACATGCAAAATATAGGTGACCCCTTCACCTCTTCCCAGATTCATGGATGGAGAGACGGGCAACAATACACGGAGAAGCCATCCGAAATTTACCCGCATCGTCTTGCTATCTCCATATCGATAACGTAAGACCATTCCGCCGGCCCCTTCCTCAATCTCATCAGGAGCGCCTAATTTCCCGGCCACATCCTGAATCGTGCTTTTCCCTGGCACCAACTCTTTGAGAGAGTCGGCAACTAATGGATCATTGACCACCACACGACGAAAGTCACAGCCGGCCAGGGAAAGCACCAACAGGACGCCAAGGATTCCGGTTTTTCCAAAGACCAAGACCACCTTGCCCTACTCCCCAAACGGCCAGATTTGGAATTCCACATTCCTGGTCCGATTGCCAAATACCACGTCCTCCACTAACCCTTGGGAATTAAAAAATATCCAGAGATGATCACTGCCAATATTCAGACGGGACAGAAACAGCAACCATCCCAACTTGCTGTCAAATCGGCGGTAGTGAAAGATCTCATAGCCGTTTGCCTGGACAATCTCATCGGGGGCCCCAAATTGTTGGGCCACTTCCTGGCGATTGGTTATACCTTTCTCAATCGTCTCAATCCGATCCTCCGGGAAAGGCTCACCCACTTCACCCCGGACAAATGCACAACCATTCACCATGCTCAACAACACCAGAAGGCCGGCCAAAAGTAGGACTCCTCTTGAATTTCTCCAATGGTGGCTGAAGCCGCCTCGAGATTTCCGCAACATAGTTCTCCTCCCCTTTATGAGCTGTTCCGTCGAGGCAGCCAGGGAAACAATTTATTGGTGGTGCGTTGATAAATGCGATAGGCTTCCCCTCGGCTGTTTATAGCCTGAGCCTCGGCCAGGGGCACTCCCGTCACCCATAAAAGCGACAACATCATGAGCAAAGGCCACACGATCGCCATCCATGCCCCCGGCAATCCAACTGCCAACGGAATATAGGCACACCACTGTAGAATTTCAAAAAAGTAATTAGGATGACGGGAAAACCGCCACAACCCCGTCTGTAGGACCTTGCCCTGATTAGTCGGGTCGGATCGGAACCGTTCAAGTTGAATATCCGCAAGAGCCTCTCCAAAGAAGGCCAGCAAAAAGATCCCGAGGCCCAGAAGATCCCAGCCTCTTACCGCCGATTCAGAATGGCCCATAATCCAGCACAGGAGAAATCCAAAGAACAGACAGGCAGGAACTTGCAGCATGAAGTACCCGAAAATTCCGACCGATTCCCATTTCCCTAGCACTACCCGGAGGGTTTTAAACCGGGGGTCTTCCGACTTCCCCCAAATGCGATTCTTCCACAGGTGCCAGCCCAACCGGCAGGCATACGCACTCCCCATAGACCCAATAAGAACCCGTCGCCAAGGGCTGCCCTCACTCTCTATTCCACAAACAATACCGACAAGGCCAAATCCCAAGCAAAATCCTACATCGGCGAAGGAGGCGTTGCCCACTCGTAAATGGACAAGCCACAAGGCAACGAAGAGCACCAGGAGGAGACCTACGATCTGAGACACATGCGGAAGAGTGAGCATATGCCAGGAAAGCGGATTCAGCTTAGATCAGAAAACACACGGGCAACACCACGACCATGAGGATCTTCGGAAAGGGACTTAATTCGCGGCTAAGGCCAAAGGACTTCGAACGGTTTGCTCTTCCGTGACGGGACTGAGGTTTGGTTCCAGGAGGAACACTCGGTCACCGGATACCTTCCCCTCCTGAATGAGAAATTCTCGAATGCCTTGAGCCCGTTGCTGAGCCAGGAGACGAAGCTGCTCGTCCTCCACCTTGATCGATTCAAGCAATTTGGATTTCATCTGCTCCGGTGAAGGAATGTCCGGACCCTTCCCTTCGGGAGAAGAAGCCAGAGTATTGGGTTGCGCTCCAAATTGCTCGGCATACACCTCTGCGAGCAAACGCCCTTCCTCCTCTGGACTTAGTTCAATCTGATCTAAAGACATCCCCTCTCTCGCGGAAGAGGAGCCCTGGACGAATTTTCGCTGTTGCAGTTGTTTCCGCAATTCCCCGGCAGCCAACCCCTGGCGATCGACCTGGGGATCGGCAGCCCCGGCGATATCCAGGCGCAAGGCAGGACGATCGCCCAGCGCTTGACCAAGCGCATGCAGTTTTTCCTGTTCAGCAGGAGACAACTGGGCATTACCCGCAGGAAAGGCCACATATTGCAGATCATCACCGCTGCCACCCACCAATCCTCCGACCATGGAAAAAGGAGATGTCGCAACTTTCGTCAGAAGATTTCCCAGGGCATTCCAGATCAC
>CAZBQO010000133.1:0-6021 GCA_964494125.1 uncultured Nitrospira sp. | reverse complement strand
ATTTTCGAGGAGAGAATGCGCCCCACGTCCCAGTGTGATTCTCCTGGATTTGAATATGCCTCACATGACCGGAGGGGAGGCTCTCATCGAAATCAAGAAGGATCCATCGTTTGCATCTATACCAATTGTGGTGTTGACTACATCAAAAGCTCCAAGGGATATCTGTCATACCGCCGGGATGGGGGTGAACGGATACATACAAAAACCCAATTCTTATACCGGATATCTCCGGATGTTTACTAATTTGAGAACGCATTGGGCGGAAATTCTTGCACAACCGTTGGCTGGAAGTGGCGGGGATTCCTCTACCAATGTTGCCTGGTGTTAAAAGTCGGTGCCTTGCGGGATCTGCCATTCTTCCAGGCAAATTTTGGTGCCTGTTCTTTCTTCTCTCTTCGTTTCTTGTGACCGCTCCTGCTCTACATTGGTTTTTCCCGTCCCTCGTGAAGGCTCGGTATGCTGAATTCAATTAGGTTTCTTTATAATTGACCGATTTCTCCTCTTTTTCGTAACGTGCATTCTTCGCTTCGAGTGGTCCTGCTTTTCAATACTTCCCATCCTAACTAGGGATTGGGAATGTTAGCTCTGTTCGGATAAACGGCTTCTGCTCCTCACCCCCCTTAAGTTCTCTCCTCAACAACCGACACTATTTTATAGTGACTAACGAGTAGTGATAAAGGGAGATCCACCTGTGCAATTATCTTTCAGGGATCCTCTGATCATTCCTTGCGTTTGAAAACCTTGGGGACAATGGGAAACGCTATGAAAACACATTCTATTTTGACGGGCGCTGTTATCATGATGGGAACAACACTGCTGACGACAAGTTTTGCCTATGAGGCCTCTGAATATTTGCTGTTGACCCGTCACCGGGATTCGAATGGTCATTTGCTGGCGGGACCAACGCACCACCAATCGCAACCTTCCGTGATTCAAAAAACGGTCGTTCCGGCCCAACCTCAGACGTTTGAACGGCGAAGTACGGAGTGGGGAATGAATGCCCAGGAGGTAAAGCTGAATGAACCGGTGCAACCGGTTTGGGAACTCCAATCTCCGGTATTGGAGGCCTACGAGCAGCGGGTAGGGTATCGTCGTCAAATCGAAGGAATTGACGCGTCGTTAACTTACACGTTTTATGAAGATCAACTTGCTCAGGCAAATTATTTATTTGAACCCAAACATGATGATGCGGTGGACTATGTAAAAGATTTTCATACGTTGCAAAATTGGATAACCCAGTCCTATGGCATGCCGACATCGGTTCAGGAAATCTGGTTAGATTCTTTGTACCAATATGATCAAAGTCTCTGGGGACAAGCCCTGCTTCGTGGCCATCTAAAGATGGTGGCGGAATGGCGGAACGATACCACGAATATTACCCTTCTGTTAGACGGAGGAGAGGATACGATAGGGTTAATGGCTGATTTTGATAGCGTGGCAGTCATCGCTCCCGCCTCAATGGAAGCCAAGGTAATTGAGGAAATTCCTCCTGTGGAAGAGACCACAATTGAAAAAATCTCTGTCAGCGAAGAGCATTCAATGGAAGCCCCGTCAGGGGAAGAAATGCCAACTGAACCCATATCCCAGGAAAATCAACCGGACACAAAGTTGTAAATTCACTGCTCAGTTTTCAGCTAAGTTGTAATACTCGTGTATTGTGGGAGGAGGCCATGCCTCCTCCTTTTTTTTATTCTAATATTTTCAAATGTTGAATCGGGCTGCCGTGGCACAATGGAGTTCTTGGGTTGTTCAAACCTTTAGAAATGATGGGGTGCTTGAATACCCAGGCGTCTTTGGAAAATCAGGGACGAGAGTGAGTCTGTGTTTTGAGGAGAGGGTCTTACCAATATCCAAAAGGGTAATAGGGATAAAACCGGCCATATCCTCCCCAGTACGGAAAGGCATAGGGATAGAACAAAGGCTGAGGATAGGGTCCATACCGGTCGTAATCAGGAGGATACGCTGGCCAAACTTTGAAATGTTTAATAATGAGAGTGGGATAGGTATATATGGTTTCATCGAGACTCTTTCGGACAAAGCCGGACAGTTCTCCAGTCAGGGTGATCCGGCTTCCAGGAGGGACTGTGGCGGGATCTAGAAATTGTTCCTGTTCGGCAATAAATCGTCCTTGGGATTGCGTAAGTTCAGTTGTGGGTTCCTGTTCATTGGTGAGAGGTAATTGAAGGATCGTGAGTTGGGTTGAATCTTTTAAGCGTTTTGCCGTCAGGACCTGCCCTCCAAGTATGATCAGTTTTCCCTTGAAGCTGTCAGGATCCTCTTTGATGCGTGGGAACAGTAATAGTGGATCGATTTGTTCGGCCAGATCTGGAGGAAGGGTGCTTTTGTACGGGGTAGAGCATCCGGTGGCACAAAGCACGGAGAGGAATAAAAGGAAAACCAGTTTATAGGGAAAAACAACAGGTGAGAGACTAAGGGCCCTCGAGTAATTCATCTTGCTCCTTCATCATTTTTTTACAGCATATTCCTCCACCATGAAGAGATGCAATACAACAGATTCATCTGATGATTCTGTTGCTCCGAGAGTCTTCTTTGGTAACGTGACTAGCTCCATTTCCCCAAGATAGGATCTCAGGCCGGCTCCCGTTTAGGTGATTATCCACTCCCATTTTGCTCAATCGTGGCTCTGTACTGCTGGTTTATGAGGTCGTTCGTCAGAGATTTCTGAGGCATCGTTATGAATCCGGGAGCTAGCCAGAGGCGTGCCATTGTCATGGACTCCTCAAGGCAGGGGAAAATGATCAAAATACTGGAGGATCAAAAAAGGCAATTATATTAAGAAGATAATGAAAATACGGGAAGAATTAAATTTTGCTTCAATCCATCAGGGTGGAAGCATGGATTCGGCTTTCCCTAAAAGACTTGAATGACTTGTGTTTCTCATTCTTGGGCGTGAATCCTGTTCAGCAATCAAGGCTTCCTTTTTGGTGTGGAAAACGTGATTTCGGTCGCAACCCAGTCTCGGTTTTCAGGGACGCCCTTTTTTGATACCTCGGCCACCAGTCGGTCCCCAACCTGCGGGCGGGCATGCTCGACATGAATGCCATTTTGTTGAAATGTAATTTGAGGATGAAAGGCGAGAGTCAGGGATTCCCCTTTTGGAGTTGTGACCACCACATGGTCATTTCCCAATTCGGTGACGGTTCCCATTACATGAGAGGCATCGCCATGGGCCCAGACGGGGGAGGCCAGAAACATGGAGCACAAAACGGCAAGAATGGGGAAATATTTCATGATGGTGACTCCTTGGATGATAAAATCAATGATGGTGCTCTTGGGGGAAGGCATCTTCTCCTGATAAAAATTTATCAAGGGCTTCTTGTTGTTCCCGTTCTTCGCGGGTAAGAGGATTATATTGTTTCATCTCTGTGATTTCTTCAGGAGTGATATTGGGGAAATGTCGAATAAGCAGTATTAATTTCCAACTATCGAGATCTTCTTCCGGCAGACCTTTCCCCCAGGCCGGCATTCCGGTAAATCGAATACCGTAATGGATGATATAAAACAATTCTCCATCAGCCATAGCTTGAATCGCAGGGTCCCTGAGATCAGGGACAGGAGGATAGAAATTCGGACCCATATGAGTTTTCCCACTTCCATCATTGGCGTGGCAGGTGGCGCAGTGATCGGCAAAATGATGCCGAGCTTGTGCAAGATTTTCAGGAGAAAAAGGGACGGGGTTTGACATTTTGAGAAAGTGGCTGGGGGTTGCCAGATGGCGAATAAACCTGGCAGCTTTCACTTCCCATTCAGGCGGCGTGGCTTTGGCGGAGAACGTGCCTGGTAACAACCAAAGCGCAGCCAATGTGGACCCGACCAACAGGAGAAAAATGATAATGAAAATTATTTTAATTCGTCTCAACATAATTGGTCAGCTATTTATAGTGTACCTGTTCGAGGATTTTCTTCACAAGTCAAATGAACGTTGATCATCAGTGGATGTTTTTTCCTAGTTGGGGAAAGGAGTGAAATTGGGTAGTATGGGCAAATGCATTCAGTGATTCCGGTCCAAAACGATGTAATTTTATCTCCTTTCATGTGGCCGATGGCCTTTATTTGATGGCTATGACTTCTTCTCAGCTAGTCGCATCGCTGCAGGACCCGAAATGTTATTCACACCCTGTGAGTCAGGTTACGGTGGTGGAAACGCATATTTCGTGGGTGTTGCTAACCGGTCAGTATGTCTACAAAATTAAAAAGCCGGTGTTGTTTTCGTTTGTTGATTTTTCGACGATTGAAAAACGGAGATGGTTTTGTGAAGAAGAGGTTCGTCTCAACAGACGGTTAGCCCCACAGCTCTATCTGGGGGTGGTCTCCATCACTGGGTCCCCATCAGATCCTCGCATGGATGGGGATGGAAACCCTTTTGAATGGGCCGTCAAAATGAAACAATTTCCTCCCGATCAGGAGTTTCACCATCTCCTTGAAACGGGCAACCTGCATGAATCTGTGGTCGGTCAACTGGCTATGGATATTGGAACATTCCATGGCCGGATTGAATCTGCAGGAGATCCCCTTTCCTATGGAGAGCCGGATAGGGTGTGGAGACCTATAGCTGAGTGCTTTGAGGACATTCCTCTGGAAGCCCTCCCTGCGCGGATTCAATCCTGTATGAAGGATATCGAGGAATGGACATACCAGGAATGGAAACGATTGACCCCAACACTCAGAGAACGTAAATCTTCAGGGCAGATTCGAGAATGTCATGGTGATCTTCATTTAGGAAATATTGCCCTATTTGAGGGTCGGATCTGTGTGTTTGATGCCTTGGAATTTAAACCAGGCTTGCGGTGGATTGATGTCATCAGTGAAGTCGCGTTTTTGGTCATGGATTTGGAGAGCAGGGACCGGGTGGATTTGGCCTATTGGTTTTTAAACTGTTATCTGGAAGTGACTGGTGATTATGCGGGGATGAGTGTGTTCCGTCTGTATGAGATTTATCGGGCACTCGTTCGAGCTAAAGTGGCAGGCTTGCGTCTGGCTCAGGTCGAACCAGGAAGCCCGGTACGGGAGGAAATCCTTGAGGAAATAATCAGATACGTGAAGTTGGCCCATCGATTGATAATGCCTGCTCCCCCAATGTTGATGCTGATGCATGGAGTATCCGGAACTGGGAAGACGACGGTCTCGACTGAAGTGGTGAAAGCGTTGGGTGCCATGCGGGTGCGATCCGATGTGGAACGGAAACGTATCCATGCCGAACAACGTAAAGTCGTCGCCGGTCAGGAAATATCCAAGAGGTTGTACGCGTCAGACATGACTCGTCTAACCTATGATCGGTTATGGGATCTTGCAAATACGATGTTACAGGCGGGCTATTCTGTCGTTGTGGATGCTACATTTCTTGAGTGTGCACAAAGACAATCCTTTATCCGACTCGCTCATGAGCGTCATGTGTCTATTGTCATTTTGGACGTTTGGGCGCCAGATCAGGTGTTGGCGGAGCGAATAGCAAGTCGGGCCAAGCAACAGACCGATGCCTCTGACGCAACGATTGGAGTCATGGAGCAGCAAAAGGCCAAAGAGGAGCCCTTAACCGAGGCCGAACATGACATGACCATTCGCGTGGATTCAACCGATTTGCAGGTGGTCAGACTTACGATAAAGAGTCTCATTGAACAACGAAGAAATAGGGCAAATTAACCCCAACATTGTGAAGCGAAAGTGTTTCGATGATCTAGTCCTGGCTCGGTGTTCTTAGGCTGTAATCAATTCAGGAGGTGTTTGGCTGGCTTGTGCAGGGGCGCAAATCCTTTAATCTTTAAAAACTTCCTAAAGATCTGAACGGTAATATTTCATTACTGACCTGTGTTTTACGCATTCCCATTCCAGAGGTGGAAGGTATGAGGAAGGAACGAGAAGGGTGCGTAAGGATGTTCCTGAATAGACTTCTGACGGGATAGATTAAAAAATTGCCCGGCTAAACAAGGTCACGCTATCTCCCAGATTGCCCGCCCATCCAAATTGAGCTGCTAGTGCCCCGACAGGGGTCATTGGATCATG
>CAZBQO010000132.1:0-6092 GCA_964494125.1 uncultured Nitrospira sp. | reverse complement strand
ACGTGAGCACGGAAAAATGGCGAGAACGCCGCTGGCGGCTTTTTTCAACAGTCCCACTGTGAGGGAAAAGGGCGGTTCTTGCGGAACCGACTCTGGTAAGGGAGGGGTAATCCTACTGGATAAAAAGATGTTCGAACGTGGTCTTGTCAGGTTGCTAAAGACTCGAGAAAAAGAAGCAATTGTCCACCAGAATGGTTTGCCCAATCCACGACCCTATTTTGACTTTTTCTGACGGGGCTTTGGATCGTCAGTGATGTTTTCAAGTGGAATAAAGACTGCACATGCGACCACGGTCGTCCAGAGATTCGGTTTTCCGATAGCAGATTGAGTAATGTTCTGGGTTCGAACAATATCCCTTCCCATTTTGAATACCTGCTCACGTTCCTTCCATGCAACATTAGGATCGAATTTGATGCCAAGGGTGGTTGCGAGCATTTGGGCCGCGAGGTCCTCAGTATATTCTCCCGCCTCTTCGTCCGTTTCTCCATAGGCATGATGTTCCGACAAGTAGCCATAATTGACTTTCCTGCCGGAGGGAATGGCCACGCCGATTGAAGCCGAAATTAAGCGATTCCGCTCATTGGTTTCCGATCTGGCCATGACGCAAAAGGTAATTTCGCCTGGATTGAGTAGCTGTTCACCACGTTTTCTCGAGATGATTTTACAATCCGGAGGAAGAATGGAGGAGACGGTCACCAGGTTGCAATACGCAATTCCCGCGCCCCGGAGAGCTTCTTCGAACGATGCCAGTTTTTCCTTGTGGACGCCCACACCCCGGGTGAGAAACATTTGTGTTGGGACCATCGCGACTCCTTCGTCAATCAGTTAGTGGTGGATTGGGATAGGCAGGAGATGACTAGGTGATCGTCGAATCTGATTCACAATCTCGCTCTCCAATCTGTTTGCGCAAACTCTATATGGGAAAGCCTGGACGATTCGGACGGTCACGGGAAAGAACAATCTTGCCACGTATGGCGATATTTTTACCAAGAGTGGTTGGCAAAGTGCAAGATCGTGAGGACTGAACATTCAAGAAAAAACAAGGAGGCCTCAAGAAGGCCTTTTGACCAACAACAATTTAGGCTCGGTCAGTTCCTGAATCGCATACCGTACTCCTTCTCGCCCTAATCCTGACTGTTTGATTCCTCCATAAGGCATGTGATCCGCCCGAAAAGTTGGAATTTCATTCACCAGGAGTGCGCCGACTTCTAACCGTGCGTATGCTTGATACATGGTGTCGATGTTGCTGGTGAAAATTCCTGTTTGGAGTCCGAAATCAGAATCATTGTGGAGGGCAAACGCTTCTTCAAGGTCTCCATAGGGTGTGACGGTCACCACCGGCCCGAAAATTTCTTCACAACAGACCTTCATGGTGTTGTTGACGTGAGTCAGGACTGCAGGCTCGATGAATGAATCCTTTCGTGTCCCGCCAGTCCTGACTATTGCCCCATGGGAAACGGCTTCCTGGATCCATGTCTCGACTCGGCGGGCGGCTTGTTCGTTGATGAGGGGACCGACGACGGTGTTCTCAAGGGATGGATCGCCCATGGGCAATGATCGGACTCGCTCGACAAAGGTCTTGAGGAAGTCGTCGTACCGCGATTCATGGACGAAGATTCGTTGCACAGAGATACAGGTTTGTCCGGCATATCCGTATCCTCCCGCTACGCAACGGTCTATGGCCACATCAAGATTGGCATCCGGTTCTATGATAACCCCGGCATTCCCTCCGAGTTCGAGCAGAACCCGTTTGTATCCGGCCTTTCCTTTCAGCATCCACCCAATTGTCATAGAGCCGGTAAAGCTCAAGGCTTGGAAATTGGAATGAATCACCATCTGTTCTGCCAGGGTATTGGAACACGGGATGATCGTCAGCATTTCCGGAGGCAGTTCTGTCGTCAAAAAGACTTCACCCAACATGAGCGACGTTAACGGGGTTTGGGGGGCTGGTTTCAATACCATCGGGTTTCCCGCTGCCAGGCAAGGGGCCACTTTGTGGGCCACCAAGTTTAGGGGGAAATTAAATGGAGTAATGCCAAGAACCGTCCCGATCGGAAAGCGTTGGACAGATCCCGAGTATGCCTCCCCTCCTGGGGTGAGATCCATGGGAATGATTTCTCCAGGGATGCGCGTGCTTTCCTCTGCGGCCAAGCGAAAGGTCTGAATGGCCCGATCGACTTC
The DNA here is from genome assembly GCA_964494125.1 of uncultured Nitrospira sp. Taxonomy (GTDB): domain Bacteria; phylum Nitrospirota; class Nitrospiria; order Nitrospirales; family UBA8639; genus Nitrospira_E. Next base: position 3,911 of record CAZBQO010000132.1, on the reverse strand, counting down.
ACGACGTGCATCGGTAATCGGTTTCCCGGCCTCCTGACAAATTGTGGCCGCAAACATTTCCCGTCTGGTGGAAAGGCCGGCGGCGATATGCAGGAGCGCCTTTGCTCTGGCATGTGCCGGTATCCCGGCACATTCGGCCGAGACTCGTTTGGCAGAGTTGGTGACCTGGTGGATATGCTCAGGCTCGGCCTGGCAGACCATGGCCACCACGTCATTGGAATAGGGGTTGCGTACCGGCTCCGCAGAGGAAGTCTGGATCCATTGGCCGCCTATAAGGATTGGCTTTGCCGTGGCCACAGTCATGAAAAGGTGAAAACCTCGTGAAATGGAGGTGGTTAGATTGATGAAGCTGGCTGGTCGGAACCGGGATGGGATGAAGAAGGCAACCGTTCAGCTTTCTGAATAAGATTCTCCGTTCCCCATTCCCTGATCGCATCCAAACTAAACGGTTCGAATGCGGCGATGGCTCCACAGCTCGGACACCCGTCAACCGGCATCTTGGCTTTGAATACCTCATCAAAACAGGTTAAGCACACAAACAAATCAGGTTCACCTTGCGCGCATTCAACAGGCCAAAAAGATTGGGATTCCGTCATGACTCAAAACCATTCTGTGGGTGAAAACATGAATTTCAGGATTGCCTGTGCAAATGTACACCTAATCACGCTGTCAGATCAATGAGGAATTGAGTAGAGAGGGAGTGCATGGAGGATCTATGCTCCTTCGATGTGAGTAGAGGACAGTACTGGCAAAGACAGTGAAGAAGTTGAGCCTCCATGAAGCTTGAGCAATTTATCAATTTCTTCCTTGAACGTCTCATAGGGAAAGGCGCCTGGAATTAAAATAAGATGAACATCTTCTGGCAGGGTTGTCGGAAAGAGCACGAAAGCCGGCGTGCCCCGAATTCCCAGGGAACCCGCATCCTGTAAATCTTTCTCAATATCTTTCATATAGCGATGGGAAGCCAAGCATTCTGAAAATTGTTCTGCGTGGAGGTTGAGTTCCTTGGCATATTGTTTGAGATTATCCGGAGCCAACTGGCCTTCACTGTTAAAGAGCCGATCATGCATGGGCCAGTAGGCGTTTTGCTCTCCTGCGCAACGAGCGGCATCGGCTGCTCGAAGTGGACTGCCCATGCCTCTCGGGAAATCCCGGTAGACAAAACGCACTTTTCCGGTCTCAATGTACTCTGAAAGTAATTTAGGAAAGGTCTCATGAAAAAATTTTTCGCAAAAGCCACAGGTGAAATCCGAGTATTCCAACAGGGTGATGGGAGCCTTGGGATCCCCTCGCACCACATCATCATCCTGGATCAAAAAGTCAGGAGTTTTCCCGTGAATCGTGGGACTCATCAGCAGGGTGCCAAGAAGGATGGCGAGCAATACGGTCGATTTGAGGGTTTGGGCAATGTTCATCATCACTCCATGGCTGTTGGCTATTATTGTTGCATTCCCGGCTGACCGTGTCGAGAGAAGAGATCGATCGTGCCAAGGGGTTGAATTTATCGGCGACGGGCTTTTTCCAGGAGCCCCATCATGAGAAGTGGCCAAACTACTGTGGCATCACTCAACACTTCAGCAAACATTCCCCCCTCTTTTCGAGGCACAAATTTTCCCCAGGATACACCCTCCTCATACGTGCATCCGCTGAGACCACCCCAGTAGTCAGGCTCCGGGCAGATGCGGACACCGTACTGATACCGAGGAGGAGTTAATTGTGTACCCATCCGGAGGTTGAGAATATCGATATATGGTGGCGTTTGTTGTGCCCAATTTCGGGGAACTCCGCCTCCGATAGTGAAAATCCCCAACCGTTTGGCAGACAGCAGTTTTTCCGTATAACTATTGAGATCTAAGAACGGATTAAATGCCGGACGAGATTGCTGCAAGACCTGCCAGGTTTCCTGATCTGAGAGATCAGGGGATTGAGGTGTGCCTTGAGATTGTCGTCTCTCCTTCATGGCCCAAATGGAGACATCCAGCCCCATTTCAGAATCGGTAAATGCAGGAATATAGACCGGGACGCCCTGCTCATAGGCGCTTTTCAATATCCCTGGTCCTTCGTAATGGTCGTGGAGAGTTTTTCCGATTTCGCGAGTCAGAATTTCCGAGGAAATGGGTGTGTCGGGAGTCATGCGCTTTAAGGTTTGGCTGACGACCCGTTCGACGTGGTTGAGATTGGATTCCATCTCCAGCGTGTCGTACACGCGGTTATAGCCCTTTTCATACAGTTCGGTATCCGTCATGGATGGGTGATATTTATAGTGTGTTTTGCCTACGGCTTCACTCAAGCCATGGGCAATTAAAGCCCCCGTGGATACCACGGCCTGCACCATGTTCCGGTCGATCATGCTGCAGATAATCTTTCCCATTTTCGCGATGGTCATGGCCCCAGACAAGGTTAAGATCACGGTACAATCGGGATCCTCGACCATTTTGTCCAAAATCTCAAAGGCATCGCCAAGACGTCGCCCGCCAAAGGCGGTCTTTTTCATGGCCGAGAGAAGGTCGGAAAAAGATTCAATCGTTTCCGGGTCCAGAGCCTCCAGGGCTTCCAGGCCGTCGCTTTCGCCATCGTGAAAAGTTCTCGTAGTCATCACAGATCCTTACGGCATAAATGAAAGAAATAACCAGACGGGAGTACGAGGAGTCTGATTCTAACGGGAGCGGGTGCAAACAATTAGGAAGGGGCGAACATCGGCTCCTACTAGCGATTGGTGATCCCAACGGGATTTGAACCCGTGTCTGCACCTTGAGAGGGTGCCGTCCTAGACCAGCCTAGACGATGGGACCAGTCTGTGTCTGTTTATTAATTGAAATTCGTACTCTCTGCCCTTACCAGGCATGTCAGAAATGTACCATTAGGGACTTATGGCATGCAACGAAAAAAGGGCAGATGACAGGGATCACAGACGTACAATCACCTGTGTTGACAAGGGAGGAAAGTCGCAACAACAAAAATATGGCTTTTGAATCAGATATCAGAGGACGGGGAGTGCGGGGTATGAATCGTTAACAGGCCCCTCATGAAGGGGTGGAGTCCACAATGGTAAGGGTACTGCCCGGGGGCTAACCGGGTTAAGACAAACTGATGATCGGGACGAATGAGGCCTGAATCAAATGAGCACTGGGAGCGGGACAGACAGTCGTCTGCCACGATGGAATGGGCTTCTCGAGTGTGATTGTTCCACGTGAGGGCGGTATCCAGGCGGATCATCAGGTGGTTCGGAGAAAAAAATGGCGGTTCAGCTTGGATGGCAATCTGCGGAGAAGAGGCCCACAGAATTGGTTGCGTGGAAACAGGGGATAGGAGAAAAACCACCAAGCAGAGCAGTTGGCTTATTTGAAGGAATGTTCTGGATGAACAAAGTGGCGCCATGGTTGTTCGGCTCTCAGGGTGTCAGGTCTGGCCAGTTAGAGGCTCTGGTCCAGTCGTTAGGGTTTGATGGTCAGGAAAATGGCGCCCTTTCCGCGCTGCAAGAGCACTAAGACGGAGGATCCAGCTTCCAGCCGCTTCACAAGCTGTTCGAAATCCTTCACGGATCCAATGGGAGAGCGATTCAGTTCCAGTATTACATCACCTGGTTGAACACCTGCCCGTTCAGCCGGAGAGTTCGGTGAGATTTGGGTCACGACCACTCCCTGGCCATCGCGTGTTTGTCCGGGTTGGACGGGTTCTACTGAAAGCCCTGAGAGAGCGTGGTTACCTGAGACCGAACTGGGAGCCATTTCCGTCAATGCAGCAGTATCTTTAGGCATTTCAGTGATGGAAACCGAAAGATTGACAATTTTGCCGTTTCGCCACACCGCAAGAGGAATTGAACTCTTCGGTGTCGTTTCGGCCACAAGCGTGCGCAAATGGTTGGGATCCTTCACGGTGACACCATTGTAGGTGCGGATAATATCCCCACG
>CAZBQO010000131.1:2855-6186 GCA_964494125.1 uncultured Nitrospira sp. | reverse complement strand
CATGAGGAGGTAGGCGATGCACAGAGTGCTTCTATCCGTCCTTTTAAGTGCGGTTTTCGTTGCGGTCGGTAGTTCAGGCGCATTTGCGTTACAGTCCGGTGGTGTGGAAATTGGTGACCTTGAAACGGGGTCAGTCGTGGGCCAGCCGTTTACAAAATTGGATGTTGATCTTGAGTTTAATGCCATGGAAATTGGTGGAAAGAAAGTCTGGTATCCCGCGACATCCATCTTGAGTCTTGTGGCCTCTGCGACAGGTGGGAGAGCAGGAAGACCTATTTTGTTCAAAGTAACCAACAATATGGACAAAGAACATGGTTTTGAGCTTTCCGCTGATTCAGCTTTTGCCGCTCCGACGTCGATGCATATTAAGCTTGTTTTGGCTCCTGGGGAAACCAAATATATCGGTATTCCCATGAGTGATCTCACGTATGTGACCTCGAACAATTTATTGAACTACAAGTGTCAATTACATGCAGCCCACTTGGGTGGACAGTTATTGATTCTGACCAAGTAGACATTGCTTGGTATAAAAAAGCCCCATCCTTCGTAATGAGGATGGGGCTTTTTTAATACCTGAATTAACCTGAATTCGTATTACTAACTATATTTCCTCATCATTCTGGCAATCCACGTTAGCATTTAACGGAATTTTTTGAGCTGCAAGCAATTCCCCTCCTACCCCCAATAATAAAAACCGACTCTCTGTCGGTTCCTCCTCCGGTAAATTTCTGACACTGGTGTTGAGATCGACAATCATTTCTTCCGCAGACTCGGTTGTGGTGTTGTTAATCACCCAGAAGTAGTGGCTTCCCTTGGGGTAGAGGTTAGAGACAAACCGGTCGATGGCCATAGAAATCGATGGGTAAGCAGAGGTGCTGGTAGAGAAAAAGAGAGCTAGAGAAAGCGTGAGCAATAAACTTGGGAGGTAGCGCATATGAGGCCTCCATGGTATGAGATAAGATTTTCCTTTGGGGGGAGATGGTGCGAAGGCTCTTTTGCCATCCTTCATCTTGGCTGAAATCATATCAACTTACATGATATCTTATCGTGGGTGTGTTATTTGAGCAAATAGCGAAATAATACAAATGTGCTTGCCTGGATCAAAGGCCCAGGGCCTAAGGCAAAAGTGTTTATAGAAAAATAAGGATATATTTAGAACAATGCTGTCTTTTCTGCAAGGTAAAGGGGTCCCAAGTAAAAAGCGAATTCTCTTTCTTCTGGTCATGGCGTTGTTCCTGATTTCCGGTGCGCTATTGTTTAATGCTCCGGAACAGACACAAGTTATTAATATAAATTTTCCCAGCGGTGGGGTGTTGAAAGCGGAGGTTGCTGATACACCGGAAAAACTATTATTCGGATTAGCGTTTAGAAATGTTCTCCCTCCCGGTGAGGGAATGATCTATATTTTTGAAAATTCCGGTCTCCATCGGGTCTGGACAAAAGAGTTTCAATTTCCGGTTGATGTGATTTGGGTTGATGAGAGTAAGGTTGTCGTGCATATAGTCGAAAGGGCTCTTCCTTGCAATGAAAGGCAATGCCCCTGGTATGGGCCCCCGCCTCAAGATGCGCGTTATATTGTGGAAGCCAATGCTGGGTTTGTGGACCAAGCCAAAGTTCAGGTAGGGGCACAGGTCACCTTTACATTGCTTGTCTCTTAGAGATGAACCGGCTATGAATGATCCAGATTTTGAGCGTGGTATGGATTGCAGGGTATTTGAACCGTTGAGTCCTAAAGAGGGATTTGTTTATGTTGGGAAGCTGGAGGATATTTCCAAAGGAAAGGGGCGTGTATTCAAAGTCGACGGGAAAAGTGTAGCTATTTTTCGCGTTGATGATCGTTGCTTTGCTATTAATGATATCTGTCCACACCAAGGAGCCTCTTTGGGGAAGGGTCGATTGAAGGGTTTTCTGGTTTCTTGCCCGTGGCATCATCAGCAATTTGACATTCGCTCGGGATTTGGTCCAGATGGCGGAGGCTATTGTGTGGTCAATTATGATGTAGTGGTTGATAAGGGAAATGTGTTTGTTTGTTTAAAAAAACGTGATTGGCTAACAGGAGAATAGTGGCCTTAACAGACGGAGCATGACCTAAGTTTCAGTCAAGGTGAGAGCATGAATATAGATCAAGTTCAAACGAAAGCGATTAAGGTTTTCCGATCTGACACATTTATGGTGCATTTATGGGAAGATCGGACCCGCGGGGAACAATGGGTGCCAAGTTATGACCCCAAAGTGCTGGGATTAGTGGGAGATGAGTTTCTTCGAACGGTCAGTAATAATGCGGTAGATTCCGGTCAGCGATCATTTGAATTTCGGGCATTGGAACCAGGAACACATCATTTGGAGTTTAGTAAAAGGATGGCATGGAAGTTTACAGCAGAAGATCGACGGATTTTTAAGGTCATCGTCTCCCCTCTGTCTTCCTGAATGAAATTAGGGCATGTCGGATATCGGGTATCTCAATGGGCACTTTTCTCCACTAGAGGAGATTAAGATCTCTCCGGATGATCGTGGATTCTTATTTGGAGATGGCATCTATGAAGTGATTCGTTCCTATCATGGGGTTCCTGCCTTTTGGGGTGAGCATTTCAATAGGCTGGTTAGGAGTGCCCAAGAAACCCAGATCCAATTTTCTTTAGAACCATCCCAATTTCTGCGCCTCCTTCTCTCTGGTCTCCAGCAGAGTGGATATCAGGAAGGAAAAATCTATATTCAGGTAACCAGAGGTGTCGCTCCGCGAGAGCATACTTTCCCTTCTAATGGAGAACCTACGGTCTTTTTGGCATTTCGACAAATGGTTGGATTGCCAACTGAAGTCTTCCAACGGGGGGTAAGTGTTATTACCCTACCTGATACTCGATGGCACCGCTGTGATATTAAAAGCCTTAATTTGCTTCCGAATGTTCTGGCCAAGCAACAGGCCCGTGAGGCCAAGGCCTTTGAGGGGATTTTTGTGAGAGACGGACAGGTGACTGAGGGGGCTACGAGTAATATCTTTGTGGTGAAAAATGGCGTGCTTATTACTCCAGAAAGGAATCATTTAGTCCTGGCTGGTGTGACACAGCAACAGGTGGCGACCTTAGCTCAGGCAAAAGGCTTGGACGTCCAATTTCGACCAATTCCTATTTTAGAGTTCCTGCAATCTGACGAGGTCTTTCTTGTGGGCACAACGATTGAGGTTTTGCCTGTTATTCAGGTGAATGGACAACTTATACAGGATGGAAAGCCAGGCCCAATTTCCACTGATCTTCAGAAAGAGTTTTCCTCGTATGTTGCAGGGCTCACCCTGTCGTAGTTTTTTAAAATCGGAAATTTAAAAGGTTTGAGTGAA
>CAZBQO010000131.1:0-2755 GCA_964494125.1 uncultured Nitrospira sp. | reverse complement strand
GTGAATCATTGGCCGTTAATCGGGGATAATTTGCTTATTTCCCACATCCATTTCGGGTATGCCATTTTTTATAGTAGTTGTGATAACTGCAATGAAATCAAACTCATATCTTTCAGACTTGACAGCCTCAATCGATTGGATTACCTTTTGCGCTTCCCAACATTTTCATGGAATATTATCGACTGTTTGATTTGTAGAATAAGTCTTTGGTTTGTCAGTTTATTTCACCTTAAGGAGGCCGGTCCATGTTTCACATGAAATCTAGGAAAGCGATCACCACACTTTCCATTGGATTGTTAGTCGGAGGGTCCAGTTTTTTGTCAGGGGGAATCCTCCTGGCTGAAGAAAATCAGGACAAAGTTATTCATAGCACGGGGATGGTTCATCAAGAGTCACCTGAATGGGCGGAGCGTTTGAAGGGCCAGACCATTATGGAGGACACCAAGGAAGGCCGACCGAATCGAGCGGCCATGGTGGAACGCCAACATGATCGGATCATGCTGAGAATGGAAAACGAGTCTGGCGCTCAACATGCTGACCATACAGCAACCGGTTTTTACAACACGATGACCAATATGCACCAATATGGGGCTGGAGGCCAGGATTTACTTTTGGCATCTGATCGTAATGTGGAGCCTGTTGCAGCGAGTGGTGGAAATTGTCCTTCAACTGCCCCTGTCAGGGAATATGATATTTCGGCCATTAATGCCGAGATTACTCTCAATCAATGGCTTGATTACTATCCTGGCTATATGTATGTGCTGACCGAAAATATCGATAAGGTGCGGGAAGAGGAAGCCAAGAATGCTGCAGCGAGAGAGGTAGATGGCCATGGTGACCCGGGCGCGGTCACGAACGGTCTTCAGGATCAATGGATTCAACCTCTGGTGATCAGAGGAAATCAAGGGGATTGTGTGAAATTCACCTTCCGAAACCAACTTGAGTTTGGTGAGGAGGCCAGTCTTCACATCCATGGGTCGAATATGGTGATCAGCAAGACTGGGCAGCCTGCGACGACAACCAATCGCGACACCGTGGCTGAAGAAGGTCAAGTCGTAGAGATGGAATGGTACATCCATCCGGACACCCAGGAGGGTGGCCGACAATTTCATACATTTAGTAATGATCGAGAATTGACTGTCATGGGTCTCATGGGGACATTCGTGGTTGAACCGCATGGCTCCGAATATTTGAATCCATTGGGAAACGGAGACGCAACCCCAATGGCTAGTGGATGGCAAGCCATTATCAAAAATGGAACGGGACCTGATTTTCGTGAGTTCGTGTTGATTTATCATGAGGTGGGTGACGAAGCGTTTCGTCCGGTGAACAAGCACGGGGATTTCTTGCCACAACGTGACCCTCTCACCGATGCCTATCGGCCAGGGGCTCGGGCTCTTAATTATCGGAGTGAGCCCTTTGGTATCAACAACATGCATGTGCAGCACGAATACTTCGGGTTTGAAGACGAATCTATGGGATATAGTTCTTACACCTTTGGTGATGCACCAACGACGATTCCTCGATCCTATCTTGGGGATCCAGCCAAGTTCAGGTTGGTTCATGGAGGGTCTGAGGTATTCCATTCCCACCATCCACATGGCGGGACGATCCGATGGCCAAGAAGCCCGAGGGCGATTGATCAAATGCCGATGTGGCATGCCGCGAAAAATGGTCCGGTTAAATATCCGGTTATCAGGACAAAAACCGACCGGGTTGATGTAGAAGTGATTGGGCCATCAGAAGCGTTGGATCTGGAAACGGAATGTGGATCTGGCCTTTGCCAACAACTGGCGGGTGACTTCTTGTTTCACTGCCATGTCGCTCATCATTACGTTGCAGGAATGTGGGGGTATTGGCGGGTATATAACACCATGCAGACAGACGACAACCGTACGGATGTCATGCCAAACCTTAGGGAATTGCCTGATAGAAAAGGGCGGATGCAGGTGGGGGTAACTTCCGATCAATTGATTGGTAAAACCGTTGATTGGTTTGGGAAAACATTCACCATCGTGGAAAAGGGAAAGACCAATTGGAAATCGAATCCAGCGGTCGTGAATATTAAAGAATGGGTGGAAATTCAGTTGCCGGCCCAAGGGAAACCCGGTCATAAAGATGACGAAAAGGGCCAAATTATTTCTTATGATGCGACGGTATTGGATTGGGCATGGGATGGTAATAAAGCCATGTCTGAGAAAGAAAGCACAATCGAGAACCCAAAATACCATTCGCCTACTCCAGGAAAACGGCGCCCAATTCTGTTTGAGCCAAGGACGGGGAAGGTATCATGGCCGCATCTGACTCCACATTTCGGTAAGCGGGTCATGTTCCCACCAAATCACAATCCGGCCCCATGGTTGGAGATGATTCATCAGGATGCAAATGGTCTGCGAACCTCTGAGCCTGCCAAACCGGGAGAAAATGGCCGGTGGAGTTTGTGTCCGGAAAATGCCGGACGAAAATATTACAACATTCATTTCATCAATACTCCCATTGAAATGGCCGGGGCCCAGGGTAAGGAAGCTCCTGTCATCGATCCTTACGGATTGATTTATGTCCTCCATGAAGAGGAGGAGGAAGTACGAAAAAATAACGACAAAAAATTGCCATTGGTGTTTCGGGCCAATGTGTATGATTGTGTAGACTATACGCTGACCAGCGAATGGTTGGATGACGATTTTACGAATTTCCAATCATCTAAAATTAACATTCATCCTCATTTCCTTCAATTCGACAACCAGGCATCGGATGG
>CAZBQO010000130.1:0-6203 GCA_964494125.1 uncultured Nitrospira sp. | reverse complement strand
GAATCAGGGTTCAGCCCGGCTGCTTCAACCACCAGACCTAAAGCGTCTTTGACCGATTGCTGGGCATAGGGTGAAAACTTCCCTGGCCTGGAAAGAAATTGAAGATCCAAACCTTTGTGATCCCGTCTCTGAAGAAATTCCAATTGAATATCTGCAACAATGCCAACCTGTTCAGATTGTGCATTCATCGTGGTCCCAAGAATGGGAATCACGGTTCGAACATGTTTGATTGGTGGACTCGATTCAGAAGCAGCATGGCCGAGGATAGGAAGTCCCCATGACAGAAATACCGAGAAGAGGCCACCTATGAGGAAAGACCAAGATGTCGAAAGGGCATCCCGTTGAGTGCCACGCCTAACAGAGAAGGAATCTGAAAAACCCCCGTGAAATGATGCTCGACATCCACCCATCGCCATCCCCCGTGAAAACTGTCTTCTCCTTTTCGGCCTGGCAAGGAGAACACTTAAATTTCATGAGGTCAGGCACTGTATTTTGCTGTCTCTGATGGTCCAAGCGCCGTATCAATTCACAGAATTTTCTGTCATTGCGCAACAGAGACATCCCCCCCCTATCTCACAACACATCCTTAGAGATGGCAAGCCTTCAATCTCATCACGTGTTCACTACTGAGGATGAGGTTAAGACCGGCAGAAAGAACGCCGATGAGGACACCAGGCATTCCACACAATGAAGAAATGAAAATTCCTTCCTAAGAACCCCTCATCGGTATCCATATGGCCATCAAACGAATTCCAACAACTTCCGCCCAAGTGGGAATGTACCTCTGTGGAATCGACCGCTCATGGCTAAAGACTCCATTCCTCGTGCACCGGTTTCTCATTAAATCTTCCAGCGATATTGCCAAATTAGAACAGGCAGGAATTCAAGAAATCATCATTGATACTGATCGTGGGCATGACGTAGCACCAGATCCTGAACCGCCACACACCCATGATGATGTCTCATCTACCCCGAATTCACCAATACCTGATTCCTCCCACCCGGCCGGAATCGCACGACTTGGCCAGCTTTCACCCTCTGTTCAGGGAAAATCACTATCCGGTGAACTCACCACGATGAAGATGGTACGGATGTATATGCTTGAAGGCGTCCAGGATATCCTTCACACACTGCAGAAAACCGGACGGCTCGCCATGGAACAGGTCCATCAGATCACTGAATCCGTCATGGCTGAATCCCTACGACATGAAGAAGCCTGCATCGCAATGATTCGGACCAGAAACTTTTCTCCGGCCTTATTCGATCACGCACTCGCGGTCAGTACATTAGCCGTTTTATTGGGTCGAGCTGTGGGGTTGGACAATGCAGCGTTACAACACCTGGCAAGCGCGGGCCTTCTCCATGACGCAGGGCTCTTGAACATTCCACAAGTCCTTCACCGACCGCTCAACCAGTTATCTGACGCAGAATTAGTCCTGTATCATAAACATCCACATCGGGGGGTTGAGATGCTGTCCCAACAGTCGAGTCTTTCAGACGAGGTTGATACGTTAATCCGGGAACATCATATTGCCCTGGATGGCACAGGACATCCTGCGAATAGCGATCCAGCCAAAATTCACACACCCAGCCGAATCCTTCGTATTGTCGACGAGTATGATGAATTGTTAACCGGTCACCACACAGGGAATCCCCTCCCGGTCAGAAGCGCCCTCCAATCGTTGTATCAACAAGGCAAGAAAGGGCTATTAGATGGCGCATTAGTGGCGACATTCATTAATCTTATTGGAATCTATCCCACCTATGCCCTGGTGGAATTGAGTACCGGGGAACGGGGAATCGTCACAGCGAACTCTAGAGATAATCTGCTTCAACCCACGATCCTCCTTATCCAGGATGCAATTCATCAACCTTTGCCTGAACCGATCCCGTTCAACTTCTCTGTACTCTCTTCTCATGAATCACGGCCAGAAATTGTGCGGGTCCTTGCTCCCGAACAAGTCGGCATTGACCTTGATTCTGCTCTAGAAAACTGGATGACGTTGTAGCCATCCCTGCCTGTCAGTCAGAAAGCGAATACTCCCTCGGTCCAACCGGGAAGAACACGTTCCCGCTGAAATCACCAGAAATCCACGGCAATGTCAATGAAGAAACACCACTGAGCCTTCCCGCAAGTTTCAAACAATAATGTCGATACAGGCCCAAGCATGACCCAAGGATGTCTCACCGCATCAGCGGCGGAACGGAGGGCTCAAAAATGGAACAGATCCGCCAGCAACCGACCACAAAAACATGGCGTCTCTTAGGACTCACGGGCCTGGCCCTCTCGATCGCATTCTTCCTGAATGAAGGACAAGCCCGAACACTGCACATGCCTTCTCCCATTCACCCCCTTAACACCCAAAGCACTCACCCCACCGACATGATATCAAAGGCCCACCCTTTAGAAAGAAATCGTGCTTCCCGTTCGACGAAATCCACCAACCAGAGTGAGGTAGAGCCAAGGGAAAGGGATAACGAAGATAACACTCAAAAGAGAAAATTCGGATTAGCGATTTTATTTCTAGGAACATTGGCAGAAAAGAGCTAACACGCTTTTTTGTAACAACCGAGCATTAGTCCAGAGCGGAAGCATGCCCCATATCCATAGGAACAAACAATTGAGGAAATACGAATCGGGATTTAAATTACTTTGACAAAGCGTGAGGAGAGGAATCTGCAGGTAAAAAAGTCGGAGATAAATCTTCCAGCGCCAACAACAACGCATGCGTCCCGGAACGACCGTGACCATTGGCTTGAATCGCAACATAGAGCTTTCGAACCAGTGAAAGCCCTGTCAGAAGTAAGCCCATTCGTTTGGCTTCATCTAACGCCATACCCATATCCTTAATAAAATGCTCCACGAAAAATCCGGCTTCAAAATCCCGTTTCAATATCCGAGGTGCCAGATGATCAAGTGTCCAGCATCCCGCAGCCCCACTGGATATGGAACGCAACAAGGTTTCGCCATCCAACCCGGCTTTGTGGGCATACAATAACGCTTCACACACACCGATCATCGTGCCTGCAATCGTTATTTGATTACAGAGTTTGGCATGCTGCCCGCATCCGGCCTGGCCTTGATACACCAGAGTTCTTCCAAACACGGATAGGATCGGTCTGACCGCTTCAAATACCCTTGAATCCCCACCCACCATAATGGACAACGTGCCACCTCTAGCCCCGAGGTCACCGCCAGAAACCGGCGCATCCAGAGCGAATGCGGATTTTGTAGCGGCCACACTGGCTAATTCACGAGCCAACGTCGGCTCAGAAGTGGTGAAATCCACGAAGACCTGATCAGGACGGGCCTGGGGCAGCAGCCCATCTGGTTGGAGATATATCCGACGAACATCCTGAGGAAAGCCCACCATTGTACAAACCACATCGGCCTCCGAAGCTACAGCGGCCGGAGACTCTCCCCACCGGGCGCCTTGATCCAACAACACCTGCGCTTTAGAAGGAGTGCGGGTATATACCGTCAAGGGATACCCTGCACGAAGGAGATGTTCGCACATTGGCGCGCCCATCACTCCAGCACCAATCCATCCGATTCGAACAGGCGAAGGAAGAACAAGAGGATCGGCCGCAGGGAAAGAGGTCTTCATGAACGCTCCTTGAGGATCGATAATTAATCAGAGGCTGGCTGTTGTTGCGTCAGGCAATGAATGGTCCCAAATCCCCAGACCAGATCCACGGCATGAATACCGACCACCGTTCGATCAGGAAACAGGTCAGACATAATCCCTACCGCCACCCGATCCTGCGGATCATTAAATGTCGGCACCAATACGACAGCATTGCCGATATAAAAATTGGCATAACTGGCAGGTAGCCGTCGTCCTTCAAAATAGAGCGGCTCAGGCATCGGCAAGGGGACCACCAGTAACTTTCTCCCGTCTTCCACCCGCATTCCCTCTAATCGTTCGGCATTTTCAGCCAAGGGACGATAATTTTCATCGGCTGGATTGGATTCCTGACACAGCACCACCGTATAGGGATCAACAAACCGGCATACATCATCAACATGCCCATGCGTATCGTCACCCGCAATGCCTTGTCCTAACCAGAGAACCTGGGAAATGCCTAAATGTGTGCCAAACACTTCCTCATAATCCTGTCGGGAAAACCCGGGATTCCGTACCTGGACCTGCTCATCCAACATACATTCTTCCGTGGTCAACAACGTTCCTTGGCCATTCACATCAATGGCGCCACCCTCCAGAACCATCCCTCCACTACCCCGCTCAACAGGGACCACGGGAATCTTGAGTTTCAGGCCTAATCGAACCGGAATACGATCATCCAATTGCCAATCCGGATACTTGGCCCAGGCTGTAAAACGAAAACGGGCAATGGCCACCTGAGGATCAGACTGATCCCGTTTCACGAAAATGGGGCCAAAGTCACGCGCCCACCCCCGATTGGTCGGAACACGAAAAAATTGAATACGGGTCATATCGACCCCAACTTTGTCCAACACCCTCCTGGCTTTCAATTCATGGGCTTTGTCATTCACGAGAATCCGAACAGATTCTCCTAAAGACAGCCTCCGAACCATTTCCCCATACACCCAGGAGACCGCTCCCATTTTCCCGGGCCAATCCTTCGTATTATGGGGCCATCCTAGCCAAGTCGCCTCGTGCCGCTCCCACTCTGCTGGCATCCGAAACCCTAATTCAGATACCCTCGCCGGATGGGAGACTTTCCCTTGATTAGAGAAAGTGCGAGTATGGGAATCCTCTAGTTCCATCTCCCTGCCAGAGCTCGGCTCTGAAAAGATGACAGGACTAGGGGGAGAATGAAGGTTCTTAGAATTTTCCATGACTCTCACAATCTCCTCCACCACATCATCAGTCTTCGTTAGAACATCATCATTGCAAAATCGAAGGACCCGAAAACCCAACGTCGTCGAATAATAGATGCACGCCTCATCTGCTATTTTCTGTTCTGGATGTTGTTCCCCTTCCAGCTCAATAATCAGCATTCCTTCCAAACAACAGAAATCAACAATACTCCCACCGATTGGATGTTGCCGCCTGAACTTCCATCCCTTAATCTGACCATCCCGAATCCTCCCCCAAAGCATCTGTTCAGCATCAGTTTGATTCCTCTGGAAACGAGCCGCAAACGATCGCAATCTCGGTGAAATCCGCCTCATCGTTTCCCTCACTCTACCCATCTCTCCAAAGGAGGAGGAAATGTACAAAACTGGCAAACAAGCTATCCATTGGGAACATGTCAAAATTGGCTGGGAAAGTTGCAAAATCAAGCAATTAGCATTAGGACAATACGGATTCCTTCCCTCTCCTAAGCATAAAGAGCGAGCGCTAGTGGGAATTATCTGATTGTCTCTCCCTGGAAGCGCTTGGTCTGGAAGAAAGGACAAGTCCAGAGTGAGGCGGAGCGCATTACACATTCACCGTGCCACACCTAAACCGACTCATCCAACAACCGTTTGGTGATCCCCCCATAGGCGTCAATACGGCGATCGCGAAGAAAAGGCCAATTGCGGCGAACTTCTTCAATTCGTTTAAGATCCATATCCACCACCAAGGTTTCTTCCTTTTCAACTGACGCTTGGGCTAATACCACACCAAATGGATCGCACACAAAAGAACTTCCCCAAAATTCCAGCCCATCCCCGCCAGCAGGAGCCTCATGGCCGACCCGATTCACAGCCACCACAAACACGCCATTCGCAATGGCATGGCTGCGTTGAATGGTCATCCAGGCATCCCGTTGGGCCTGGCCTTCCTCAGTTTTTTCCTTAGGATGCCAGCCGATGGCCGTGGGGTAAAATAAAATCTCTGCCCCCTGTAGGGCCGTCATCCTAGCCGCTTCAGGGTACCACTGATCCCAACAGATCAACGGTCCGACCCTTGCGTGCGTTGTGTTGATCGCCTGAAAACCCCGATCCCCTGGAGTGAAGTAAAACTTTTCGTAATAGGCCGGATCATCAGGAATGTGCATTTTCCGATACAGGCCGGCTATCTCTCCCCGCTCGTCCAACACGGCAATGGAATTGTGGTACACGCCTGCCGTCCTCCGCTCAAACAACGACACCAAAATCGTCACGTGATGGGATTTGGCTATTTTGGCAAAAGCCTTCGTAGAAGACCCAGGAACGGATTCTGCCAAATCAAATAGAGCCGCATCTTCCTTCTGACAAAAGTATTGGGAGCGAAACAACTCAGGCAGGC
>CAZBQO010000129.1:0-6264 GCA_964494125.1 uncultured Nitrospira sp. | reverse complement strand
TTGGCGTCGTCGTTGGCTTCTCCCCGGCCGGATCCGGTAAAGACGCCGGCATAATACCGGGAGTCAAAGGCCGTCCCTGGGGCTACATGCCCATACAGCATGGCTCCGACCTGTCGGTCGATGGTAAAGATCTCATTGACGATTGATCGTTCCACGAACTGCTGGTTGCCCGACGAGTCTCTCCGTTCCCGGTTATAGTCGACTTTCCATTGCCCCACTTGCAGAGAAAGGAACGAAAATTTTTCGAGCGAGATCCGCCAATCGAGCAATTGGGGACTTGCATTGGAACTGCCGGATTCCGAAGTGGACTGCCAATTCAGTTCAAAGTAATATTTAATCCAGGGTTGAAAGCCATGCCCACCGACTTTCATTCGAACCCGTCGAAGTTGAAAGGTACTCTGTGGGTCGTCATTAAAGTCTGCCGCAGAGATGGGATCGGAGTCTGTGGGATAGGACCAGCGACCCTGGAAGCGCCATTGAATCTGGGTGGCAAATTTGCCATCCTTCGTTGCAAATTCAAATCCTCTTCTTCCATATCCCACGGTAACCGGAAACTGTTGATCCATACGGGTATTGAGTTCTTGCTCTCTTTTTTCCTGCTCGGCCTGAATGCGGACCCAATCTTCCTTGGTAATGATTCCTTTTTCCAGTAACACATTCTCCAGACTGTCCTCATAGAGAGGGTCCACGGCCCAGGCTTGGGTTTGGGCTAAAAGCCCGTAACATACCAATGCCATAAACAGGTGTTTCATTCCTATGTTCTCCAATGAGTCGTGACGGCAGGAGATCGAAGTTGAAGTGAGAAATTACAATATTAACAGGTGTGGCACAAGAGATTTATCCTCTGGCACCGGAAATATAGGCTGCGGTGAGTTCATGTGTAGGAGTCTCAAATATGGCCTGGGCGGTGTCATATTCGATGAGTTGGCCAACCCCGTCACATGACCAGAAAAACGCGATGTGGTCGGCAATGCGACGGGCCTGAGCCAAGTTGTGAGTGACAATAATGACGGTCACATGACCACGCAAGGTGACGATCAGATCTTCAACGGTTCCACTGGACAGCGGGTCCAGGGCACTGCAGGGCTCATCAAGCAGAAGAACGTCCGGCGCCAACACGAGTGCTCTTGCCAGGCAGAGTCTCTGTTGTTGTCCTCCCGACAAGGCTTGAGCGGGATGGTCGAGCCGGTCTTTGACTTCATCCCAGAGACCAACCTGCTGAAGGACGTTTTCCATGGCGGAGGCCAAGAGTGTGCGATCACATGTTCCGTGTTCACGGAGGGGGAGTTCCAGATTTTTGCGGATCGAAAAAGGAAAGACGGTGGGTTTTTGAAAAATCATTCCCACGGTACGACGCAATTGGAGGACATCGGTCGTCGGGGCGAGGACATCCAGTTCCTGCATGTGCAGATTCCCCGAAACCTGGCATCCTGGTATCAAATCCGTTAAGCGATTGAGGCTCATGAGAAAACTGGTTTTCCCGCAACCTGACGGCCCCACTAACGCCGTAATGCATCCCCGATGAATTTCAAGCGTGACATTCCGAAGCGCCTGATGACCCTGATAGGCGATCGAAAGATTTTTTGCGCGAATATGGGGGACAGGAACACAGCAGAGTTCGGTGGATGGGTAGGGAAGCCACGCTCTCAATCCAGACCGTTCGTCGGGATCAGGGATTATGCGGGGAGTTGATTGAATGATATCCATCGTGTGGCAATCCGGGAAGAAGAAAAATTAATGATGAACAAGAGACTCACCAAAATGAGAGCGGTGGCATAGGCATGGGCGTTGCCTCCGGCCACATTCATGGCCAGATCGTAAATGTGCACAGCAAGAGATCGTCCTGAGTTCATCAACGATTCCGGCATGCGATCCACGTATCCACTGGTAAAAATCAAGGCTGCGGTTTCTGCAATGGCTCTTCCGAGTCCGAGGATGACTCCCACGAGAAGGCCGGGCAAGGCTGCAGGGAGGAGAATGGTTCGAATAGTGGTCGGCTTTGAAAGGCCAAGGGCCGCTGCGGATAATCGTTGTTCAATGGAAATGGCTCGAAAACTTTCTTCTACTGTGCGAATCAAAATCGGTAACACCATGCAGGCTAAGGTGAGACCTCCCGACAAAATAGAAAATCCTAATCCGAGGGTTTGGCAGAACAGGGCGTTGCCAAACAGTCCGAAAACAATGGACGGCACGCCTGCCAGCACATCCAGTGAGCCTCGGATCAGTCTGCCCAGGACATGATCATGACGGGTGTATTCGGAAAGAAACAGTGCGGTCCCCAATCCCATAGGTAAAGCCACTCCCATGCACACTCCGAGGATTAACAGCGTGGATATGAGGATGGGGCCGATTCCGCCTTCCCGCCCCGCGTTCTGTGGAGCAGAGAACACGAAGCTGAATGACAGATGGTTCAACCCGTTCCAGAGTAAATCACCCATCAAGCAGAAAAATGGTACGGCGACCAAGATGGCCGCCATCCATATCATCGCGGTCGTGCCATATTCTTGTAGGTATTTACTTTGCCGGAACATAGATTTTCCGATGTCGCAAGCCTTCTGCCAGGCTGACAATCAGGATGACGAGTCCCATGAGAAAGAGACCACTGACGAACAATGCGGCCCGGTGATCCGCCAACGCATAGGACATTTCCAGGGCAATGTTTGCTGTCAGGGTTCTGATCGGATCAAACAGATGGGACGGGGTTTGGACCACGTTTCCGCAGACCATCAGAACGGCCATGGTTTCTCCTAGCGCTCGAGCCAATCCCAACAGGATACCGGTGAAGAGTCCAACTTTTGTTGTGGGAAGAACCACATGCCAAATCAATGCCCCTCGACTGAATCCCAAGGCTGAGGCACTATGAATATAGGCGATGGGAATATGGGCCATACTCGCGTGGGCCACTAACATGATGGTGGGTATGATCATGAACGTCAGGATGAGGATGCCGGCCAGCAGACTCGTTCCTGGAGGATGCCAGCGGCTGATGATCGGGACCAGAACCACGAGACCCCAGAAGCCGAACACGACTGAAGGAATTCCTGCCAGAAGTTCGATCATGCGCCGGTACCATCGGCTTAGTAGAGGGGGGGCATAAAAGTGACAAAAGAGGGCTGACAGAATGCCAAGCGGGGCTGAGAGGAGGACCGCCCCGGCGGTCGTCAAGAGGGTTCCCCAAATCATAGCTGTTAGCCGATATGATCGATCAATAGGGTACCAATCGGGGTCATGGAAAAAACGCGCAAAACCAATATCCTGCAGGGCCGGCCATGATTCATGAAGAAGAAAGGATACGACCAGTAACAAGAGTCCACCAGCCATCAACGCGAGGAGGCGCACACTCCACGAGAGTAGAAAATCACCCTTGGAGCGGGACGAAATATTGTTTAAGAATGAGCTCATTGGCCTGAGAGGACCGCGCGAAATCAATAAAGGTTTTAATGAGTCCTGTCGGAAGAGACTTCGTGACAAGGGTCAGGGGACGCGAGAGGGGAAACGTGCCTTCCCGGACCGTTTCAATCGTGGCGGGAATGTGTTGCAACGGTAATAATCGGATCGGAATGCCGTGGGTGGCATCATACTGTGCCGTTCCAATGGAGACATATCCAATCGCATGGGGGTTGCCGGCCACGGTTTTAATGCCTTGTTCATTGTCTCCGATGACCACATGAGGGTGAATGTCGCGATTGGATACGTGGAAATAGGTCAGAAATAATTCCAAGGTGGAACGCCCTTCTGCTTTATTCACGACGGTAATGGGTGCGTCAGGTCCGCCAACTTGGTTCCAATGGGTGATTCCCCCGGTATAAATAGCCCTGATTTGGTCATCGGTTAATTCCTGAACCGGATTTGATCGATGCAGGATGATGGTAATGCCATCTTGGGCAATGACGGATCCATGCAGATGGTGTTCTTGAAATTTCAGAGCACGAGATGCCATGCCAATGTCAGCGATTCCATTGATGACATCAGCAATGCCGCGTGAAGAACCTCCCGTTTGGACGTCTATACGGACACCAGGATGACGTGTCTCAAATAGTTTGCCGATTTCCGACACCAGGGGAGCCATGGTACTGGATCCGGTGATCACCAGCTTGTGTCCATCAGCTTGCGCCAGCGAGGCATCTAACGACCATATCGTGCAGAGTGCGATGACTCCCATGGTGGCAAGAAGGGAGCCGGCAATATAATTGTTTTTCAACATTGGTTTTTCAAGAAAACACAGGACGATCTTAATCAAAAGAGATTTTGCAGCATCCAAGGTTGATGGCTTTACCACTTGTAGAATCTGCGACATTTTCGGGGAGTTTGTAGATCATGGTTTTTCCCTCCCGTGTGGCTTCCACCAGGCCGTTATCCCGCAACACGCTTAAATGATGGGATAATAAACTTTGTTCCACTTCCAATTGTTCCATTAATTCCCCGACATTTTTTTGTCCGGACATGAGAGCTTCAAGAACCGCCAAGCGCGTTGGATCTGATAGCACCTTGAGCTTGCTTGCACAGGAGGGAGAAGTATTTTTGATTTTCATTGCACGGGAAAATAGTGAATGGAAAGCCTAAATAAATGAATTTATATTCATATGAACAGTATTTAATATGAATGGTCGTTATGAGTCAAGATCAATTGGCACGGTAGGTCCGGGAGGTCTTATTCCCGCCCGAATGTTTTCTGATTGACCTGAGTGGAACTTCCCTCGGTGTGAACAATAAGGGTTCCAGGACAAAAATTAACTCATTTGTAACATGCGTGACATTGGGCTGACATAAGCCATGGGTAAAACTTTCCCTCAAGGGATGATATGGAAGGGCGAGACGAATGGCGCCCTTTCTGATGTCAAATGAACCTGGGTGACAATATGGGTTATCAGATCAGTCAATCATTTAACAAGGAGCGAATATGAAATTGGAGAGAAGTCCATTCATTAAGGGTGTGATGCTGTTGGGGTTGCTATTGTTGTGTTCTCCTGCCATGGGAGCAGACGACTTGTTTCCCAATGTGGACCGACAGATTCCGCGGTATTCTCCACAAAGCCATGTTTCGGGGAAAGTTACAATTGACGGGTCCAATACCATGAAAACGATTTTGGAGACATGGAAGGATAAGCTGGGGAATATCCATCCCGATTTGGAAATCAGTCTGAAGACGGAGGGATCCAACACGGGCGTTGAATCGTTAATGAGCGGGAAAGCGAAAATAGCGGCCATGTCGCGTCCGATGACTTTTCAAGAAATCGAGCGATTCACCAAACAGGTAGGCTACGAACCCACGTCGGTTCCCGTTGCTGTCGATGCGTTTGCTATTTTTGTTCATAAGGATAACCCACTCGACCGCATCACGTTACAACAATTGGATGCGTTGTTCTCCTCGGACAGACGCCGTGGGGCTCCGGCGTCCATCGACACGTGGGGGCAGCTGGGCCTTTCCGGGGAATGGGAAAACGCATCCATTGTTTCTCACATTCGGGATGCGAAATCAGGGACCGGACAGTTTTTCAGGGAATTGGTCTTGTTGGATGGGAAAGATAAAGAGACGAGTGTTGTTCAACCTGGTGCCGCGTCCGTTGTTCATGCCGTCATGAATGATCCTTATGCTGTCGGCTATAGTGGAATCGGCTATCGCAACAATTCCGTTAAACCCTTACAGGTGGCAGCCGTTGATGGCGATCCATTTGTCGAACCGACATTTCAAACTGCAACCAATGGATCCTATCCACTTTATCGAGTCTTATATCTTTATGTGAATGAACCCCCGGGTGTGAAACACGCTCCTCTCCTCACCGAAATCGTTAAATTTGCCGTGAGTTGGGAAGGCCAACAAGTGGTAGCGAAGTCTGGATTTTTTCCACTTCCAACCAAAGACTTGATTGCTGTGTCCGCAACCTGGACCAGACCGTTGGATTCGGTCTCTAACACAAAGGGACCGAAGGATTTCAAATAATCCAACCATGGTGGGGAAATTTTCCGGCAGCAAGTATGCCGGACTTCCTCTGAGGTTCTTACATGGCCTTGCAGACGCCGGGAGTCAGTATCCGACAAGGAGCCTGATACCGGACAGCATAAAAGGGATGACGCTTTCGTGACAGTAGAATGAGATGGTCTTGTCTCATCATAGGCAAGTGCGGAAGGTATCTTTTTTGGGTCTGTTGAAAAAGCCGCCAGCGGCGTTCTCGCCATTTTCCCGTGCTCACGTACTACGCGTACGCTCCGCGCGTAAAAACGGCTGCGGCCTTTCCTTCGAGAAGCCTCAGGACAGGACTGGAC
>CAZBQO010000128.1:0-6278 GCA_964494125.1 uncultured Nitrospira sp. | reverse complement strand
CTTCCTGTTCAGGCCAATGACAGTAGCCCGGTGTGGATCGCACAAAATAATCTGGGCGCCCATGTCAATGAGTTTGTCAACAAAGAAGAGTCTGCTCTCAAACATTTTCTGATGAATGAGTACTGTGCCTTTTGCCTGTGTACAAATCACCAGAATAACACTTAACAGATCGGGTGTTAAACCAGGCCAGGGGGCATCGGCTATGTTGAGGATCGAACCGTCAATAAAAGTTTCGATCTCATATTCCTCATGAACGGGAATGTAGATATCGTCTCCCCGAATCTCTAGCTTTATTCCAAGTCGTCTAAAGGTTTCAGGAATTAATCCGAGCATATCCACACGACAATCCTTAACTGTAATCTCAGATTGGGTCATGGCCGCAAGGCCTATGAAACTCCCGATCTCAATCATGTCGGGAAGCAGTCTGTGTTCTGTTCCTGATAGTTGTTCTACTCCCTGGATGGTAAGCAGATTGGAGCCAATGCCGGATATTTTTGCTCCCATTCTGTTCAGCATCTGGCAGAGTTGCTGAAGGTAAGGTTCGCAAGCTGCATTGTAGATGGTGGTTTCTCCCTCTGCCAGAACTGCAGCCATCACAATGTTGGCTGTACCTGTTACAGAGGCTTCATCCAGTAGCATGTAACTCCCCTTCAGTTGAGAAGCGTCTATCTGATACAGGTTTTCGTTAGCGTTGTAATTGAATTTGGCTCCCAGGTTTTGAAAACCGATAAAGTGGGTATCCAGTCGCCTGCGCCCTATTTTATCTCCACCGGGTTTGGGGATACTGGCTTTTCCATACCGCGCCAGAATAGGCCCCAATAACATGATGGAACCCCGAAGGGCAGCCGCCTTCTTTTTATAGGCTTCGGTTTTTAAATAGTCTACGTTAACAGATCGGGCAGTAAAGCGATAGGTGTCCTCTGATAATTTCTCTACTGCCACCCCCAGGTCTTTGATGAGCTCGATGAGCTTATTGACATCCAGAATGTTGGGAATGTTGGAGATGGTTACAGGCTCCTTCGTCAGAAGGGTAGCACAAATAACCTGAAGTGCTTCATTTTTTGCGCCCTGAGGTACGATTTCTCCTTTGAGAGAATGTCCACCGCGAATTCTGAATGAACTCATTGGTCTCTTCTGCGATGATGTTTTTTTCCGTGCCCTCCTCTGCGGTCGTTGCGCTGGCGATCGTTTTGGTTGCGCTGCTTTTTCTTTTCGCGGTACAATTTTTCAAACAGATTCTCTTCGCGCACTTTGTCCAGACTCAAAGTCAATTTCCCGTCCGACATTTTTTCAATGTCTTTGATGATCACAGAGTCATCGATGGTTTCCTTGTTCCAGTTGCCATGAAAAGTCTTCATGAGTTTACCAAGATAGATGACGGCATCTTCTCTTTCTTTGGCGTCTTCCTTGGCCATTGCCTCAACAATTAACTTTTCAATGTTCTTACCGTAGTGTCGGTAACGCACCCTGCTTTGAGGGTAATCCATCGTCTGTGGTTTCTTAAATACGGTTTCCGGATTAGGAACGGGATAAGGGCTGTTGATATCAAAATTGAAATCGGCAATGATGTACAAATCATCCCAGATGCGCTGAGGGTTTTCAAAAGCTTCTTTTACGGTAGGGGCCAACTGCTTGATCAATTCAATCAATGTGGTCGACATTTCTGTGCGCTTGTCTTTGTCGGGTATGGTCCTGATGTAGTTGACAAGCTTCTGTACGTTGCGGCCGTACTCTTTTAATTTTATTTGTTCGCGTTGGGTGTTGTATTCTGGAATCATGCTATTGAATGCTGTTCGCCTTTTTTAAAAGTAATTTTATTTATTGAATATTTACTGTTCGATTGTCGCTAAATGAATTGTAGGAATACCATTCACCCAGGGGAAGGCTCAAAAGGGGATATTAGCAGTAGATTCTAATTCTCATGAATTTTGAGCTTGGCAAAGCTAAGTAATAATGTCTTTTCACCAAAATCATTGAATGTGATCTTGGCCTTGCGATTGGCGCCCGATTCATCCATGGCGGTCACCACACCATACCCAAATTTAGGGTGCTCTACCTTCATGCCCTCCTGGAGATTGGACGTGTCACTGGGAGCAAAGTCAGCGGAGGGCTTATAGGATGATTTTACAACGGGTTGCGACCTAACGGTCTTCTTCAGTCCACTGACAAAGCTTTTGGCATAGTTGGGATTAGGCGCTGACTCCAGCCCACCTACCCTTGTGCTCACTTTGATGTACCTGGCATCGATGTCATCGAGAAAACGACTGGGCTCACAATTTTTTAACCGACCAAACCGATATCTGGTAAGGGCATAGGAGAGAAAGAGCTTTTTCTGTGAACGGGTAATGGCCACATAAAACAACCTTCTTTCTTCTTCCAATTCCGAGCGACTGGTAAGCATCATCTGGGAGGGAAACAAATCCTCCTCCATGCCCACAATGTAGACATACTTGAACTCCAGCCCCTTGGCCATGTGAATGGTCATCAAGGTCACTTTTTCAGGGTCATTGTCCTTATCGTCATCCTGACTTGTGACCAGCGAAACCTCTTGCAAAAAAGCGGCAAGGCTCTTGTCTTCTTTTTCAGGGTCGTCTACGAATTCCTTAATGGCGTTAAGGAGCTCCTGCACGTTTTCATAGCGGTTGAGGCCTTCTACTGTTTTGTCTTCATATAATTCGCGCAGCAAACCAGAAGACTTGGCAATTTCAGAAGCGGCCTCATACGCATCACTGGTTTCTACTTCTATGGCGAACCGCTTGATCAGGTTCACAAAATTTTCGATGGTATTCACGGCCCTTCCTCCTAAAAAGCTGGTGGCATTCTCCAGTACTTCCCAGATAGAAATGGCATGGTCGTTGGCGGCTACAATAATTTTGTCCACGGTAGATCCGCCAATTCCTCTCTTGGGTTGATTGATGATTCTCCTGAAGGAAGCTTCATCTTGCTGATTGATGGTATAGCGGAGGTAAGCCAGAAGGTCTTTGATTTCTTTGCGCTGATAAAACGAGAGCCCGCCAATGATTTTGTATTTAATGTTCATGCGCCTCAGAGATTCCTCGAGTGCGCGCGATTGGCTGTTGGTTCGATAGAGTATGACGAAGTCGCTGAACTTCAACTGGTGCTGCATCTTCTCTTCGAAGATGGAGGTGGCTACCAGTTTACCTTCTTCATTATCAGAAACTGCTTTTATCAGTCCGATAAGATTTCCTTCTTCATTGGAGGTCCAAACATTTTTTGGCAACTGTGCCTTGTTTTTGGCAATAACAGAGTTGGCGGCATTGACAATGGTTTTTGTAGAGCGGTAGTTCTGTTCCAGTTTAATGATTTTAAGATCGGGATAGTCCTTCTCAAAGTTGAGGATATTGGAAATGTCCGCTCCTCGAAACGCATAAATGCTTTGTGCGTCATCACCCACTACGCAAATATTTTGAGTAACAGCTGCCAGCTTTTTGATAATGTAGTATTGACAAAGATTGGTATCCTGAAACTCGTCCACGAGAAAATACCGAAGTCGATGCTGGTATTTGTTCAGTACTTCCAGATGCTCTTTAAAAAGCCTGTCGGTATTGAATAAAAGGTCGTCAAAATCCATTGCTCCGGACTTGAAGCACCGCTGTCCATAATTGCGATAAATGTTTCCCAGCTCAGGCCTCATATTGGAAGCATCATCTGCCAGCAACACTGGATTGTTGACATAATCCTTCCAGGAGATCAGCCTGTTTTTTGCAGCACTGATTCTGTTGTAAACCACATTGGCCTTGTATTGTGTCTCATCAAGTCCCATTTCTTTTACAATGGATCGGATGAGCGACTTGGAATCGTCCGTATCGTAAATGGTAAAGCTATTCGGATAACCAAGATGATGGGCTTCAGACCGGAGGATGCGGGCAAATACGGAGTGAAAAGTGCCCATCCAGATATTGCGGGCATCTGTACCGATTACCCCTTCAATGCGATTGCGCATCTCCTTGGCGGCCTTATTGGTGAAGGTAAGCGCCATAATGCTGAATGGATCTACCCCTTTGGTATCAATCAGATGTGCGATGCGGTAAGTGAGCACCCGGGTCTTTCCTGAACCTGCCCCCGCAATGATCATGCACGGCCCTTCTGTATTAATTGTTGCCTCTAATTGAGGCTCATTGAGCGATTGTAAGTAATCCATTCCACTAATCAATCTGCAATATAGACCCGATAACACTGGGTGTGCAAATTGAATTCAACTTTACTGATAACATTCAAACATGCATTTTGGGCATCAGGTTCAATGAATGATTAATCTCGTGTTTATGATCTTACTGGTTAGCTTGTACTTAGGTTTGTTGAGGTTTTTGAATAAAAAATTCTTCCTTTTTCTATTTTATCAAAACGGCTAACTTTGACGAAACCCAATGAATTGAAGGACAAAACAATTCCTGATGTACTGAAAATCCCGGATGATGGGTTCGCCATTACCACCGCGGAACCATGGGTCAAACATAAAATTCAATTGGTACGTCAATATTTGACTGCCTTTGTAACCGCACTCTCCGGTCAGGTAGATGAGATCATTTTTGTTGATCTGTATGCAAAGAATGGTTTGTGCTGTCTCGGAGCCCGAAAAGATATTTTTCCTGGAATTCCTTTTATGGCACTTCAGCAGAACCTGCCCATTTCCAAATATGTGTTGTGCGAAAGTGATGAGGAACAAGCACGTGTGTTGAAGATCAGAACGAATAGGTATTTTAAGGAAAAGAACATCGTACTGTTAACCGGGAAACCAGAGGAGTTAATTGATAAGATTAAAATGTATGTGTCGGAACCAAGAAAAGACCACAGGGTAGCCACCATTTGTGTGGCCGATGCATTTGGTCTTGAGCCTGGATTTGAAACCCTCCGGCAATTGAGCGATTATGATTTTACATTTTTGATACCCTTTACCTTCCACCTGGGAAAAAAAATTGATTATAAATTTTATTTGCGGAGTGAGAAAGAGAAGGTGACGCACCTGTTGGGACAGACGACAGAAAGTAATTTATCTGAGAAGAGCATAGGAAGTAATGGTGTGTTCTATAAGCAATTGATTCAAAACTGGGAACGAAAAATAGAAGAACTGGGTATGAATACTGCCGTCTCCACCCATAAATTAGATTCAGGGTTGATGGAAATGCCAACCTATAGCATATGTTTGTTTGCCAAAAAATATTCTGCCAGGGCCATCCAATTGGATGCACTGGCGGGTAGCCATATTCAATTCGCTTTGTTTAATCAAAATTAGAATGATCAAAATAGGGGAGGTTCTCGTATCAGATGACATCAAAGAGGTGGAGTTTGTTTGCAACCTGGAGAAATGCAAAGGCGCTTGCTGTGTAGAGGGTGATCTTGGGGCGCCCCTGGAGGAAGAGGAGCTTCCAATCATGGAGGCCATACAGGAGGAGATCAGGCCGTATATTACCAAAGAGGGGCTTAAGTCCATAAAGCGCCACGGTCCGTATTTGTTGGATGAAGATGGCGATTTCTCCACACCCACAATCAATGGCAAGGAATGTGCCTATGCCAGCTATGACGAAAAAGGAATTCTTAAATGTGGAATTGAACAAGCCTACCTGGATGGAAAGACACAATTCCGAAAGCCTATTTCTTGCCATCTCTATCCCATTCGGGTAATCAAGAAAAAGGATTTTGAGGCGATCAATTACCACAAGTGGAGTGTGTGTTCTGCGGCCTGTGCGCTGGGACAATCGCTGGGAGTGCCCGTGTATAAGTTTCTCAAGGATCCTTTGATCCGCAGGTATGGCGAGGCCTGGTATAAGGAACTGGTAAGGGCAATCGAAAGCGAGAAGCCATTAAAAAAGAAGCAAAAAAAAAGGTGACCTGAATCAGGTCACCTTTCCTGGTATTGATAAAGACTATTCTGCGACTACGTTAACAGCAATCTCATGCTTCACTTCTTTGTGAAGATCAAGTGTTACCGTGTAGCTTCCTAATTGCTTAGGGGCTTCTTTCATGATTATCTTCTTGCGGTCGATCTCAAATCCTTTTGATTTCAACATATCCGCAATTTGATTGACGGTAATAGCTCCAAAAATTTTACCACTTTCACCGGCCTTGGTGCCAATTTCAATGGTCAGCTCACCTATTTTCTCAGCTAGTGATTTTGCATCCTGAATCAACTTCTCTGCTTTATGGGCCGCCTGACGAATGTTCTCTTCGATCATTCTTTTGTTGGAATCATTGGCGATCATGGCAGATCCGTTGGGGATCAAATAGTTTCTACCGTATCCGGACTTTACCTTAACGAG
>CAZBQO010000127.1:0-6490 GCA_964494125.1 uncultured Nitrospira sp. | reverse complement strand
ACTGTTCCGCCAAATGCTGGAAATTCTCCTTACGTGTGAAGCGACCGCACATAATTGGGTGGTATCAAGGCTCAGATTTGACCTAACCCTACAAATTTCTTTCGAGAAAGGAAAGGGGGAGGATTCCCGAAAAAATGGTCAAGGGCATGTTCCCGCGTTAACTACCACGATCAGGAGTAGGCGGGATGACATAAACCTGTTATTTTTTCCCATACATCATACATGTTAAATTGCCGCTTTGCTGATTTCATTTTTCCCTATGCAGTTTTTTAGATTTTCCCGAGGTCAATTTTTCACTTCACAAACAACCTTTGAAAAAATATTTGGAAACGAAGGATATAGAAAGATCCTTAAAAAATACTTTCTTTCCGAAAGTTCACCGGAGGCACCAACCATGACCGACCAGGACCACATTCGCATCTTTGATTCCCAGGGGGAGGACTACAAGCAGGCCTTTCAAATTTTCCTGAATCATACCGACCAGAAACGGAACGCGAAGCGTTGGCTGCAACAAGTAGTTGACGATCTGCCGGTTCGGCAGG
The DNA here is from genome assembly GCA_964494125.1 of uncultured Nitrospira sp. Classification (GTDB taxonomy): domain Bacteria; phylum Nitrospirota; class Nitrospiria; order Nitrospirales; family UBA8639; genus Nitrospira_E. Next base: position 5,948 of record CAZBQO010000127.1, on the reverse strand, counting down.
TGTTCGTCGACGCAGGGGCCGGCAACGGCGAACTCACTCGCACCTTCGCCGCCGCTTTCAACCGCACCATCGCCATCGAACCAAACGCGTATCTGCTCAATCAACTACAACAGACCGTTCCAACTGCGGAAGCCATAGGTCTGCCAATCCTGTCTGCTCAGCCATCCGCTCCGGGCGATTTGGTGCTCTCCTCGCATACATTCTATTACATACCCGCCGATGAATGGCTCGCCCATCTCGAACGTCTCGTTTCCTGGATGTCTCCGACCGGCGTCACCATTATCGTCCTACAGAATCGCGAGAGCGGCTGCATGAACATGTTTCATCATTTCTTCTCCCACAGGTTTGAACTTCGTCGGACGGTTGACCAGTTCCGCACCAAGCACGGCAATCAGTACGAGGTCATGACTACCCTCGATCCGGCACATGTCGACACCCCCGACCTATCCTCCACCTATGCTGTTGCCGAATTCATGCTCAATCTTCTCAGCATCGAGCAGGCTCCAACCCGAAAAGACGTCGAAGCCTATATTGAGGCCCACTTTGCCATTCCCGGTGGAGGCTATCGCATTCCCGTTCATCAAGACTTCCTTCAGATTCGTGCCAAAGGGCAAGTCTTCGGCAACGGTGAGTTGCCCGCTGAAGCCGACACAATCGTTTAATGTGAGACGATAAGATCGGATCTTTTTCAGGCTAGGTTGGACTAAAAGAACGTCAGCTCCCAATTCGATTCCATCCATTCCCATTGTCGTGACTCAAGATTGGTGCACAAACAAGGCACCAACTGCAAAGGACCAATGGTGTATCGAGGTCTCAATGGCGGGAAGACCCCCAAGTCCAACTGTTCCGACAAATGCTGAGACCTTAAAATGAAGGTGTGCATGTAGAGTTCCTTCGGTTTCATCCACGGAGCATATACCCAAATCAAATCAGATTCTTCACTGTGAAAAACGTATTTAAATAAAGACCAAATTTGCTGGGAAATTATTGAATTGCTTAGGAACACAAACAAATCTGAGAATTATCGAATTACGAGGCTAAAGGGGTGGGATTGAGAAAATTATAACCGGGAATGAATGGTTTGTAAGATCTGTCGGGAGCGGGCTTCATCTCCCATCAGTCCTACCCGAATCAAAATTTTTGACCGGGAGGATGTAAGCGAAGTGATCGAGATCCATATCTTTTTTTGATCAGCCGTCTCCGACTCCAACTCTGCCGCCAATTTATCTCCCCGTTCCTTGTTGACGGGGAGTTCCAAGGCTTTCAAAGCGGCCACGGTAGCCCGCTGAAGTTTTGAAACAGGAGCATTCACTTCATCCTCCAGCTTACCCATGACATAGGTCGCGCCTGCGACACCAGCCCCCGCACCAGCACCTAACAGCACCACTGCACATCCAGACATGAACGGCATGACCCACCAGACAAAAAGAAGCATGATGCCATAATTTTTCATAAAGCTATATCCGGCCGAGATTCAATGTACGCTCTGTCCTGTTAGCCTTCATACAGTTTCTAACTCAATTTCGAGCATCAATTACGTTCATAGTCTGTTAAATCGATTTATCGGATAAGGCGCAAACAAGTTAAATTAAATAATCCCAAATGAACCAAAACAAACTAGGATGCGACGGTAACACGCGTATAAATTCTTCCAAAATTTCGCTCAAAATTCAAACCGATGGCTGGTAGAAAAGTCTATATGGGACCAATGCGGATGGCAGCAGAAGGAGCCTTGGTACTTTCCATCGATTCGCAATCGGGAAATGACGGGAGACTTGTGGAAATGCTCCTTGCGCGCGACTGTATGCCTTTTATGACTCTATAAGCATTCGTATGATCGTTTTATCGGTAATGTCGTAGCAGATTCACTCGTCTGTTCCGGCCCCGGCTTTATCATAGTATTGTTCAGTGCGAATGGGACAGAGGCCTTTATTCCTCACAATGGCCGTCGTGTCTCGAATCATGCCGCCATTTCCGCACAGATAAAAAGTCACATTGCTCACCGAGGCAATGTGGTTCTCCACTAATGTTGTCACGCGTCCGATAGGACCTTGCCAACCGTTTTCCGGCCTGGACAGGATTGTGATAAAACTGAAATTCGGATGCCGCAGTGCAAGAGCTTCCAATTCATGTTGATAGTAAAGATCCCGCTGGCTCCGCAACCCCCAATACAACGTCAAGGTTCCAGCTTCAGGCTCCTCCAAGAAGGTAGAGAGCATTGAACGGAACGGCGCAATCCCGGTTCCCGTGGCCACAAAGACGAGGTCTCGTCCGGGTTTCTCCTGGAGAAAGAACGATCCATTGGGCCCTTGAAATGTTACGGGATCCCCTTCATGAAGGCCAAACAAATAGTTTGAGCCTGGGCCATCGGGTACCCGGTTAAAGAGAAGGGTAATCTGGTGGGATTGACTTGGCGGAGAGGCAATCGAATACTGCCGCGGAACATGCTGTCTCAATCCCGGATTCCAGACATTCAAAGAGATCCACTGCCCCGCCATGAATTCGATGGCATCCGGGGCGAGTAGGGTGAGTTCCAACTCACGGACATCATGGGTCAGATCCTTGACTCGACTGACACGGGCGTTAAACTCTTGCATTCTTTTGGGTTCCTGCTGATTGAGGTTACTCTTTAGAGAGCGCCATTACACACTACCAAGCCGACAAACCGCCTGCAAAAATTTGATGAAAATTGCCGCACCTCACAACAATGAGGGCGACTGCCCATCAGTGCTTTATTTCGGAAAGCAAAAAGCGCACATGAATGAGGGAGCCAGGAAGAATCATGGAAGATGAAAAGAGATAGCATCCCTTTGAACTGAACAACATCCCAATGAGAAACGCCAAAGGGATGCTCTTCAGCTCATTTGCCCCACCCGTCCCGAGTTGGCCTTTCCTTTAATAATCCGTTGATCACTCGCCTTGACCAACGGATACTTCCTCCCACATCACAAAATCACCAGAGTACGCGGGGCCAACGCAAGACCGGCTTGACCTTTCTACCGGAAAGATCCCTGTATTTTAAATTCCGGATGAATTCGTCTAGAATCAACTCTCTGAAGCAAGACCGGATTGCATGCGCCTCATCCGGCAGTGAACATGATCTTTTTTTTGCATTTCACTGGTTCATTTTAAATTGATTTTTTTGGAGCCGAGCATGGACTTTCCTAAGTTTATCGAGCAGATAAAAAAAACCTATGGCATCACGAACGATTACGCCCTGGCAAAAAAACTCAAAGTGAGCCAACCTGAGGCCAACTGGTTTCGCCGCGGCAAAAAAGTACCGAATGCCACCGTTTGCATCCGGATAGCCAATCTTCTCAAAAAAAATCCTGTCGAACTCTTAATCGTTGCCCAGAAAGACCGGGCCGCCCCCGAAGAAAAAAGCCATTGGGCCATGGCGTTGTCAGCCGTCGATGTCATGATGCATGTGCCGGAACGACCGAGATACATTCCCCACAAAGTGGAGGCCATAGGGCAGGAACTCCGCCAGCTTGAATCCCAAATGCTGTCCTATGAGGGCACCATTGCTCAGAATGAAGCCATTCAACTACTGAATACCGTGGAGTCCACCATTGATTCGATGATGGAACGATGGCAGATATGGAAACGGGATGGTCCCCTCTTTCCCAGTTATTTATTGGCAAATCAGGCAGCGGTTCAGCGGGGAGTCAAAATTCGGCGGGCGTTTATCTTCAACAAAGAGCAGATGAACGATGCCTCTCAAATCGAGGACTGCCTTCAGGTATTACACGATCAACGACACGCGGGGATTGCCGCGTTTTACGGATTTCGCGAGCAGCTAGCCACGACCCTCATCTATCAACGATTGGTTGAAGAATTCCGAGCCCGTGGCGTCAAAGAAGAGATCAATGCCGCGTTATTCGATAACGAAATTCTCATCTTTTCCCGATCCTATGCCACCAGGAATTTGGGCATGAACAGTGGCTCGATCTCTATCACCGTCATTGACCAGTTGAATATTTCCTGGAAACCGGACCATTTACGTGACCTGAATCCAAGCCCTCTCTTTGAAACCCGCTTTGTCTTTGAATATCAAGGCGAACGCCAATTCAAAACACAACTCGGTCGGTTTCTTCGGACATACGCTCAAGACAAGGACTAATTTTGCCTTCCGGCCGCCAGTTTTTCTCCCAATTGATATCTTTTCCCTTGAGGATCATCGACGGGTCGCAAATATAGTAGTTCAAATTTAAAATTAGCCCTCACCTTCGGCCGCATCCAATCCTCTCCCTTTAAAAAGGCGAGGGAGGTAGGGGCATCTTAACCAGAAGGTACAATACTATAGAAATTCCTATCCGGCTTTTCCCCTGAAAGAAATGGCTGGCCTCTGGCCATACGCTTGGGGCACAGATCCTTCGTTTGACTCAGGATGACGGAAATCGACATGCGAGGGTTTTTATATTTATCCTACCGGTCCTCGATAAAAAGAAATTCCCGCGCAGGAGGGCCGATGTAGGAGGCTCGTGGCCGGATCAGACGATTGTGATCCTGTTGTTCGATGATATGGGCACACCATCCACTCAGCCGGCTTGCGACAAAAATGGGCGTAAAGGCTTCTTTGGGAATTCCGATGAACAGGTAAACCACAGCCGTATAAAAATCCAGATTCGGGAGAAGCCCCTTTACTTCCTTCATCGTCTGTTCAATAATTTCCGCAATTTCGTACCACCGCGTCCCATCCGCATGTTGACTCAAGGCTTTCGCCCGTCGTTTGATGATAGCCGAACGCGGATCCTCGTGTTTTAAGACTCGATGGCCAAACCCCATGACCCGTTCCTTCCCGGACAATTTGGAATGGACCCATCCTTGCGCGTTTTCCGGGTCACGAATGGCATGGAACATCTCCGCCACAGCTTCATTCGCTCCGCCATGAAGGGGGCCTTTGAGTGTCGCAATAGCCGCCGTGACAGCCCCATAAAGATCGGCCAGGGTTGAGGCCGTGACCCGACCAGCGAACGTCGAGGCGTTCAATTCGTGCTCGGCATAGAGATTAAGAGAGACCTCCAGTTCTCTTGCATGATCTTCCCGGAGATTCCCCGTCAACAGATACAAGAGGCTTTGGGCAAACGACTTTGTGGCAGGAGCCTGAAAAAGAGGATGATCGAATCGGGTCCGACTTGCCCAGGAAAGCAGGAGAGGCATTTGTGCGAGTAACCGGACGGTCTTTCGGAGATTCGCCTCATGGGAGATATCCTGAGCTTCAGGGTCGATCATCCCGAGAAACGACACCCCGGTTCGCAGCACATCCATGACATTCGCAGAAGCTGGAACCGTTTGGAGAAATTGCCTCACGACCGGGGATAAGGATCCGGCAGAACCCAACTCTACCTGCCATTCCTGAAGATCGCGGGATGACGGCAGATCTCCATGCAGCAATAAATATGACACTTCTTCAAACGTCGCCTGCTCGGCTAGATCTTCAATGGCATATCCTCGATATCGTAAACCTCCCCTTGTCTCGTCTATTTGGCAGATGGCTGATTCCCCCACCACCACCCCGTCAAGGCCGGGATTATGAACAGCCGTTTCCATGACACACCTGCCTTTCTTTACAGGCCTGTTGAAAGATTCTGCCCTGAGGCTGTCTGAAGCGGCCGTCAGATGCATGCTCAGGGTTCGGAGAGTTCAACCCTCCTCTTTCATTCCGTTGGCACACGTTCATACTTTTGATAATCCAGCACCTCATACAACGCTTGTCTGGTTTGCATGCGATCCAGGAAAGCTTGTTGGGTTCCCTGTTTTTGTAATTCCAGGAGAGCCGCTCGGCCTTCCTTCGCCATCACACGAAATACGGTCATGGGGAAGAGCACGACGTGATATCCCATTCCGGAGAATTCTTTGACGGTGATATAGGGAGTTTGTCCCCATTCAGTCATATTGGCGACAAGGATGCTCCCGGAGTATTTCAGAGCTTTGGCTGCCATTTG